>NZ_JAGIYX010000023.1:0-160383 GCF_017813315.1 Kitasatospora sp. RG8
GTGGTCATAGCGTGAGGGAAACGCCCGGTTACATTCCGAACCCGGAAGCTAAGCCTCACAGCGCCGATGGTACTGCAGGGGGGACCCTGTGGGAGAGTAGGACGCCGCCGAACAATCATTCAAAGGCCGCGGCCCCAGCGATTCGCTGGGGCCGCGGCCTTTTGTGTTTTGCGAACGTGTACAACCCCGACAAATCGGGACTTCCGCCCATGCGCGGGGGGTCTCCGGATGTCGGACAATGGAGTAGGTGCGCGGCCAGGAGGCCGGCATCGAACCGCGCGAGGGCAGTGGTGTCGCCCAGGCCGCGGTGGAGCTGAGCAGCAGAAGGAGTCACCACAATGTCGAACCAGCCCCAGGACCGTCCCGAGCGTCGATCGGACGACGGCCGCGGCTACGAGCCCCGGTCTCGCGGGGGCTGGTCCAACGACCGTGGTCCCCGCCGCGACGACCGTGACGACCGTCCGCGTCGTGACGACCGCCCCTCCGGTGGCGGTTACAACCGTGACCGTGACGACCGCGGTGGTTTCCGTCGCGATGACCGTCCCTCCGGTGGCGGTTTCCGCCGTGACGACCGTCCGTCCGGTGGTGGCTTCAACCGTGACCGTGACGACCGTGGCGGCTTCCGTCGTGACGACCGTCCCTCCGGTGGCGGTTACAACCGTGACCGTGACGACCGCGGTGGTTTCCGTCGCGATGACCGTCCCTCCGGTGGTGGCTTCCGCCGTGACGACCGCCCCTCGGGTGGCGGTTTCAACCGCGACCGTGACGACCGTCCGCGTCGTGACGACCGTCCGTCCGGTGGTGGCTTCCGCCGCGATGACCGCCCCTCGGGTGGTGGCTTCAACCGTGACCGTGACGACCGCGGTGGTTTCCGTCGCGATGACCGTCCGTCCGGTGGTGGCTTCAACCGTGACCGCGATGACCGTCCGCGTCGTGACGACCGCCCCTCCGGCGGTGGCTTCCGCCGCGATGACCGCTCCTCGGGCGGTTTCAACCGCGACCGCGACGACCGCGGTGGCTTCCGTCGTGACGACCGCCCCTCGGGTGGTGGCTTCAACCGTGACCGTGACGACCGTGGCGGTTTCCGTCGTGACGACCGTCCGTCCGGTGGTGGCTTCAACCGCGACCGTGACGACCGCGGTGGCTTCCGTCGCGATGACCGTCCGTCCGGTGGCGGTTTCAACCGTGACCGTGACGACCGTCCGCGTCGTGACGACCGCCCCTCCGGCGGTGGCTTCCGTCGTGACGACCGGCCCAGCGGCTTCAACCGCGACCGTGACGACCGCGGTGGTTTCCGCCGTGACGACCGCCCCTCCGGTGGCGGTTTCCGCCGGGACGACCGTCCGTCCGGTGGCGGCTTCAACCGTGACCGCGACGACCGCGGCGGCCGGGACAGCCGTGGCGGCGGGCGTTTCGAGGGCCGTCGTGACGACCGTGGCGGCTTCCGCCGCGACGACCGTCCGCGCCGTGACGACCGCCCCTCGGGCGGCTACAACCGCGACCGCGACGACCGCGGCGGCCGGGACTACGACGACCGCCGGGGCAACTACGAGCCCGTCAAGCGCCTGCCGATCCCGGAGGACGTCACCGGCTTCGAGCTGGACGCGGACGTCCGCCAGGAGCTCAAGAGCCTGCCCAAGACGCTCGCCGACGATGTCGCCCGCAACCTGGTGATGGTCGCCCGGCTGCTGGACAGCGAGCCGGAGGAGGCCTACCAGTACTCGCGCATCGCGCTGCGGCTGGCCTCCCGTGTGGCCGCCGTCCGCGAGGCGGCCGGCTTCGCGTCGTACATGACGCAGCGCTACTCCGAGGCGCTGACCGAGTTCCGCGCCGCCCGCCGGATGACCGGCCGCGCGGACCTGTGGCCGGTGATGGCCGACTGCGAGCGTGGTCTGGGCCGTCCGGAGCGGGCGCTGGCGATGGCCGGTGAGCCCGAGGTGAAGCAGCTGGACAAGGCCGGCCAGGTCGAGATGCGTCTGGTCGCCGCCGGTGCCCGCACCGACATGGAGCAGTTCGACGCGGCCGTCGTCACCCTGCAGAGCCCGGAGCTGGCCTCCAACTCGGTGCAGCCGTGGACCGCGCGACTGCGCTACGCCTACGCCGAGGCGCTGATCGCGGCCGACCGTGGTGACGAGGCCCGTGAGTGGTTCGCCAAGGCGGCCGAGGCCGACAGCGAGGGTGCGACCAACGCCTCGGAGCGTCTGGCCGAGATCGACGGCCTGGAGTTCGTGGACGCGCTGGACCCGGAGCTGGAGGAGCCGGCCGAGCAGGCCGAGGCCCCGGCGAAGCCGCGTGGTGGCGGCGTGCCGGACGAGCGGGAGATCTTCGAGGACGAGGAAGACGTCGAGGAGTTCTACGACGACGACGACCTGGAGATCGACGAGGAGTTCGACGGCGTCGCGCCGGAGCGCTCCAGCGACGCGAAGGCCTGAGGCCGTCAGGCCCTCGGCCACGAGGCCTGACGTCGAGCAGGACTGAGTGAGGCCCTGCCCCACCCGGGAGATCCCGGGCGGGGCAGGGCCTCACTGCTGTCCGGAGCTTGCCGCAGGGCTCGGTCGGCCCCGGCCGGACCGACCAGCCGGACCGACCGGCCGGGTCGGCCCCAGGCCGGGATCAGCCCAGTTCGAGGCTGCGCAGCACCAGCCCGGTGGCCGGCTTCGGGCCGAAGGAGGTCGACTTGCGGGGCATCGTGACGCCCTGCTCGGCGAGCCGGCGGACCACGCTCTCGCGCACCGGGTGGAGCAGGACCGCGGTGCCCCCGCTCCGGGCGGCCTCGCGCTCCGCGGCCACGGCGGTGTGCAGGTAACCGATGTCGTCCGGGCCGTCGGGGACGCGCCAGGTGTGGTCGAGCAGGGTGGCGTGCAGGACGGTCGCGTCCAGGTGGCGCCACTCCTGCGGCCGGTCCTGCGGCACGGTGGCGTCGAGCAACTCCTCGTCGGGTTCGCCGACCAGCCAGTACACGCCGTCACCGCCGGTCAGCAGGAAGCTGCTGCCGCCGTGCCGCTTCTGCTCGGCGAGGGACTGCAGCGCGGTGTCCAGCGGGCCGGGCACCTCCTTGACCTGCCAGCGGTCGCCCAGCTTCTCCAGCGCCGCGGCGACCGGCAGCCGGTACAGCACCCGGTGGATCGCCCGGACCTTCAGCGGGTAGCGGGCGGTGTCGACCAGCAGTACCAGGCCTCGGTCCCACGGGCTGCGCGGGAGGTGGCGGTGCTCGCGCTGGAGCCGCAGGTACATCTCCCAGCGGTGGTGGCCGTCGGCGATCAGTGCCCGGCAGGTGGCCAGGTCGCGGCTGATCTCGGCGATCTCGGCGGGGTCGGTGACGGCCCAGAGCCGGTGGTGGGTGCCGTCGGTGGTGGTCGTGGTGAGCAGCGGCTCGTCCTGGACGGCGCGTTCGATCACGCCGGCCGCGCCGCCGTTGCCCCGGTAGGTCAGGAGCAGCGGTTCGAGGTTGGCGCGGGTGGTCCGCATCAGACCGACCCGGTCGGCGACCGGCCGGGGCATCACGTCCTCGTGGGGGAGGACGACGCCGGCCTCGCTGCCGCTGACGGCCAGGGCGCCGATCAGTCCGCGCTGGAGCAGCTCCGGGGAGTCGCCGGTGGCGGGCACGCGCTGCTCGTAGACGTACAGCGCCGGCTCGGGGTCGGCGGCCAGGACGCCCTCCCGTTGCCAGTCGCGCAGCAGCCGGGCCGCGTGCCGGTAACGGGTGTCGCGGTCGGGGCGGTCGCCGGTGTCGTCCGGTTCGGGGCGCGGCAGGATCAGCCGGACCACGTTGTGCGGGTCGGCGGTCTCCAGGTCGAGCCGGCGGCCGGGATCGACGACGTCGTACGGCGGCGAGGTGACCGCAGCCAGTGCGCCGACCCGGTCGGGGACGTATCTGAGGCCACGGAACGGGGAGAGGGACAGACCTGCGGTGGCGACGTGACCGGGATCGCCGGGGCCGCCCTGCGGAGACTCCGCTCCGCTTTCTGCACTGGGGGTGCTCATTCTGGGCATCGTAACCGGGTACGCGTTGTTCAGAGATCGGAACACCCGTGCTGGTCGGTGGGACGGGTGTCGTGACCGGAGGGCGAGGTACGGCGTGAGCGAGCGCAGCGGCGGGCAGGAGCGGGTCGACGGCGGTACCGGGGGCCCGGACGGTCCGGACGGATTCGCAGGCGGAGAGGGCCCCGGCGGCGGTCCCGGCGGGGGCGGGATCCCGGCGCAGGGGCGGGCGGGGGAGCCCGTGGGTGACGTGTACGAGTGGTTCCGCCGGGGCGGCAAGCTGCTGGCGCAGGGGCACCCGGCGGCGGCCGAGCAGCTGCTCGCGAGGGCGGCCGCGGCGGAGCCGCACTCGCGCAGCATCCGGGAGACGCTGGCGAGAGCGCAGTTCGACGCGGGTTCGTACGCGGCGGCGCTGGAGAACTTCCGGGCCGTCGCCCTGGCCGATCCGTCGGACGACTACGCTCAGTTCGGGTGGGGCGTCGCGGCGGCGCGGCTGGGCGACTTCGAGACGTCGGCCGAGCACCTGGCACTGGCCGTGGCGATGCGGCCGGAGACCGCCCACTACCGGGCCGCGCTCCGGCAGACCCGGGCCACCCTGGCGGCGCGCGCCGGGGCGTTCGGACCGCTGCTGCCGGGGGCGCCGGGGTACCTGGAGCCTCCGGAGGCCACGCCCGGCACGGGCGGTGCGGACGGCCGGGACGACCGGGACCGCACGGATGACACGGATGACGGGGATCGACGCAGTGAATGAGGTAGAGCAGGCATGACCGAGACGGCCACCACCGCGCGACGGACCGCCCCAGGCGGGAGCGGGCTCCCGCTGACCGAGGCGTACGACACGGCGCTGCTGGACCTCGACGGTGTCGTGTACGCCGGGCCCGACGCGATCGAGCACGCGGTGGACTCGCTGGCGTCCGCCCGGACGACCGGGATGCGGCTGGCGTACGTGACCAACAACGCCTCCCGCCCGCCCCGCGTGGTAGCCGCGCACCTGACCGACCTCGGTGTGCCGGCCGAGCCCGCCGACGTGATCAACTCCGCGCAGGCGGCGGCCCGGGTCGTCTCCGAGAAGGTCCCGGCCGGGGCGAAGGTACTGGTCGTGGGAGGCCTCGGCCTGGAGGAGGCGTTGGCCGAACGCGGTCTGGTGGCCGTCCGCACGCTGGCTGAGGAGCCGCTCGCGGTGGTCCAGGGCTTCGACCCCTCGGTGGGCTGGCAGCAGCTGGCGGAGGCCTCGTTCGCGATCCAGAGCGGACTGCCGTGGGTGGCGTCCAACCTGGACCTGACGGTGCCGCAGGCGCGCGGCATCGCGCCGGGCAACGGCACGCTGGTCGCGGCGGTGCGGGCGGCGACGGGTGTGGAGCCGGAGGTCGCGGGCAAGCCGCTGCCGCCGATGCACCGCGAGACGGTGCTGCGCACGGGTGCGCGGCGGCCGCTGGTGGTCGGGGACCGGCTGGACACCGACATCGAGGGCGCGTTCAACGGCGGGGTGGACAGCCTGCTGGTCTTCACCGGGGTGACGACGGCGGCGCAGCTGCTGGCGGCGCCGGTGGAGCACCGGCCGACGTACGTGTCGGCGGACCTGCGCGGGCTGCTCGTGCCGCATCCGGAGGTAGCCGGACAGCCGGGTGGCGGCTTCGCCTGCGGCGGCTGGCTCGCGGTGGCGCAGGACGGCGAGCTGCGGTTCGAGGCCACCGGTGAGAACCGCTGGGACGGGCTGCGGGCGCTCTGCGCGGCGGCGTGGACGGCACTGGACGCCGACGGTGTGCCGGTGGACGGCCGGAAGGCGCTGGCCGAGCTGGCCTTCTGAGTCCCGGGGAAGTTCCGGTCCCGGGGAGTGCCGGTCCTCGGGGGAGGGCGAGCCGGTCGGACGGGTCCCGGGAATCGGAAGGGGTCCGGCCGGGTGCCGGGTGCCGGGTGCCGGGTCAGAGCAGGGTGCGCAGCCGCAGCAGGTCGCGGAAGCCCGCCTCCAGCCTGACCCGGCCACCGGCCCAGGCGGAGGCGAAGTTGAGCCGGCCGCCGACCATGTCGACCAGGTCGTCGCTGCTCATCGTGAGCCGGATCTCGGCCTTCTGGGCGGGGGCGCCGGGAGCCTGGGTGACGTCCTGGATGCGGCCGTCGCGGAGCCGGCCGGTGAAGGTCACGTCGAGATCGGTGATCCGGCAGGTGAGCGAGCGGTCGAGGGCGGCGGCCTTGCGGACGTTCCCGGTGGAGTTCGCCATGTTCCGGCTGAGCTGCTCCAGTGCCGTGCGGCACTCCTCGGCGTTGGCCATGGCGGTTGGTCCACTCCCTGTGCGGCGGAGACTGTGGTGGTGCGGGGCCACGGTACCGCAGGAGGGTTTTGGCGGTAGCGTCGTCTGTGGGGTGCCCGGAACGGTCCGGGCACCGACGGCGACGGAGCGATGCGCGCAGGCGCTAAGGAGGCACCCGGATGCTGCCGAAGACGGTGCGGGGAGCGGTTGAGGTCGCCGCCGGGCTGGTGGAGGAGGTCGGCAAGCGGGTCGTCGGGACGGCGGCCGGGCTGCTGGAGAAGAGCGGGGTCGACGTCGCGGAGGTGGAGCGCCGGCTGGGTGGGCAGTTCCCGCCGTCCGCCCAGTCGCTGCAGACGCTGGCCGAGGAGGCCGTGACCGCCGGGCGGGCCGGGGTGGACCTCGCCGTCGGGGTGGCGCGCGGCGAGGTCGAGAAGGCCTTCGAGCGGGTCGGCGACCAGGTGACCAAGGTCGGCGTGGTGCTCGCGTACCTGGAGAGCAAGCTGCGCGAGGTCGAGGAGGACGGTGACGGGCCGGCGGCGGGGCCGCAGGCCGGAGCCGGGGAGCCCGGTCCGGCGCCGCGGGCCGACGGGCTGTTCGGGCAGGGCTGGGAGCGCGAGGACGAGCCGGTGGCGTCCGCGCCGGTGGTGGCCGAGCGGGTCGAGGTCGACGCGCCGGTCGAGGTCGATCCGCCGGTGCCGCCGACCCGGGCGGAGCGCGTGCGGGAAGCGGCGGCGGAGGAGCGGCCGCAGAAGGCCCCGGCGAAGGGGACGGCCACCGCCAAGCCCGCGGCCGGGAGGACGACCGGCAAGAAGACCGCCGACGGGAAGTCGGCGTCCGGGACGGCGGCCACCAACGGCGCCGTCACCAAGAAGGCCGTCAGCAAGAAGACGACTGCCAAGAAGGCGGCTACCAAGACGACGACCACCGGGACAGCGACTGCCAAGAAGGCGACCGCCAAGAAGGCGACCGCCGGAAGTACGGCCACCAGGAAGACGAGCACCAGGAAGGCCGCAGCGCCGGAGGCGTCGGCCGGGCGGTCGGCCACGAAGAAGACCACCGCCCGGAAGACCGGCGGTGCGAAGAAGCCGGAACAGCCCGGTGCCTGACCTCGACCCGGCCCCGGGGGCCTACGACCCGGCCCCCGCGGCCCTTGACCCGGCCGACGGCGAACCGCTCCCGCTGGGCGTCGGGCTCGCCCCGACCGGCCACCCCGCCGTCGACGCCGGGCTGGCCCGGCTGGAGGCGTTGGACGGGGTGCCGACCGAGGCGCACGTCGCGGTGTACGAAGATGTTCACCAGCGGCTCACCGACACGCTGGCCGCGCTCGACCGGGAATGACCCGCGGGGAACGCCCCCGCCGGGAAACCACCCGCAGAACCACCTGTAGGAGCTGAACACCAGTGGCAGTGGCACGACGCCGTCTCGACGCGGAGCTGGTCCGCCGCAAGCTGGCCCGGTCGCGGGAGCACGCGTCCGAGCTGATCGCGGCCGGCCGGGTGACCGTCGGCGGCACCACCGCGACCAAGCCGGCCACCCAGGTGGAGACCTCGGCGGCGGTCGTGGTGGCCAAGGACGAGAACGACCCCGACTACGTCTCGCGCGGCGGCCACAAGCTGGCCGGCGCCTTCGCCGCGTTCGTGCCGCAGGGCCTGGTGGTCGAGGGCCGCCGGGCGCTGGACGCGGGCGCGTCCACCGGCGGCTTCACCGACGTGCTGCTGCGCGCCGGGGCGGCCCACGTGCTGGCGGTGGACGTCGGCTACGGCCAGCTGGCCTGGTCGCTGCAGAGCGACGACCGGGTGACCGTGATGGACCGCACCAACGTGCGCGAGCTGACCCTGGACGTGATCGGCGGGACGCCGGTCGACCTGGTGGTCGGCGACCTCTCGTTCATCTCGCTCGGCCTGGTGCTGCCCGCGCTGGCCGGCTGCGCCGCCCAGGACGCGGACCTGGTGCTGATGGTCAAGCCGCAGTTCGAGATCGGCAAGGAGCGGCTCGGCAGCGGCGGCGTGGTGCGGAGCCCGCAGCTGCGCGCGGAGATGGTGCGCCAGGTCGCGGGGCAGGCGTGGGAGCTCGGGCTGGGTGTGCGGGCGGTCACCGCGAGCCCGCTGCCGGGCCCGTCGGGGAACGTCGAGTACTTCCTCTGGCTGCGCAGGGACGCCCCGCAGTTGGACCCGGCGGAGGCGGACCGGGCCGTCGCGGAGGGCCCCCGATAGGGTGCTCTGCGGACGTCCGGTCCATCATGCTGGGTGACGCGGCCGAACCGGGCCGAGGGTGACCCGGCAGGCGTAGGGAGAGGGCAGCGGGCATGAGTGATGAACGTACGGTCTTCCTGATCGCGCACACCGGCCGCGAGGCGGCGCTGCGCAGTGTCGAGGGGCTGGTGCACGGCCTGCTGAAGGCGGGGATCAGAATCCGGCTGCTGGCGGCCGAGGCGGTGGACCTGGATCTGCCGGACGGCGTCGAGCGCGTGGCCGGGGGGCCGGGTGCGGCGGACGGCTGCGAGCTGATCCTCGTCGCGGGCGGGGACGGGACGCTGCTGCGCGGTGCGGAGCTGGCACGCGAGCACGGGCTGCCGATGCTCGGCATCAACCTGGGCCGGGTCGGCTTCCTCGCGGAGGCGGAGCGGGACGATCTCGCGGTGGTGGTCGAGCGGGTGGTCGACGCCGACTACGAGGTCGAGGAGCGGATGACCCTCGACGTGATCGTCCGGACCAACGGCGATGTGGTGCACCACGACTGGGCGTTGAACGAGGCGTCGATCGAGAAGGCGTCCCGGGAGCGGATGTTGGAGGTGGTGACCGAGGTGGACGGCCGCCCGGTCTCCAACTTCGGCTGCGACGGGGTGGTCTGCGCGACGCCGACCGGTTCGACGGCGTACGCGTTCTCCGGTGGCGGGCCGGTGGTCTGGCCGGAGGTGGAGGCGCTGCTGATGGTGCCGATCAGCGCCCATGCGCTGTTCGCCCGGCCGCTGGTGACCTCGCCGGACTCGGTGCTGGCGGTGGAGGTGCAGCCGAAGACCCCGCACGGGGTGCTCTGGTGTGACGGCCGCCGTTCGGTCGAACTTCCCGCCGGGGCGCGGGTGGAGGTCCGCCGGGGACAGACGCCGGTGCGGCTGGCGCGGCTGCACCGGGCGCCGTTCACCGACCGCCTGGTGGCCAAGTTCGCGCTGCCGGTGACAGGTTGGCGCGGGCGGGCGGAGACGCACTGAACTTCGCTCCAGCCGCGGTGAACTGACCGCCAGTCAGACCGCCAGCGGCTGGCTGTCGTCGGCGGCGTCGCTCCACCGGCCGCCGGCGACAGCCCGGGCGGCGAGCTCGGCGAGACGCTCGACGGCGGCGGGAACGGCCGGGACGGGCAGGGTGAGCGGGATCCGGATGTGGTGCTCGAACGCGCCGTCCGACCCGAAGCGGTTGCCGGCCGCGATCCGCACGCCGGCGTGCTCACCGGCCAGGGCCAGCGCCGCGCCGGAGACGTCGCCGGTGGAGACCCAGAGCGCGAGCCCGCCGGGAGGCATGGCGTAGCGCCAGTCCGGCAGGCGGGTGCGCAGCGCGTCGGCGAAGGCGTCGGCGGTGGCCCGCAGCCGGTCCAGCTGGTGGGCGCGGACAGCCGCCAGCGGCTCGCCCAGCAGCTCGGCGGCGATCAGCTGGTCCAGGACCGGGGCGCCGACGTCGCTGTAGACCCGCTCGGAGGCCAGCCGCCGGACCAGGGCGGGTGCGGCCCGGACCCAGCCGATCCGCAGGCCGCCCCAGAGCAGCTTTCCGGCCGAGCCGACCGTGACCACCTGGGCGGAGCGGTCCAGCGCGGCCGTCGGGCGGGGCAGCGGCGCGCCGTCGGGGAGGCCCCAGCCGAGTTCGGCGGTGGTCTCGTCGACCAGGACGACGGTGCCGGCGGCGCGGGCGGCGGCCAGCAGTTCGCGCCGCTGCTCCTCGGTGACCAGGGCGCCGGTCGGGTTGTGGAAGTCCGGGATCACGTAGGCGGCCCTGGGCGCGGCGCCGTGCAGCACGCGGCGCCACTCGGGGAGGTCCCACTCCGGCTGCCGGTCCGGGCCGCCCGGCCGGGCGTACGGGACGGGGACGAGGCGGGCGTCGCCCCGGCGCAGCGCCTGGAGGGTGTGCGCGTAGCTGGGCGCCTCGACGGCGACCCGGTCGCCGCGGCCGATCAGCGCCCGCTGGACGAGGTGCAGGCCGCCCATCGCGCCGATGGTGATCAGGATCTGGTCGGGGGTGGTCGGCAGTCCGCGCTCGGTGTAGCGGCGGGCCACGGCCTCGCGCAGCACCGGGACGCCGGTGGGGAAGTGGCCGTGTCCGGCGGCGTACGCGGGCAGCTGCTCGACGGCCCGGGCGGCGGCCGCGCCGAGGAAGGGCTGCGGGGCGGGCAGGGCGGCGACGCCGAGGTCCAGGGTGCGGCCCTGCTCGTCCGGCGGCACCGGGTGCAGGGCGTCGCCGGGCGGTGGCGCGCCCTCGGGCAGGGCGGTCCAGCTGCCGGAGCCGCGCCGGCTGTGCAGGTAGCCCTCGGTGCGCAGGGCCTCGTACGCGGTGGCCACGGTGGTGCGGCTGAGCCGCAGGGCGAGGGCCAGCTCGCGTTCGGCGGGCAGGCGGGCGCCGACGGGCAGCCGGCCTTCGGAGACGAGCAGCCGGATCCGGCCGGCCAGGGTCCGGTAGGCGGGCCGGCGGGTGCCGGCCGGCTCGGGCAGCCGGGCGGTGGAGAGCAGCCGGGCGAGTGCGGCGGCGGTGACGGTGGTGTGCCAGTCGGCCATGACAGTCAAGTCCACTTGCTTGGAATTGGCCCTGGAGCGGGCTTCATTGGCCTGGCCATCATGACAGGGCGGCCGTCGAGTCCGCCACCACCGGGCGCGGAACCCCGGGGTGCAGCACCACCCGCAGGAGACCCCGATGGCCACCACGACCACGCCGACGCCCCCCACAGCCCCCGCCGCCCCGCAGAGCCCGGCTCCCGCCGCCCCGCAGGGCCCGTCCCTCGTCGCCCGCCTGCTCGGCGACACCCACGCGCTGGGCCGCCGGCTCCCGCAGCTCGCCGTCGGGCTCTGGCTGTACGGGGCGAGCATGGCGCTGATGCTGCGCTCCGGGCTCGGCCTCGACCCGTGGGACGTCTTCCACCAGGGCCTCCAGCGCACCGCGGGCCTCTCGGTGGGTGCCTGGGTCACCATCTGCGGCGCCCTCGTCCTGCTGTTCTGGATCCCGCTGCGCCAGCGCCCCGGCCTCGGCACCGTCGCCAACGTGCTGGTGATCGGCGCGGCGATGGACCTCACCCTGCGGGTGGCCGGCGCGCCCGGCCCGCTGCCGGCCCGGATCGCGCTGATGGCCGGCGCGATCGTGCTGAACGGCCTGGCCACCGGCCTCTACATCGGCGCCCGCTTCGGATCCGGCCCGCGCGACGGCCTGATGACCGGCCTGCACCGGCGCACCGGCCGCTCGCTGCGGCTGATCCGGACCGGTATCGAACTGACCGTCCTGGCCGCCGGACTCCTGCTCGGCGGCACCGCCGGGATCGGGACCGTCGCGTACGCGCTGGCCATCGGCCCGCTGGCGCAGTTCTTCCTGCCGTGGTGCACCGTGCCCACCGCGGCGCAAACCTCCCGGAAGGGATGAACTTGCGGGCGGAGAGTTGTCGCTCGTCGCGCGCCGGGGGTGGAACCTCGTAAGGTCGTCACCGTGTTGGACGAGATGCGGATACGGGATCTTGGGGTCATCGACGACGCGGTGGTCGAACTGGCTCCCGGCTTCACCGCCGTGACCGGTGAGACCGGCGCCGGCAAGACGATGGTGGTGACCAGCCTCGGGCTGCTGCTCGGCGGCCGCGCCGACCCGGGCCTGGTGCGGAACGGGACCGGGCGCGCGGTCGTCGAGGGCCGCCTCGAACTGCCCGCCGGCTCCCCGGTGGCGGCCCGCGCCGTCGAGGCCGGCGCCGAACTGGACGACGGCGCGCTGCTGATCAGCCGGACCGTCTCCGCCGAGGGCCGCTCCCGGGCGTTCGTCGGCGGCCGGGCCGTGCCGGTCGGTCTCCTCGCCGAACTCGGCGAGGACCTGATCGCCGTCCACGGCCAGACCGACCAGCAGCGGCTGCTCCGCCCGGCCCGCCAGCGCGGCGCGCTGGACCGGTACGCGGGCGAGGCGGTGGCCGAGCCGCTGGCCCGGTACCGCGAGGTCTACCGCCGGCTGCGCGACGTCTCCGCCACCCTGGAGGAGCTGACCACCCGGGCCCGCGAGCGCGCCCAGGAGGCCGACCTGCTCCGCTTCGGCCTGGACGAGGTCGCCGCGGCCGAGCCGGTGGCCGGCGAGGACGCCGAGCTGGGCGCCGAGGCCGAGCGGCTCGGTCACGCCGACGCGCTCTCCTCCGCCGCGACCCTCGCCCACGCCGCACTGGCCGGCGACCCGGCCGACCCGGAGGCGCTGGACGCGGGCACCCTGCTCGCGCAGTCCCGCCGCGCCCTGGAGGCCGTCCGCCATCACGACGAGCGGCTCGCCGCCCTCGCCGACCGGCTGAACGAGGTCGGCTACCTGCTGGCCGACGTCGCCGGCGACCTGGCGGGCTACGCCGACGACCTGGACGCCGACCCCGTCCGGCTGGCCGCCGTGGAGGACCGCCGGGCCGTGCTGGCCCAGCTGCTGCGCAAGTACGGCGGCCCGGAGAACTCCCTGGCCGAGGTGCTGGCCTGGGCCGAGGCCGGCTCCGCCCGGCTCGTCGAGCTCGACGGCGACGACGAGCGGATAGACGAGCTGGGCGCCCAGGAGACCGTGCTGCGCGCCGAGTTGGCCGATCTGGCGGCCGAGGTCTCGGCCGCCCGCCAGGCCGCCGCAGGTCGCTTCGCCGAGGCCGTCTCCGCGGAGCTGGCGGAACTCGCCATGCCCCACGCCCGGGTGACCTTCTCGATCAGCCAGGTCGACGACCTGTCCGGGATCGAGGTCGAGGGCCGCACCGTCGCCTACGGCCAGCACGGCGTGGACGAGGTCGAGGTGCTGCTCGCCCCGCACCCCGGCGCCCAGCCCCGCCCGATCGCCAAGGGCGCCTCCGGGGGTGAGCTGTCCCGCGTGATGCTCGCCGTCGAGGTGGTCTTCGCCGGCGCCGACCCCGTCCCCACCTACCTGTTCGACGAGGTGGACGCCGGCGTCGGCGGCAAGGCCGCGGTCGAGATCGGCCGCCGCCTCGCCAAACTGGCCGAGTCGGCCCAGGTCGTGGTGGTCACCCACCTCCCCCAGGTGGCGGCCTTCGCCGACCGGCACCTGGTGGTGGAGAAGACCAACGACGGCACCGTGACCCGCAGCGGCGTCAAGGTGCTGAACGACGAGGAGCGGGTCCGCGAGCTCTCCCGCATGCTGGCGGGCCTGGAGGACTCCGAGCTCGGCCGGGCCCACGCGGAGGAGCTGCTGGCCGCCGCCAGAGCCCCCCGCCACCGGTAGCCGGCCCCGGCGGCCCCCGCGGACCCACGGCGACGCGCCCCGGCGGCGCCGACTGTCCAAGAGGGCCGCCGACCTGGCATGGTGGCGGCTGGACACTGGCTTTCCAGTCCCGAGCGCCGCTGGCGGGAGATCCTCGCACCGCGGCGCGTGAACCTGATCGAGTCGGATGCGAGACGACGTGGACCATTCCGCCGCCCGGGCTGCCGCGGCCGCCCCAGAACCGGGTCAGCTGCACGTGGTGCTCGTCCTGGCCGCCAGTACCGGCGGCATCGGTGCGCACGTGCGCTCCCTGGCCCAGGGCCTGGTCGCGCACGGGGTGACCGTGACGGTCTGCGCGCCCGCCGGTACGGACGCCCTGTTCGGCTTCTCCCGCACCGGCGCCAGATTCCACCTGGTCGACATCACCCCCACCGCGGGCGCCCGCAGCGACGCCGCCGCGATCGGCGAGCTGCGCCGCGCCTTCACCGGCGCCGACGTGGTGCACGCCCACGGCCTGCGCGCCGGGCTCCTCTCCGACCTCGCGCTGCGCACCGCCGGCCGCTTCCCGGGCCTGCGCCCGGAGACCCCGCTCGTGGTCACCTCGCACCACGCGCTGCTGGCCACCGGCATGGAGCGGCGGCTCCAGCGGCTGATGGAGCGCCGGGTGGCGCGCGCCGCCGACCTGGTGCTGGGCGCCTCCTCCGACCTGGTGGCCCGGGCCCGCGAGCTGGGCGCCACCGATGCCCGGCTCGGGCCGGTCGCCGCCCCGCCGATGCCGGAGGGCCGGCTGGAGCGGGCCGAGGCCCGGGCCGCGCTGCTCGGCGACGGCCCGGACCGCCCGCTGGTGCTGGCGGTCGGCCGGCTCGTCCCGCAGAAGGCGTTCGGGCTGCTGCTGGACGCCGCCCGCGAACTGGCCGCCCTGGACCCGGAGCCGCTGCTGCTGCTCGCCGGGGACGGCCCCGAGGCCGCCGGGCTGCGTGAGCGGGTGGCCGCCGAGAAGCTGCCCGTGCGCCTGCTCGGCTACCGCACCGACGTACCGGACCTGCTGGCCGCCGCGGATGTGGTGGTGGTCCCCAGCCGCTGGGAGGCCCGCTCGCTGGTGGTCCAGGAGGCGATGCGGGCGGGCGTGCCGGTGGTCGCCACCGCCGTCGGCGGCGTCCCCGAACTGGTCGGGGACGCCGCCGTGCTGGTGCCGTCCGGCGACGCGGCCGCGATCGGCCGGGCGGTGGGCGGTCTGCTGGCCGACCCGGCCCGCCGCGAACGCCTGGTGGCGGCCGGCCGGCAGCAGGCCGAGACCTGGCCGGACGAGGCCGCCACCGTCGCCCAGGTGCTCAGCACCTACGACGAGCTGGTCCAGCGCGGGTAGCTCAGACCGTGGCCTGCTCGGCCCGGTCGGCGGCCAGGCCGTCCGGCTGGGCCGAGAGGTACGCGCCGCCGCAGGCCGTGAGCCGCAGCGCGGTGTCGATCAGCGGGACGTGGCTGAAGGCCTGCGGGAAGTTGCCGACCTGGCGCTTCTCCCGCGGGTCCCACTCCTCGGCGAGCAGCCCGAGGTCGTTGCGCAGGGCCAGCAGCTTGTCGAAGAGCTCGCGCGCCTCCTGCACCCGGCCGATCATGGCGAGGTCGTCGGCGAGCCAGAACGAGCAGGCCAGGAAGGCGCCCTCGTGGCCGGAGAGGCCGTCGACGTTGTTGCCGCTCTCGTCGTGCGTCGGGTAGCGCAGGACGAAGCCGTCCTCGGTGGAGAGCTCGCGCTGGATCGCCTCGATCGTGCCGATCACCCGCTTGTCGTCCGGCGGGAGGAAGCCCACCTGCGGGATGAGCAGCAGCGAGGCGTCCAGCTCCTTGCCCCCGTAGTACTGGGTGAAGGTGTTGCGCTCCGGGTCGTAGCCCTTCTCGCAGACGTCCCGGTGGATGGTCTCGCGCAGCTCGCGCCAGCGCTCCAGGTGGCCGTCGGAGGGCGCGTCCTCGGGGGTCTGCTCCAGCAGCTTGATGGTGCGGTCGACGGCGACCCAGGCCATCACCTTGGAGTGGACGAAGTGCCGGCGCGGGCCGCGCACCTCCCAGATGCCCTCGTCCGGCTCCTGCCAGTGCTCCTCCAGGTACTCGATCAGGCGCAGCTGGAGGTGGTGGGCGTGGTCGTTGCGGACCAGGCCGGTCATGTGGGCCAGGTGCAGGGCCTCGACTACCTCGCCGTAGACGTCCAGCTGGAGCTGGCCGGCCGCGCCGTTGCCGACCCGGACGGGCTGGGAGCCCTCGTAGCCGGGCAGCCAGTCCAGGGAGGACTCGGTGAGCTCGCGCTCGCCGGCGATGCCGTACATGATCTGCAGGTTCTCCGGGTCGCCGGCGACGGCCCGCAGCAGCCACTCGCGCCAGGCGCGGGCCTCGTCGCGGTAGCCGGTCCGCAGCAGGGAGGAGAGGGTGATCGCGGCGTCGCGCAGCCAGGTGTAGCGGTAGTCCCAGTTCCGCTCCCCGCCGATGTCCTCGGGCAGCGAGGTGGTGGGGGCGGCGACGATGCCGCCGGTGGGGGCGTAGGTGAGGCCCTTGAGGGTGATCAGCGAGCGGATCACCGCCTCCCGGTAGGGGCCCTGGTAGGTGCACTGGCCGGCCCAGTCGTGCCAGAAGCCGGCGGTGGCTTCGAGCATCTCCTCGGCGTCCGGGGCGGTCGGCGGCTCCAGGTGGGAGGCCTGCCAGGTGAGGGCGAAGGTGATCCGCTCACCGGCCGTGACGGTGAAGTCGGCGTAGGTGGTGAGGTTGCGCCCGTACGTCTCGGCCTCGCCGTCCAGCCACACCGAGTCGGGGCCGGCCACGGCGACGGTGCGGTGGCCGCCGTCGGCCTGCTCGACCCGGTGCACCCAGGGGACGATCCGGCCGTAGCTGAAGCGCATCCGCACCGCCGAGCGCATCCGGACGGTTCCGGAGAGGCCCTCGACGATCCGGATCATCTGGGGGACGGCGTCGCGGCCGGCCAGCGGGCGCGGGGGCATGAAGTCGATCACCCGCACCGTGCCGCCCTGGCAGTCCCACTCCTGCTCCAGGATCAGCGAGTCGCCCCGGTAGCGGCGCCGGTCGGCGGGGACGGCCGGCGCGGCCGCGGTGGGCGGCGGGACGCGGAGGTCGCCGGTGTCGCCGAGGCGTGCGCGGGCGGCGGCCGCGGCCGTGACCGGGGCGCCCGCGGGGGCGGGCGGTTCGGTGGGGACCACCTCGGCCGGGCCGATCCGCCAGAAGCCGTGTTCATCGGTGCCGAGCAGGCCGGCGAAGACCGCCGGCGAGTCGAAGCGGGGCAGGCACAGCCAGTCGACCGCCCCGTCCCTGCTGACCAGGGCGGCGGTCTGCATGTCCCCGATGAGTGCGTAGTCCTCGATACGGCCGGCCACGTGGATCTCCAGTTCGCAATGTGGTCACGACGCATCGGCGATCCGGGGAGAGCCAGCGGGTCTGCGGGGCCGGGGAGCCACCCCGGGACGTCCGGCCTGCCGTTGGGTGGTGGCGGGCCTTGCTGGAGTGTCCGCGTGAGGCTCGGTCGAGCCCCTGGTGGGTGGGAGGAGCTGGATTACGGGGAGGTCCGGTCGCGCATCGGGGACCGAGAGGTGTCCTGACCCTCCCACGCCCTCCGCGTGCTCGTGCTGTCGGCGATGCGTCCGTGCAGCTTACGACGGACGAAAGGGGCGAAGCACGCGGGCGCAGCTCTGCGTGGCGCCACAATTCGGCGGAAATGCCGTGCATCGCAGGGGTGACCCGCAGGATGGCCCGGAAGGATCACCCCGGGGTGGCCCGTCAGGATGGCCGGGGATGGCCCGGGCGAGTGCCGCCGGGTGGCCCGCCCGGGCCGGTGGTGAGACCGGTGTGACACGTGCGCCGTACGGTGCGCCTGTTGTGCGCCCAGTGGTGCGCCGGGAGCGTGGTCCGTGCAAGTCGCGAGCGGCCCGGAAAGCGTCCCGGCCGGGTCACTGTTACCCTGGTATCCCGTGGACCGGTGGGACCAAACGCCCCGGACCAGCCGAACCGACGACCCCGCGAGCGACGTGCACCGCACCGCGCTCCCGTCGCATTAGGCGAGCCGCGAGCCTCCCGCCCACGTCACCTTCGACACGCGACCCACGGGAGCCCCCTCTTGGCACAGCCCCATTCCGGCAAGGCATCGAACGGCCGCGCCGTGACGACCAAGCACCTCTTCGTCACCGGGGGTGTCGCCTCTTCGCTCGGCAAGGGCCTCACCGCCTCCAGCCTGGGCGCCCTGCTCAAGGCCCGCGGCCTGCGTGTGACGATGCAGAAGCTCGACCCGTACCTCAACGTGGACCCGGGCACCATGAACCCGTTCCAGCACGGTGAGGTCTTCGTCACCGACGACGGCGCCGAGACCGACCTCGACGTCGGCCACTACGAGCGGTTCCTCGACACCAACCTGCACGGCTCGGCGAACGTCACCACCGGCCAGGTGTACTCGACCGTCATCGCCAAGGAGCGCCGCGGCGAGTACCTGGGCGACACCGTCCAGGTCATCCCGCACATCACCAACGAGATCAAGGCCCGGATCCGCCGGATGGCGACCGAGGACGTCGACGTGGTGATCACCGAGGTCGGCGGCACCGTCGGCGACATCGAGTCGCTGCCCTTCCTCGAGGCCGTCCGCCAGGTCCGCCACGAGGTCGGCCGGGACAACGTCTTCTTCGTGCACGTCTCCCTGCTGCCCTACATCGGCCCCTCGGGCGAGCTGAAGACCAAGCCCACCCAGCACTCGGTGGCCGCGCTGCGCAACATCGGCATCCAGCCGGACGCCATCGTGCTGCGCGCCGACCGCGAGGTCCCGCAGGCCATCAAGCGCAAGATCTCGCTGATGTGCGACGTGGACGAGGAGGCCGTGGTCGCGGCCATCGACGCCAAGTCGATCTACGACATCCCCAAGGTGCTGCACGGCGAGGGCCTGGACGCCTACGTCGTCCGCCGCCTGGACCTGCCGTTCCGCGACGTCGACTGGACCACTTGGGACGACCTGCTGCGCCGCGTCCACGAGCCGCAGCACATCGTCAAGGTCGCTCTGGTCGGCAAGTACATCGACCTGCCCGACGCCTACCTGTCGGTGACCGAGGCGCTGCGCGCCGGCGGCTTCGCCAACAACGCCCGCGTCGAGATCAAGTGGGTCACCTCGGACGACTGCACCACGCCCGAGGGCGCGCAGGAGCAGCTCGGCGACGTGGACGCGATCTGCATCCCCGGTGGCTTCGGCGACCGCGGGGTGGACGGCAAGGTCGCCGCGATCACCTACGCCCGCGAGAACAAGGTCCCGCTGCTCGGCCTCTGCCTGGGCCTGCAGTGCGTGGTCATCGAGGCCGCCCGCAACCTGGCCGGCCTGCCCGAGGCCAACTCGACCGAGTTCGACGCGGCCGCCAAGTACCCGGTCATCTCCACCATGGCCGAGCAGCTGGCCATCGTCGACGGCAAGGGCGACCTGGGCGGCACCATGCGCCTGGGCCTCTACCCGGCCAAGCTCGCCGAGGGCTCGATCGTCCGCGAGGTCTACGGCGGCGAGCAGTACGTCGAGGAGCGCCACCGCCACCGCTACGAGGTCAACAACGCGTACCGCGCCGACCTGGAGAAGACCGGCCTGCAGTTCTCCGGCCTCTCCCCGAAGGGCGACCTGGTCGAGTACGTCGAGTACCCGCGCGAGGTCCACCCCTACCTGGTGGCCACCCAGGCCCACCCGGAGCTGAAGTCCCGCCCGACCCGCCCGCACCCGCTCTTCGCGGGTCTGGTCAAGGCGGCCATCGAGATCAAGACGGCCGACAAGTAGGCAACCCGGTCCGTTCACCCGACGGCGGCCCCGCGATTCCCGCGGGGCCGCCGTTCGGCGTTAGATTGTGTCCCACTGACGAAAAGGGGAGACCGATGGACGACCGAAGCATCTTCGACGTGGCCGAGGCGTGGGAGGTCCGGGGGAGCGGGACGCCCTTCCAGGGCAAGGTCACCGGCGTGCGCAGCGAGGAGGTCCTGATGCCCGACGGCAGCTGGGCCCGCCGCGACTACCAGACCCACCCCGGCTCGGTCTCCGTCCTCGCGCTGGACGACCAGCAGCGGGTGCTCGTCCTGCGCCAGTACCGCCACCCCGTCCGCCAGCGGCTCTGGGAGCTGCCGGCCGGCCTGCTCGACGTGCCCGGCGAGAACCCGCTGCACGCCGCCCAGCGCGAGCTGTACGAGGAGGCGCACTGCAAGGCGGGGACCTGGCGGGTGCTGGTCGACTTCTACACCTCGCCCGGCGGCACCGACGAGGCGCTGCGGCTCTTCCTCGCCACCGACCTCGCCGAGGCCGAGGGGGAGCGCTACGAGGCGCACGGCGAGGAGCTGGAGATCGAGACCGCCCGGGTGCCCGTCGCGGAGCTGGTCCGGCTGATCCACGCCGGGGAACTGCACAACCCCACCCTGATCACCGGGACGCTCGCCCTGTACGCCGCGCTCAACGGCCCCGGCGGGCTGGACGCGCTGCGGCCCGCCGAATCGCCCTGGCCGGCCCGGCCGTTCGAGGCCTGACCTTTCGAGGCCCGGCTGGTTCGAGGCCTCGCCTGTTCGAGGCCTGGCTCGTTCGGACGGGCAGGGGAGGGTGGGGTGGGGGCTGCCCGGGGAGGGGCGTGCGGCCGGCCGGGTGGTGCGGGAGGTTGCCCGGGGAGGTTCGGGGGACCGGTCCGCCGGTTCGGGCTGCTGATCCGCGAGGGTTCGGGTCAGTGGTCCGCGAGGGTTCACGTGACTGATCCGCGAGGGTTCGCGCGATTGATCCGTGGGGGTGATTTACCGGTTCGTAGGACCGGATGGCACCTCGGCTGACCCGGACGGTCGAACTACGCTTCGCAGACAGGGCGCCCGTCCCGGGCCGCCTCCGCTGAGCGCTGGGTGACGTCGGGAGTGGCACGGGTGGCGAGGAAGACGGCGACCATGGAAGCGGGCCCCGGCGCACCCGTCGAGGGCGTTCCCGGGCTGGACCGGCTGCCCGCCGGGCCGGCCCTGCTCGTCGGCCGGCGTGCCGAGCTGGCCGCGCTGCGGGCCGCCGCCGCGCGCCCGGCCGAGGGCCGCAGCCCGGTGCTGGTGCTGGCCGGCCGGCCCGGCTCCGGCCGGACCACGCTGGCGGCCAGGTTCGCCGTCACCGTCGCCCCCGACTTCCCCGACGGCGTGCTCTTCGCCCGCCTCTCCGCCCCCGACGGCGGCCGGGTGCCGCCCGCCCGCACCGCCCGCCGGCTGCTGGAGCAACTCGGGGCGGACGGCGTCGGCGTCCCCCTGCCCGGCGCCGTCGAGGACGGCCGGGACGAGCCCGCCTGTGTCGCGCTGCGCGAGGCGCTGGCCGGGCGGAAGGTCCTGCTGGTGCTGGACGACGTCCGGGACGCCGGGCAGGTCTGGCCCCTGCTCGCGGACGAGCCCGGGTGCCTCGTCCTCGCCACCACCGCCGGCCCGCTCACCGGGATCGAGGACATCGACCCGGTCATCCTCGGCGGGCTCGACCGGCAGGCCTCGGGTGAGCTGCTCGGCGACCTGGTCGGCGGCACCAGGATCAGCTGCGACCCCGTCGGCGGGGCCGACCTCGCGGAGGCCTGCGCCTCCCGGCCGGCCGCACTGCGGCTGATGGCCGGGTGGCTGCGGAGCAACCCGGAGCTGGCCGTCACGGATGCGGCCCGCGAGCTGGCCCGGGCGGTCCGGGAGGCGGACGGGAAGGCCGCAGGGCCAGGAACGGGAACGGGACCGGGGCCGGGGCCGGGAACGGTGGCGGGGGCCGGGACCGGAACGGAACAGGTGGCGGGGCAGGTACCGCGGAAGGGGCCGGCGGCCGGCGTGAAGGACGGGCCGGCCAAGGAGGCCCCGGCCGAGGACGCGCCGGCGGAGGGCAAGGACGGGAGGCGCCCGGCGGACGGGGCGCGGGCCGGGCGGGGGAGGCGCCCGGCCGCCAAGGCCGGGAAACAGACGGCCGACGGGGGCGGGAAGCCCGTGGCTGCCGGCGGCCCGCCGACTGTCGGCACGGCGACCGTCGGCACGCCCGCTGCCGGACCGAAGGCCGGGCCGCCGACCGACCCGGCCGCCTGGGTGAAGCCCGGGCCCGGGCCGGCCGAGCCCGTCCCCGTCCCGGACAACGACCCGCTGATCGGCGCCTTCACCCTCCTCTACGGCACGCTGCCGCCCGCCCAGGCCCGGCTGCTGCGGGCGCTGACCCTCGCGCCCGCCCAGACGGCGGACCTGCGGACCGCCTCCGCCCTGGTCGGCTGCCCGGCGCCGGAGGCCGCCACGATGCTGGCCGCGCTCGCCGAGCGGGAGCTGCTCGGCGAGGAGGCGCCCGCCGCCGACGGCACGCCCCGCTACCGGGTGCCCGGCCGGCTCTACCCCCGGCTGGTCCGGCTGCGCGAGCGCGAGGACCGGCCCGCCGAGATCGAGCTGGCCCGGGCGCGGCTGCTGGAGCGGCTGGTCCGGCTCACCGAGGCGGCCCGCGCCCTGCTCGACCCGGCCGGCGGCGCGGGGCCCGAACCGCTTCCGGGCCCGCTGCGGCTGCGCTCGGCCGACCAGGCCCGGCAGTGGCTGCTCGGGGAGCGCGACGTGCTGCTCGGCGCCGTCGCCGACGCGATCGGCCAGGGCGACCTGGACGGCTCGGCCGGCCGGCTGGTCACCGCCCTGCTGCGGTCGCTGCCGCTGACCGGGGCCGCCGCCCCGGCCGACCTCTACCAGTTGCACGAGCTGGTGCTGACCGTGGCCGAGCGGCACGGCAAACCCCGTCGCGCCGCAGCCGCACTGCTCAACCTGGGGGACCTCCAGGCCGCCGCCGGCAGCTGGGAGCAGGCCGCAGGCCACTACCGGGCCGCCCTGGAGCACGCCCGCTCCGCGGACGACGAGCCGCTCTGTGCCCGAGCCCTGGAGGGTGCGGCCGGCTGTCACCGCGCGCTCGGCGACGCCGTGCGCGCTGCCGACTGGTACGGGCGGGCGCTCGGCCTCCGGCAGTCCATGGGCGACCACGCCGCCGAGGCCCGGCTGCTCGCCCGGGTGGCGGAGGCGCACACCGCCCAGCGCCGTTTCGACGAGGCCGAGCGCGAGTACCGGGCGTCCCTGTCGGTGCTGCGCCGGCTGGGGGACGAGCGGGGGCAGCAGGCCGTCGGCGCCGCCCTCGCGGAGCTGCGGGAACGTCTCGACGCAGGGTGGTAGGTCAGGGTTCGGGAGTATCGTCGGAGATGCCCGGTCGGGACATCATTGGCGGGAAGATCACTGGGGAAGCCTACGAACCTGCCAATGTGTCCGGCAGATTTATTCACTTTGGAAGGCTGACACGCCGCCTGGGCTTCATTACACTCGAACTTAGTCGCGCAGCGATCTGTGCCCCGGTGTCTTCCGGAGGTCTCCCCACGTGCGCGTCGCCCGCCGGTCTTCTCCGGTAGGGACCCCCATGGCAAGAGGACGTGTTTAGCCGTGAAGGTCGGCATCCCCCGCGAGGTCAAGAACCACGAGTACCGCGTGGCCATCACGCCCGCCGGCGTGCATGAGCTGGTCCGCAACGGACACGAGGTCTACATCGAGGACAACGCCGGTGTCGGCTCCTCGATCCCCAACGAGGAGTACGTGGCCGCCGGCGCCACCATCCTCCCCACCGCCGACGAGGTGTGGGCCACCGCCGACCTGCTGCTGAAGGTCAAGGAGCCCATCGCCCAGGAGTACCACCGTCTGCGCAAGGGCCAGACCCTCTTCACGTACCTGCACCTGGCGGCCGACCGCGCCGGTACCGACGCTCTGGTCGCGTCCGGCACCACCGCGATCGCGTACGAGACCGTGCAGCTCGCCAACGGCGCCCTGCCGCTGCTCGCCCCGATGTCCGAGGTCGCGGGCCGGCTGGCCCCGCAGGTCGGCTCGTACCACCTGATGCGCCCGGCCGGCGGCCGCGGCGTGCTGCCCGGCGGCGTGCCCGGCACCCACCCGGCCAAGGCCGTCGTCATCGGCGGCGGCGTCTCCGGCTGGCACGCGGCCACCATCGCCATCGGCATGGGCTACGAGGTGACCCTGCTCGACCGCGACATCAACAAGCTGCGCGAGGCCGACAAGGTCTTCGGCACCAAGATCAAGGCCATCGCCTCCAACGCCTTCGAGCTGGAGAAGGCCGTCCTGGAGGCCGACCTGGTGATCGGCGCCGTGCTGATCCCGGGCGCCAAGGCCCCGAAGCTCGTCACCAACGAGCTGGTCTCCCGCATGAAGCCGGGCTCCGTGCTCGTCGACATCGCCATCGACCAGGGCGGCTGCTTCGAGGACTCGCACCCGACCACGCACGCCGAGCCGACCTTCCAGGTCCACAACTCGGTCTTCTACTGCGTGGCGAACATGCCGGGCGCCGTCCCGAACACCTCCACCTACGCGCTGACCAACGCCACGCTGCCCTACATCGTGGAGCTGGCCAACCGTGGCTGGAAGGACGCGCTGCGCCGCGACCCGGCCCTGGCCAAGGGTCTGAACGTCCACGAGGGCCAGATCACCTTCGGCGCCGTCGCCGAGGCCTTCGGCCTGGAGTCGGTCTCGCTGGAGAGCGTCCTCGCCTGACCTCGTTCCCTCCCGCGTTCCTCCCACGACGGGACGGGTCCGCGCCCCTTGGGCGTAGGCCCGTCCCGACCGTGGCCGCTCCCTCCGGAGCGGTCCGCAGGCCCCCGACCTTCTCTTCTTGCCCGTCAGCGGGCAGGAGGGGCCGATCCTCGGTCGGGGGCTTCGGCATGCCCGTGAACGGGCGGTTGCGCGGGCGGGTCGCTCTGTCGTCAATTTCTGTGGGTCGCGTCACCCGACCGCAGAAACGTTAGGGTCAAGGGCCCCCACATCCCTTGACAGAGGGTTGCCCGATAGTCGACACATCCTGCCCACTACCGTGGATTGTGTTGCTGCGAACGCCTTGAACGGCCTAGAGTCGCAAACCGTCGGCATGCTGCCACGCTGACGAATCGACATAGAGTCCTGGATGCCCAAGGAGGTAAGACGACTTGTGAATGAGTCGACATTTGCTCCCGGGGGTGGTCAGCCAGGACTGGCGGAGCACACCGCCGGCCAGCCGAGTGAGGAGCCCGGGGCCCGGCAGGCCACCGTGGGCTCGGCCGAGGTCGGCTCGGTCGCACTCCGTACCTTCGAAGCACGCCAGAACACAGCACAGGTGACCACGGTGACCGACTACGACGCCGATCTGCCGGCCCACGGCCTGGCCTACGGCGAGTTCGCCTACGGCGCCTACGACGACCCGGACGCCGAGTACGAGCCGGACCCGGAGTACGCCGCCACGCTGGCCCCCGACGCCGCGCGTCAGCGCCGCGAGCGGGTCGGCCCGACCGGCCGTCCGCTGCCGTACTTCCCGATCCCCGCGCCGGTGGCCGAGCACGGCCCCGCGCAGATCATCGCGATGTGCAACCAGAAGGGCGGCGTCGGCAAGACCACGTCGACCATCAACCTGGGTGCGGCGCTGGCCGAGTACGGCCGCCGCGTGCTGCTCGTCGACTTCGACCCGCAGGGCGCGCTCTCCGTGGGCCTCGGGGTCAACCCGATGGAGCTCGACGTCACCGTCTACAACCTGCTCATGGAGCGGGGCCTGACGGCCGATGAGGTGCTGCTGAAGACGGCCGTGCCGGGCATGGACCTGCTGCCGTCCAACATCGACCTCTCCGCCGCCGAGGTGCAGCTGGTCAGCGAGGTGGCCCGGGAGTCCGCGCTGGCGCGCGCCCTGAAGCCGCTGCTGCCCGACTACGACTACGTCATCATCGACTGCCAGCCCTCGCTGGGCCTGCTGACGGTCAATGCCCTGACGGCCGCTCACAGCGTCATCGTCCCGCTGGAGTGCGAGTTCTTCGCCCTGCGCGGTGTCGCGCTGCTCACCGAGACCATCGAGAAGGTCTGCGAGCGGCTCAACCCCGAGCTGCGCCTGGACGGCATCCTGGCCACCATGTACGACTCGCGCACCGTGCACAGCCGTGAGGTGCTGGCCCGCGTCGTCGAGGCGTTCGGCGACCACGTCTTCCACACCGTCATCGGCCGGACCGTGCGCTTCCCGGAGACCACCGTCGCCGGCGAGCCGATCACCACGTACGCGACCAACTCGGTCGGTGCGGCCGCCTACCGTCAGCTCGCCAGGGAGGTGCTCGACCGGTGCCGCCCCGCCGAGTGAGTCTCCCGGGCGCCGACGAGCTGTTCCGGACCACCGGGGGGATGGCGCTGTCGCCGTCCCTCGCGCCGCGTCCGGCCGCCGAGGCGCCCAGACCGGAGACCGCACGGACCGTCAACGGTGCCGGCGGCACCGGCGCGGGCACGGACGGTGCCGAGGACGCCGCCGACGGCGCCGAGGAGCGCAGGCCGTCGTCGGGTAGTGCGTCGGGTGGTGCGCCGGGCACGGTGTCGGGTGGCAGACCGGTCGGCGTGTCGGTCCCCGGTCCGGCGCAGCCGGGCGGTGCACAGGGTGCGGGTGGCCAGGGCGCTGGTGCGCAGGGCGCCGCGCAGGCCGGGAAGACGGTGCAGGGCGGCCGGGCCGCCGCGCCGGGACCGCGTCAGCACGCGGGTGCCGCCGAGGAGCAGGCGGGCGGCGCAGGGCGTCCCCGTCCGCGCGGCCGGGCCCCGCGCCGCCCCAGCGGGCGCGAGCGTCACGACGAGAAGATCACCGTGTACGTGTCGGCCGAGGAGCTGATGGACCTGGAGCACACCCGCCTGGTGCTGCGCGGGGAGCACGGGCTCGCGGTGGACCGCGGCCGGATCGTCCGGGAGGCCATCGCGGTGGTGCTGGCCGACCTGGAGCAGCGCGGCGAGGCGAGCATCCTGGTGCGGCGGCTGCGCGGGCGCTGAGCCGCCTGCGGGGGCCGTGCGCGTGGTGCGGGGACGGGAACGGGAACGGGAACGAAACCGGGAACGGGGTAGTCGATCGTCCTGCGGTCGGGTCGGTTCTGCGGTCGGGTCGGTTCTGAGGTGAACTCGGCGGTCGGTTCCAAGGCCGGGTCGGGGCGGGACGGGGCGGCTGGCCCGGCGCTGCGGCCGGGCGGTGCGGCCAGGCCGGTGCGGCCAGACCGGTGCGCGGCGGTGGTCGCGGCGTGTCGGTGCCCCCCGGGTAGGGCGGGCGGTGCGGCCGGGTGAAGATGGACCGTCATGCCGAGCAGCCCCGAACCCTCCGTCGCCGCCGCCGGGACCGTCGGGACCGCCGATGAGTCGCGGGGCGGTTTCCGGGTGCGGCTGGCGAACTTCGAAGGCCCCTTCGACCTGCTGCTGAGCCTGATCGCCAAGCACCGGATGGACGTCACCGAGGTGGCGCTGGCGACGGTCACCGACGAGTTCATGGCACACATCCGGGCAATGGGCCCGGACTGGGACCTGGACGCCGCGACCGAGTTCCTGGTCGTCGCCGCGACCCTGCTCGACCTCAAGGCCGCGCGGCTGCTGCCCGCCGCCGAGGTCGAGGACGAGGAGGACCTCGCCCTGCTGGAGGCCCGCGACCTACTGTTCGCCCGGCTGCTGCAGTACCGGGCGTACAAGCGGGCGGCCGCCCTGTTCGGCGAGCGCTGGGCCGCCGAGCTGCTCCGGCGGCCGCGTGCCGTCGGGCTGGAACCGGAACACGCGCAACTGCTGCCCGAGGTCGTGATCGGCATCGGCGCGGAGCGGTTCGCGCAGCTGGCGGCCAAGGCGATGGCCCCGAAGCCCGCACCGGTCGTCTACGTCGACCACATCCACACACCGCCGGTCAGCGTGCGGGAGCAGGCCGGGCTGGTGGTCGAGCTGCTCACCGAGCTGGGTGAGGCGTCGTTCCAGGAGCTGGTGGAGGACGCACCGGACACGCTGGTCGTGGTCGCCCGCTTCCTGGCGCTGCTGGAGCTGTACCGGGAGCGGGTGCTCGCCTTCGACCAGCCGGAGGCGCTGGGCGAGCTGCTGGTGCGGTGGGTGGCCGAAGCGGACCGGGGCGCGGTCGAGGTGACGGACGAGTTCGACCGGCCGGCGGGCGAGCGGCTGGTGGATGAGCAATCGGCAAGTGGCCGGCCGGCGGGTGGGCGGCTGGTGGGTGAGCAGTCGGCGGGCGACCGGTCGGCGGGCGACCGGTCGGTGGGCGACCGGTCGGTGGGTGGGCAGTCGGCGGGCATGCAGTCGGACGGGCGGCGGAAGGGGAAGCGATGACGTCTGGGACGAATGCCGGCGGGCGGCCGGTCCGGCGCCCGCTCGGGGTACCGGGGCAGCCGCGGGCCGAGGAGTGGATGGAGCCGGCGGTGGGGGCCGGTGAGATCGAGCCTGGTGGGGTGGAGCCTGCTGGGGTGGTGCTTGGCGGCGTGGGGCTCGGTGGCGTGGGGCCCGGCGAGGTGGGGCTTGGGCCTGGTGCACCGGGGCCCGGTGCCGTCGCGTTCGATGAGGCCGTAGCCGGAGGGGTGGTAGCCGGTGGGGCGGTGTCCGGCGACGTGCTGACCGATCCGGTGGTCGCAGACCGCGTGGTGGCTGCCTGCCCTGTGGTGGCCGACGAGCCGGTGGTGGCCGGAGACCTGCTGACCGACCCTGTGGCGGCCGACGAGCCCGTGGTTGGCGAGCCGGGCCGGGCGGAGGTGCTCGTCGTGCATCAGAAGTCGGCCCCGCCGACTTCTCGTGCGGTCGAGGTGGTGGTGGAGGAGGAGCCGGACGGCGGTCCGGGGCTGAAGGCGGAGCTGGAGGCGATCCTGATGGTCGTCGACGAGCCGGCCGGGGAGGCCCACCTGGCGTCCGTGCTGGAGCGGCCGCGGGCGGAGGTGGCGGCGGCGCTACGTGAACTCTCCGGTGAGTACACCGCCCAGGGCAGGGGATTCGACCTGCGGCTGATCGCCGGCGGGTGGAGGTTCTACAGCCGTGCCGAGTGCGCGCCGGCCGTCGAGCGGTTCGTCCTGGACGGTCAGCAGGCCCGGCTCACCCAGGCCGCGCTGGAGACTCTGGCGGTCGTCGCCTACCGTCAGCCGGTGTCCAGATCGCGGGTCTCGGCCGTCCGTGGTGTGAACTGTGACGGCGTGATGCGTACCCTGGTACAGCGAGGACTGGTGGAAGAGGCCGGATCCGAGCCCGAAACAGGTGCGATCCTGTATCGGACGACGAACTACTTCCTGGAACGGATGGGGCTCCGCGGCCTGGATGAGCTGCCGGAGCTCGCTCCCTTCCTGCCCGAGGTCGACGACGTGGAAGCGGAGTCCCTGGAGGGCACGATGATCGCGGAGGCGGTCGCCGCCGCTGCCGTGCAGGCCGCGGGCGGCAGTGGCGAGGCCGATCGGGCTGCGCCTGATCGGTAGGGGGCGGTGAGGTCGGCCGAAACGACCGCACAGCCCAGACGGAAAACGACGTACGGACACTTTGATGCGTAGCAGTGGCAACGGCAGGAACAGCAGCGGCGGCGGCAGCGGTCGTGGCGGACAGGGCGGGGGCCGGGGCGGCGGCTCCTACGGGGGCGGCAGCGGTTCGGGCCGTGGTGGCTCCGGCTCGTACGGTGGTGGCTCCGGCTCCTCGCGCGGCGGGTCGGGTTCGTACGGCGGCGGTTCGGGCTCCTCGCGGGGCGGCTCCGGTTCGCGCGGTGGCTCCGGCTCGTACGGTGGCGGTTCGGGCTCCTCGCGGGGTGGCTCCGGCTCGTACGGTGGTGGCTCCGGCTCCTCGCGCGGCGGGTCCTACGGCGGCGGGTCGGGTTCGCGCGGCTCCGGCTCGTACGACCGTCGTGACGACCGCCGCGACGACCGTCGTGACGACCGCCGCTACCCGGACCGCCCGCTGCGGCCCGAGGAGCGGCGCTACGACCGCCCCGAGTACGGCGGCGGCCCCAACGCCACCCCCGCCCGCGGCGGCTTCACGGGGCGCCGGCCCGGTCCGGCTCCGCGTCCGCGCCGTGAGGGCCAGGGCGCCCCGGGCGACCCGCGCCGCCAGCCGCAGCGCTCGCGCGAGCTCCAGGCCAAGATCGAGGACGCGGTGCTGGCCCGGCACGACAAGCCGGCCGTGAAGCTGCCCAAGACCTTCGGCGAGCCCGAGGGCGAGCGCCTGCAGAAGGTGCTGGCGCGTGCCGGCATCGGCAGCCGCCGTGCCTGCGAGGAGCTGATCGAGCAGGGCCGGGTCGAGGTCAACGGCAAGCGGGTGACCGAGCAGGGCAAGCGGGTCGACCCGGAGAAGGACGAGATCAAGGTGGACGGCCTGACCGTCGCCACCCAGTCGTTCCTCTTCTTCGCGCTGAACAAGCCGGCCGGCGTGGTCTCCACCATGGAGGACCCGGACGGTCGCCAGTGCCTCGGCGACTACGTGACCAACCGCGAGACCCGGCTGTTCCACGTCGGCCGCCTGGACACCGAGACCGAGGGCATCATCCTGCTCACCAACCACGGTGAGCTGGCCCACCGCCTCACCCACCCGCGGTACGGCGTGACCAAGACCTACCTGGCCGCCATCCAGGGGCCGATCCCGCGCGACCTGGGCAAGAAGCTGGCGCAGGGCATCGAGCTGGAGGACGGCTACGCCCGTGCCGACAGCTTCAAGGTGGTCTCCAACGTCGGCAAGAACTACCTCGTCGAGGTGACCCTGCACGAGGGCCGCAAGCACATCGTCCGCCGGATGCTGGCCGAGGCCGGCTTCCCGGTCGAGAAGCTGGTCCGCACGCACTTCGGTCCGATCGCGCTGGGTGACCAGAAGTCCGGCTGGCTGCGCCGCCTGACCAACCCCGAGGTCGGTCAGCTGATGCGTGAGGTCGGTCTGTAGACCGGTCGGCATATTTCGGTAGACCGGTCTGCAGATTCTGCGGGCCGCCGGCCGGAGTCTGTAGACCGGTCGGTAGAGACCGGCGCGGATCTGTAGACCGGTCGGCATAGATCGGTGTGGATCTGTAGACCGGGGGGTCTAAACCGGAGGAGATCGGCCGGTGCGCCGGTTTGCGAAGGCCGGTGCGGATCTGTAGACCGGTCTGCATATTCGGGTGCCGCGGCCGAGCCGCACATCGCGTTCTGAGGGCCTCCCCACCAACTGGCGGGGAGGCCCTCACGCCGTTCGGCGGGTTCTGCTGTGAGCCGGGACGCATCGCCTGGTCATCGCCTTGTCAGCGTCATGATCCGTGGCCGAAGATTGCCACCTGACAACGACCCGCCGGGTGGCGGGACTGCGCCACTTCGGCGTGGGGGAGAGGCGAGACGGGGAGCGGCGTCGTGTCCGATGCACCACTCAGCGCACTGGGACTGGCCGTGCCGGACGGACAGGTCTACGCGGCGCTGGTGGCCAATCCGCAGTCCACGGCGGAGGACCTCGCGGTCGGCTGCGGACTGACCCTCCAACAGAGCATGCGTGCGCTGGACCGGCTGGCGCAGCAGGGCATGGCGACCCGGGCACCTGTCGACCGGCACCGGTTCCTGCCGGTCGCCCCCGATGTCGCGATAGGCACGCTGATAGGCCACCGGGAGTCCGAACTGCGGCACGCCCGGGCCGAGATGCACCGCCTGATGGACGCCTTCCGGGAGGCCTCGCGCTACACCGACCCGGCGCACTCGGTCGAGGTGCTCACCGGCGGCGAGGCGATCGCCCAGCGGCTGGAGCACATCACCGAGACCAGCCAGTACCAGGTGCGCGGTTTCGACTGCCCCCCGTACATCCAGGACCCGGTGGCGAACATCCCGTTGCAGCGGCAGCGGATGAAGGAGGGGCTGCGCTTCCGGACGATCTACGACCGGGAGGCGGTGGCCTGGCCGGGCCGGTTGGAGAAGAACATCCTGGTCGGTGTCGCGGACGGTGAGGAGGCGCGGGTCCGGCCGGTACTGCCGATGAAGATGATCATGTCGGACGACCGGATGGCGATCATCCCGATCAGCGTCGGTGACAGCGTGCTCGACGCCGCCTACGTGATCCACCCGTCCGCCCTGCTCCAGGCGTTGGACACGCTGTTCGAGGCCGAGTGGGAGCGCGCCGTCCAGCTCCAGGCCGCCATCGGCGCAGCGGAGGGGACGCTGGAGCCGGAGGCCGACCACCGCAAGCTGCTGGGCCTGCTGGCGGCCGGCCTCACCGACGAGTCGATCGCCCGCTCGCTCGGCTGGAGTGCCCGGACCACCCAGCGCCGGCTGCAGAGCCTGATGCGCGAGCTGGGCGCCACCACCCGGTTCCAGGCGGGGATGGCGGCCCGGGAGCGGGGCTGGCTCTGACCGGGGCCGTGACCGGGGCGGGCGTTGCCGGGGCCGGCCGTGACCGGAGTTCGTCGTGCCGGGGCCGGCCGTGACCGGGGCGGGCTCTGACCGGGGCCGGCTGTGACCAGGCGGCGGTCAGCTCCAGGGGGAGAGGCTCGCCCAGCGTCCGTCCGGTCCGCGTTCGACCTTCTCCAGGCCGACCACGGCGGTCCGGTTCAGCCGGCCGTAGATGTGCGGGAACAGCACCCCGGGCGTGGCCCCGGGCGGTGGTGCGCCGTGCGGGGCCTCCCACTTGACCATCGGCTCCACCAGCGACTCCTCGATCAGCAGCACCATCAGCGGCTCGCGGGCGTCGGCGAAGAAGGCGTTGGCCACCGCGAGCGCCGTCTGTTCGTCCGCCGAGCAGTGGATGAACCCGTCGGTGAGCAGTGAGGCGGTGGCGTACGGCCGGCCGGGGTCGGCCAGCCAGTCGTCGAGGGGGGCGAGGTGCAGGATCATGTGGTACTCCGTGGATACCCCCGGCTCGGGCCGGGGCAGGGGTCTGGGCATCCCCTGTACGGGGGAGAACGGGCCGTCGGCGTTGCAGGTCAGGGAACGTTGCAGGTCGGAGAACGTTGCGGCTCGGGGAACGTTGGAGGTCAGGGAGTGTTGCGGGGCGGGGGAATGCCGCCGGGGCGGCGGGCTGTCAGGCGGGATGACAGGTGGGATGTCGGGCGGAGTGTCAGGCGGGATGTCGGGCCCGTGGAGCTGCTTCGGTCCGACGGGTGGCGCACCGTCCCTTCGCTGGTGGTCCCGGGCCTGCGGGCGTCCGTGAGGCGAAGGCCCGGCCCGTGAGGGTTGGAATCCCCGGCACGCGGGCGCAGGGGAGCAGGTCAAGTTCCTGTTCTACCTGAGCCGACGTCACGACGGCGGGTCGCCGGCCGCGCCAGGGGCCGGCCGATGTCGTGGGCCGGCCCCTGGCAGGGCCCGGACGTGGTCACAGGCCGGCCACCTTCGCGGAGGCGGAGACCTCGTACACCAGCGTCACCGTCCGGCGGGCGCCCGGGCCGAGCGGCAGGTTCCAGCGGACGATGCCCTCGGAGTCGAAGGCGTCCGGGGCGGGGGAGCAGTCCTCCTTGCGCAGCCGTACCTCCACCGCCGACACCTCGGAGACCGGAACCCGTTCACGGACCGTGACCAGCTGCTCGTCGTGCTCCTCGGGGCCGGAGAAGCGGGAGAGGTGCAGGCGCACCGTCCGGGTGGTCACCGAGCGCTGGGTGAGGCCGGCGGTGGCCTGGCGCTCCTCGGTCTCGCGCACCACCCGGTACCCGTCCGAGCTGCCGAACGCCAGCTCGGCGTCGGCGCCCGCCGCCGTGAACGGCAGCTCGCCGCGGCCGGTGAAGCCGCTGCCGCGGACCAGCTCGACGGGGCCGGCGAGCAGCGCATGCCCGGCCGCGTTGCGGAACCGGACGACCTGGGTGACCAGCGGGGACAGCTCCGGCGCGCACGCGTACTCGCTGTCGGCCGGGACGGTGAAGGAGCCCAGCGGCACCCGGTGCGCCCGGCCGTCCGAGGGCACGGTCGCCGGGGCGGGGGCGCGCAGCACCCGGACCTCGCCGCCGTCGTCCACCCCCGGCACCGCCTCGGACGGGCCGAGCGTGCTGATCGCCTCCTCGCGCAGCTCGACCTCGACCGTGCGGCGCTCCTCGGCGCTGCGCTCGCGCAGTGTCAGCACGTCCTCGGTGAGCGAGGGCGGGGCGGTGGCCAGCGCGGAGCGGGCGGTCGAGAGGGTGAGCCGGGCGCCCGTCCAGTCCTCGCCGGTGCGTTGCCAGACCACCGCCTCGGACTCCAGGCGCAGCGAGCCGTCGGCCAGGGTCGCCCGGTAGGACGGCCGCCAGACCGCACACGGCACCAGGTGACCGACGGTCAGCACGACCGGTCCGGCGGTGGCCGCCTCGACGGTCAGGTCGAGGTGGGCGACCAGTTCGGCGGGCTCCTCCTCGGCCTGGTCGAGTGCGTTCCTGGCCCGGGAGCGCTGCTCCTCCAGGTCGCGCAGCCGGGAGCGGACGGCCCGCAGCTCCTCGCCGTAGCGCTCGCGTTCGGCGTCCACCCGGTCGAGCTCGCGCGTCCAGCGGGCCCGTTCGACCTCGCCGATGCCGGCGCCCTCGCCGACCTCGCGCAGCAGGTCGGCGGAGAGCTGGGCGAGCAGGGCGAGGCGGGCCTGGAGGCGGTCGTGCAGCTGGTCCTCGCGGCGGGCCCGTTCGTCGAGTTCGTGGACGCGGTGGCGCAGCGCGGAGTCGTCCGGGCCGGGGGCCAGCGGGGCGCGCGGGGTCCAGACGCGCACGATGCGGGCGTCCAGGACGCGGGCGGCGGGATCCCCCGTCTCGGCGCGCAGGGTGCGGTCGACGGCGAGCGCGGTGATCGGGCCGAGCCGCAGGCGCTGGACGCCGGCGGCGAGGTGGACGGTGACGGTGCGCTCGACCTGGCTGCGGTCCTCCAGGCAGGTGACGGCGGTGACCGGGAGGGGGATGGTCTCGCTGCTCATCGTTCAGTTCCTCCGGTTTCCGCCGACGATGGCCTTTCCGGCCGGGATTCTGATCTGGTAGCCGCCGTCGAGTTCGGCCCGGCCGCCCGGTGGCAGGTCGACCCGCCAGAGCCGGGTGCTGGGCGGGCACTCCGGGGACGGGACGGTGGGCGCGTGCCAGGCGGCCCGCTCCTCGATCCGGATGTCGGCCTCCGAGGCGACCGGCACGCGTTCGCGGACCTCCACAGTGGCGGCCCGCCCGAGCCGGTTCACCAGCTCCACGTGCACCCGGTGGTCGAGCACGGTGCTGTTGTTCAGCATGCCCGCCGTGGACTCGTGCAGCTCGGTGCGGCGCGCGACCTCGATGCCCTCGGTGACGCCGGTGCCGAGCCGTTGGGTGCCGCCCGGCGCGAGCGTGGGCAGCGCGGCGGTGAGCAGGAACTCGTCGTCGACGGTGACCTCGACCGGGCCGGCGAGGACGGCCTGCGCCGTCCGGTTGTCGAGCACCAGCGTGCCGTAGACCTTCTCCTCGACGGAGGGGACGGTGACGTACTCGGAGCGGACGGAGAGCGGGATCTCGCCGACCGTGACGGTGTGCCAGGTGCCGTCGGAGGGGATGTCGGCGGGGGCGGCGGCGTCGAAGCGGTGGTTGAAGGAGCCGGCCGAGACGCGCGGCGGCACGGCGTGGCGGGGGAGCGGAAGGGCGATCAGGGCCCGGGCGGCGCTCGCCGCCGGGGACGGGGCTTCACCGGCCCGGCCGGCGGAGGGCGGGCCGAGGGTGCCGCGGCGGGCGGCGGGCGCCTCCGGACCGGCCAGGACGAGCGCGGGGTAGTCGAGGAGCGCGGCGTCGGGGGCCGGGGGAGCGAACGGGCGCTCCCCGCCCGTGTCCGCCGTGAGACCTCCTGCGCCTCCTCCTCCGGCCCGTGCGCCTGTCCCCGCGCCGGCCATGGCCTCGGCGTAGCCGGCCTGGGCGCCCCGGGCGGACGCGGCGGCGGAGCGCGAGGCGCGGGCCCGGCGGGCGGCCGGTGCCGGTGCCGCGGCCGGGGCGGGTGCCGGGGCGCCCGGCGGGGCGGGCATCGGCGGGGCCGGCATCGGGCCACCGGGCTGCGGTGGCGGGGCGCCGTAGCCGAGGAAGTCCGGGGCCTCGTCGGCCGCGCGGGTACCGCCGGCGAGGGGCATCAGGGGTGCGGCGGGGGCGGCGCCGACCGCGACCGGGAGCGGGACCGGCCGGCGCGGCTCCGGGCGGGGACCGGCCGCGTCGTAGCCGGCGAAGAGGTCCGTGAGGCCCGCCGGGGGCTCGCGCCAGCCCGAGGGCGGCGGGGCCGGCTGGCTGCGGCCGATCCTCAGCGAGCGCAGCCGCGGCAGGTCGGTACGCCGGTCCAGGTCGGCGCTGGACAGCGCGAGGCGGACACCGGTCCAGTCCTCGCCGGTCCTCTGGGCGACGGAGGCGCGCAGCACCAGCTGCCCGGTGTCCGAGCCCTGCCGGTACGACAGGCGGTAGGCGGGCACCCAGCGGGCGGCGGGGACACCGTATTCGAGCTCGATGTCGAGCTCGGTGGCGTTGGTGGCGTTGGCGTTGGAGTTGGCGTCGCTGGCGTCAGGGGAGATGGGGGCGTCGGGGTCGGCGCTGGGGCCCGGGCCCGGGCCGGGGTCGGTGGCGAGGTGGGGAGGGGTGAGGGTGAGCAGGACGGTCGCGGAGGTCTCCACGGGGTGGACCGGCCCGGCGGTGGACGAGCGTTCCAGCCGGTCGGTGAGCACCTCGGTCTCGTGCTCGGCGAGTTCGAGCTCCCGGGTCAGCTCCCCGGCCCGCCCGTGGAGCCGCGCGAGCCGCTCGTCCACGAACTCGGCCAGCTCGAGCCAGGCGTCGGCCGGCGTCCGGCGCAGAGGTTCGTCGCGCCGGCGCTGCGGTGGTACGGCGCGCAGCGCCGTGGTCTCGGCGATGGCGGTGAGGACCAGCCGGTGCCGCTCCCGGACGGCACACTCGTGCTCTCTGGCCTCGTCCAACTGCGCTCGCAGCTCGGGTAGTTCGGCGGGGGTGCGGAGTTCGGCGACCGGTTCGAGCCGGGCCTCGGTGACCGCGGTGCCGGGCGGGCCGTCGAGCACCCGGGCCCGCAACGACCTTCCGTCGAGTGCCTGCGGCAGCCCGGTCAGCCGGAGTCGCCCGCCCGGTGGCAGGGCCACCCGGGCCCGGCGGCGGCAGACCGCCCCGGAGGCATAGACCACGACGGAGTCGAGCACCGACGGGTGGGCCGGTACCGCCGGCCCGTCGGAGCGTTCCCTGCCGCCTGCGCTGTGCTGATCGTTCACCCGGCTACCCCTTCGTTCGCGCCGCTCGCGCCGATTCGCGCGCTGCCGCCCCCGCGCGGTCAGTCTGCCTCGCTTCGGCGTGGGCGTCCGTGGATTTCGCCCGTGCGTCCGGGCCCGTGTCTGTGCTGTTCCTGTGACCGCGTCCGGGTCTGTGCCCGGGTCTGTGCCCGGGTCTGTGCCCGGGTTCGTGTCCGTGTCCGTGTGTGTCCGTGTCCGCGTCCGTGGTGTGTGAGAGGGGACGGGCACGGAGGCGGCGCGGTTGCGGTCGGCGGGTGGGAGGTGTCGGCGGTGGCCACGGGGGTGGTGGGGATGCGAGAGGATGGGCGGGCACGTCCAGGCCAGCCCCGTGAGGAGAGCCAACCCGCCATGCGCACTGCCGTCGTCGTCGGTACCGGACTCATCGGCACGTCCGCCGCGCTCGCCCTGACGGGTCGCGGGCTGACCGTCCATCTGGAGGACAGCGACCCGGACGCGGCCCGCACCGCCGCCTCGCTCGGCGCCGGCACCACCGAACCCGCCGACGGACCGGTGGACCTGGCGATCATCGCCGTACCGCCCGCGCTCGTCGGCAAGGTGCTCTCCGACTGCCAGCGGCGCGGCCTGGCCCGCTGGTACACCGACGTCGCCAGCGTGAAGGACGGCCCGCGCGCCGAGGTGGCCGCACTGGGCTGCGACACCGTGCACTACATCGGCAGCCACCCGATGGCCGGGCGCGAGCGTTCGGGCCCGCTGGCCGCCCGTGCGGACCTGTTCGAGGGCCGGCCCTGGGTTCTCACCCCTACCGCCGACACCGACACCGAGACGCTCAACGCCGTTCTGGAGCTCGTCGCCCTCTGCGGTGCGATGCCGATCGTGATGGACGCCGCCGCGCACGACCGCGCCGTCGCGCTGGTCTCGCACGCCCCGCAACTGGTCTCCTCGCTGGTCGCCGCCCGCCTGGAGAACGCCGACGAGACGGCCATAAGGCTCTCCGGCCAGGGTGTCCGGGACGTCACCCGGATCGCGGCCTCCAATCCCGGCATGTGGGTGGACATCCTCTCCGCCAACGCCGGTGCGGTCGCCGACATCCTGGAGGAGGTCGCCGCCGACCTCGGCGACACCGTCACCGCACTGCGCGCGCTCCAGGCCGCCGAGGAGGGCGAACGCCAGGCCGGCGCGGCCGGGATCGAGGCCGTGATGCGCCGCGGCAACACCGGCCAGGCCCGCATCCCCGGCAAGCACGGCGCGCCGCCCACCCGGTACGAGACGGTGGCCGTGGTGCTCGGTGACCAGCCGGGCGAGCTGGGCCGCCTCTTCGGGGAGGTCGGTGCGGCGGGCGTCAACATCGAGGACGTCGACATCGAGCACTCGACCGGCCAGCAGGTCGGCTTCGTCCAGCTGTCGGTCGCCCCGGCGGCGGTGAAGCCGCTGACGGCGGCGCTGCGGGCGAGCGGGTGGAGCGTCCGGGACTGAGCCGGCCGGTACCGGGGAGCGCGGCGGTTCCGGTGGACCTCCTGTTCGACTGAACCCGTCTCGTCTCGGTGGAGGCGGGTCGGGCCGGCGCGGCCGCGGCTGCGGCGGACTGGGCCGAACTGGGCCGGTCCGGTCCGGGCCGGGCCGGGTGACAGACCGGGGAGCGGCATGGGGACGGGCGATGCACTGGTGACGGCGTCGACGCAGGAGGACGCATGGGCGCTGCGGCGTGCGGGGGCCCGGCTCCGCACCGAGCTGAGGGATCCGGCGCGGGGCGGCGCCCTGGTGCCGGAGGCCGTGCCGGTGCTGATCCGGATGCTGCGGGCGCCGAGCGGCCGGTCCCGCCGGGACGCGCTGCGCCTGCTCGCCGAGCTTGCCGGGCGGCCGGCGGCCTACTGGTGGCCGATCTGGGACCGGGGCGGCCGGGCTCTTCTGGCACCGGTGGTGCCCGAGGTCGCCCGACTGGCCGGTGACACGGACCGGAAGGTCCGGGGGCTCGTCCCTTCCGGACGGCCCTCTGCAACGTGGCGCTCGGTCGGCTGCTCGGCACGTACGGGGGCCGAGGCCGCTGCCCTGCTGCCGGTGGTCCGGGCCGCCGCCCTGCAGAACGCCGTTGTGTCGGCGGCCGCCCTGGAGGTGCTGGCCGGCTGGGGGCCCGCTGCGGCCCCGGCCGTACCGGAGCTGACCGGCGCCCTGGACACCGCCGAGGCCAGGCGGGCCGCCGCTGCGCTCGGTGCGGTCGGTCCGGCCGCGGACCGGGCCGCCCCGCGCCTGCGCGAGCTGGCCGAGGGCGTCGGAGTGCCCGCGGTGACCCCCGGCCCCCGCGACCCGCGCGCCCTGCCCTGGCACGGCGCGCAGACCGCCGCGTGGGCGTACTGGCGGATCACCGGGGAGCATCGGCTCGCACTGCGGGTGCTCGGGGAGGCCGTCGCGGCGGGCCCCGGGCGCCCACACCTGCGCTACCTGGCCGACCTCGGCCCGCTGGCGAGCCGGCACGCCGAGGCCGTCCGGGCGCTGCTCGACCACCCCGGGGACTGGACCCGCGTGGAGGCCGCGCACGCGTGGTGGCGGCTGACCGGTGAGCCCGGCCCGGCCGTCGAGGTCCTCGCCGGTGAGCTGGCCTCGGCGCGGCCGACGGACGAGCTGCCGGCCGTACTGAGGTACCTCACCGGGATCGGCGGCCCGGCCGCGGCGGCGGCCCCCGTGCTGGAGGCGTACCTGAGCGGCCACCGGCGGGAGCTGGGCGGGACACCGCTGACCCCGCGGCAGGACGAGCTGCTGACGGCCGCGGCGGCCGGGGCGCTGGCGGCGATCCGCACCGGGTGAGGAAGCGGGCCGGGGCCGTCCTCCGGGGGCTGAGCGGCTCCGGAGGGCGGGCGGGCCGGGGTCGGGGCGGTCCCGGAGGGCGGGCGGGTCGGGGTCTGGCGGCGGTCCATTAACCTTGAGGGAGACATTCCCCGGTTTTCGCGCTGCGCCGATTCACGCCGCGCAGGTGCCGGGCCCAGGATTCAGAGAGAGGTTCGCCCCGTGGACACTGCCGACCGAGCGCACGCCCCGGTCGTCGTCGCCATCGACGGACCCTCCGGCTCCGGCAAGTCGACCGTCTCCCGTGCGGTCGCCGCCCGGCTCGGGCTCAGCTTCCTGGACACCGGTGCGATGTACCGGGCGATGACCTGGTGGATGCTGGCCAACGACGTCGACGTCGACGACCCCGAGGCCGTGGCCGTGGCCTGCGGCAAGCCGGTGATCGTCTCCGGCACCGACGCGGACGGCCCGACCATCACCGTCGACGGACAGGACGTGTCCGGTCCGATCCGTGGTCCCGAGGTGACCGCGCAGGTCAGCGCCGTCTCCGCGGTGCCGGCGGTGCGCTCCCGACTGGTGGAGTTGCAGCGAGGGTGCGCCGAGGTCGCCGAGCGCGGCATCGTCGCCGAGGGCCGGGACATGGGCAGCGTGGTGTTCCCGGACGCCACCGTCAAGATCTTCCTGACCGCCTCCGAAGCGGCCCGCGCCGAGCGCCGGGCGGCCGAGCTGCGCGCCAAGGGGCTCGACGAGGCGACCATCACCGCGATGGCCGCCGACCTGGCCCGCCGGGACGCGGCCGACTCCTCGCGCAAGACCGCCCCGCTCACCCAGGCCGCGGACGCGGTCCTGGTCGACACCAGCGAGCTCACCCTGGAGCAGGTGATCGGCACGATCACCGCGCTGGTGGAGGAGCGGGCGGAGCTCTCGGCGGTCTGACCGGCCGCCGTCGTTGTCCGATCGGGCCCACCCGGCCCGATCGTTGCTTGACCACCGAACGAACCGGGTGCCGTGGCGGCATCCCGGAACCACTCGCGCTGCCCCGGTGGGGCAGGTACGCACGGCGCGCCCCTGGGAAGGGCCGGGCCGGGAAACGGAAAACACGAACATGACCGCAGAGCACTCCGCCGCCGGACACGGTGAGCTGGACGCCTCCGAGTACGCCGAGTTCATGGCGCTCGCCGCCGAGGAGGGGTTCGACCCCGAGGACATCGACGGCCTCGGCGACGGCAGCCACGCGCCGCTGCCGGTGCTGGCCGTCGTCGGCCGCCCGAACGTCGGCAAGTCCACCCTGGTGAACCGCATCATCGGCCGCCGTGAGGCCGTCGTCGAGGACAAGCCGGGCGTCACCCGCGACCGCGTCAGCTACGAGGCCGCCTGGAACGGCCGCCGCTTCAAGGTGGTCGACACCGGCGGCTGGGAGATCGACGTCCTCGGCATCGACGCCATGGTGGCCGCCCAGGCCGAGCTGGGCATCGAGACCGCCGATGCGGTGCTGTTCGTGGTCGACGCCAAGGTGGGCGCCACGGACACCGACGAGGCCCTGATCAAGATCATCCGCCGGGCCGGCAAGCCGACCGTGCTCTGCGCCAACAAGGTCGACGGCCCGTCCACCGAGGCCGAGGCCGCCTACCTCTGGTCCCTCGGTCTCGGCGAGCCGTACCCCGTCTCGGCCCTGCACGGCCGCGGCTCCGGCGACCTGCTCGACGCCGTGATGGCCGCCCTCCCCGAGGCCCCGCCGCAGACCTTCGGCGACGCCGCCCCCGGCGGCCCCCGCCGCGTCGCGCTGATCGGCCGCCCGAACGTCGGCAAGTCCAGCCTGCTCAACAAGGTCGCCGGCGAGGAGCGGGTGGTCGTCAACGAGCTGGCCGGCACCACCCGCGACCCGGTCGACGAGATGATCGAACTCGGCGGCAAGACCTGGAAGTTCGTGGACACCGCCGGTATCCGCCGCCGGGTCCACCTGACCGCCGGCGCCGACTTCTACGCCTCGCTGCGCACCTCCTCCGCGCTGGAGAAGGCCGAGGTCGCGGTCGTCCTGATCGATGCCAGCGAGACCCTGGCCGAGCAGGACACCCGGATCATCTCGATGGCGGTCGAGGCCGGCCGCGCCGTCGTGGTCGCCTACAACAAGTGGGACCAGCTGGACGAGGAGCGCCGCTACTACCTGGAGCGCGAGATCGAGCGCGACCTCGTCCAGGTGCAGTGGGCCCCGCGGGTCAACGTGTCGGCCCTCACCGGCCGGCACATGGAGAAGCTCGTCCCGGCGATCGAGACCGCACTGGCCGGCTGGGAGACCCGCATCCCGACCGCCCGGCTGAACGCCTTCCTCGGCGAGCTCGTCGCCGCCCACCCGCACCCGATCCGGGGCGGCAAGCAGCCGCGCATCCTGTTCGGCACCCAGGCGGGCACCCGGCCGCCGCGTTTCGTGCTGTTCGCCTCGGGCTTCCTGGAGGCCGGCTATCGCCGCTTCGTCGAGCGTCGGCTCCGTGAGGAGTTCGGCTTCGTCGGCACGCCGATCTCGATCTCGGTGCGGGTGCGGGAGAAGCGGAAGAGGAAGTAACGGCAAGCAAGTCGGACGTGCGGGCGCGCACGTGACGCGGAGAGGGCCCTGCCACCACGGCTGGCGGGGCCCTCTCCGCGTGTGCGGGGCTGGCGGGTGGGTGTTGTCGGGCGGGTGTTGTCGGGTGGGGTCCGTGCACGGGGCCGGGCACAGGGCAAGGCCACAGGGCACAGGGCCGGGCAGAGGGTGCCGCGGCTCTGTTGCTCAGTGCTGGTCGCTGCTGCGGCCCGGGGGGAGGGAGAGCAGGTTGCGGTGGCGGCCGCCGGTGGCCGGGCCGGTGCCGGTGCCGGTGCCGGTGCCGGTGCCCGTCACCGGGGCGGGGGCGGGGGCGGTGGCGGGCATCGGGTGCGGGACCGGCCCGAGGTAGCCGGCGGCCACCCAGCCCTGGCCGTTGGTGAACTGGGCGGCGGGCTGGGCCGGTTGGCCCCCCTGGGTGCTTCGGGTGCCCTGGCCGCCCTGGGTGCCGTGGCCGCCCGGGGTTCCGAGGGCGCCGGAGGTTGCGTCGCCTGCCTGGGCGGGGTGGCCGGAGTGGGAGGACGGTCCGGCCAGGTGGCCGTGGCCGGCGCTCTCGCCGACGGAGCCGGAACCGGAGCCGGCGTCGTTGGCGGGCGTGTGCGAGGCGCTGTTGTGGGAGGCGTGGCCGGCGTGGGTGCTCTGGACACCATGGCTGCTGTGGCTGCTGTGGCTGCTGTGGGTGCCCTGGCTGCCATGGGTTCCGTGGCCGGTGTGGCCCGGGCCGGTCTGCTGGTTCGGCATGAACTGGGGGATGCCGAGGGCCTGTCCCGCGTACGTCTGGAACGCCTGGTGCTGCGGCGGGAACGGCCGGGGTTCGCCGAGCGAGGGGTAGCCGTTGTCCCGGACGGCGAAGCCGGTGAACCTCAGGTTCTCCTCGCCGGAGCGGTCGCCCGGCAGCGCCCGGAACAGCCGCCGGTACTCGGAGTACAGCTCGTCGTAGATCGGCGTCGTCGAGTGGGGGTGCTCCGCGTCGTACGACGGGCGCATGCCCGGGATCGCACGGGGGACGGTGGTGGACCGGCGGTGGGAGGCGGAGACGTCGTAGCTGTACACGTAGGGGCCAACGAGTGAACCCGCCGGGGGATGCGGGGTGAGGCGGCCCCGCCGTCGGCCGGTCTCGTCGATCCGGGGCGTGGATCGACGAGACCGGCCGACGCCGAGGCGGTGGGTCGTTGTGGGGGCGGCTCGGGCGGGGCCGGGGTGCGGGCCGGGCCGCGGGTGGTTCGGGTGCGGGTGGTTCGGGTTCGAGTGCGGCTCAGGTGCCCGCGAGCGGGAGGGAGGCGGCGACGACCTGGCCCATGGCGATGGCGCGCTCCAGCGCCTGGCGGAGCAGGTCCTCGCGCGGCTGGCGACCGACCATGCCGGCCGGGACGGCGTACATCGTCACCTCCGCCAGCTGGTTCGCGGCGGACCGCCAGGCGTCGGTGACCTGGAGCGGCTGGTGCGCCTGCCACCAGCCCGTGCTGCCACCGGCGGCCGCCGGCTGGAGGATCGCGTGCAACTTGCCCATGGCGACCAGGACCGACCAGCCGGCCAGCTGCTCCGGCGTCCTGTCGATGTCGGTGACGGGCTGGAAGCCGGCGTCCTGGAGGAGGTCGAGGAACTCGTCGGTGCCGGAGGTGTTGCCCGGCCGGCCGACCGGTCCGGTGGGCTCGACCACGAGTGCGGCGTGGCCGGTGTCCCCGTGCAGCACCAGCCCGCAGGTGATGCCCAGGATGGCGGCCTGACCCGGCGCGGTGGGCCGCTCGGGGGCGGGCTGCCCGACGGCCGCGGTCGCGGGGGCCGGCACGGCGGCCGTCGGCGGGACGGTCGGTGGGACGGTGGCCATGGGCGTGTCGGTCTGGGCCTGGCTGATGCTGCGCACCGCGCCTACCAGCTGCTCCTCGGCGACCGGCACCACCTGGGAGGGGATGCAGCGGGCGTGTGCGAAGGCGAGCACCGCGGTCTCCTCGCCGACGAACAGCACGGTGCTGGTGGGCTCCTGGAGGGAGTCGCCCGGGGTGCGGCAGGAGGTGCACTCGTAGCTGTCGGGTGCGTGGGCGCCGCCGAGCAGGCGGTCGGCCTCGTCGTCGCCGATCTCGGATCGGACCTCGTCGCTGACGTCGAGCATGCGCGGCACTGGGACTCCTCGGGTGTCGGGTTTGTTGCGGGCTGGGGGCGGGTTCAGGCGGGTTCGGGCGGGTTTCAGGCGGGCGGTGGGTCGTGCGCTGGGGGCGGGCTCGGGCTGGTGTGAGGCTCGGGCTCGGATGGGGCGTGGGTCGGTGGCCGGACTCTGGGCGCTCCTCGGGTGGCCCTCGGGTGCTCCAAGGGGTCCAAACGGTCGATTCCGGCCGCCTTTACCAACGGACCCCTGTGGCAGGGGTCACGGGTGGGCGCCGCGGCTGACGGGAATTGCCCCTGAATCGATCGCAGTGCGTGTTCCGATGGCTGCAATCTGTCGATGTCGATGACGAGGCTGCCGGAATGAAACCGTGAGGTGGGTCACGGCTCGCAGATGTTTGATCTAGGAAATGACGGTTAAATCGGACATTTGGGGCATGATTACAAGGTCGTTACCGCGGGTAACGCCTGGCTGAGCTGGGCAGACCGTCGATTGTTTGGATCCCCGGCCGCCGACTCGTAGCTTCATTGGCGGTGCAACGAGCACCACCCGGGTTCACCCCCGACGCACAGCCCGCCGGTTCACCCCGGCGCCGGCAGTGCCCGCCGATGCGACCGCTCGAACAGGTCCCCGGTGCGTGGTGGGTGGCCGGGGCGGCGCGGCACGTCCGACACGTGCCCGGCCGCCCGACGGACGCGGCGAGCGAAATCGACCCCCCTTCGAGGGCTTGGTTCCGCATGCCCGCCCGGGGCTGTCGAGAGGAACCCCATGACCTTCCGTAACGAGTCCGCCGCTGCCACCACCTCCACCGTCACCAAGCGCAACCGCGTTCGGATGGCGGTCGTGGCGGGCGCCGCTGTCGCGGCCCTGCCGGTGGCCGGCCTCGTCACGGCCACCTCGGCCTCCGCCGCCTCCGTCTCCACCTGGGACGCCGTCGCCCAGTGCGAGAGCGGCGGCAACTGGGCCATCAACACCGGCAACGGTTTCTACGGCGGTCTGCAGTTCACCTCCAGCACCTGGGCCGCCTTCGGTGGCACCGCCTTCGCCCCGCAGGCCAACCTGGCCACCAAGGCGCAGCAGATCTCCATCGCCGAGAAGGTCCTCGCCTCGCAGGGCCCGGGCGCCTGGCCCGTCTGCTCCGTCAAGGCCGGTCTGACCAAGGGCGGCGCCCCGGCCGCGGTCGACACCTCCGCCGGCTCGGCCACCGCCGCGAAGCCGGCCGCCCCGGCCGCCACCGCCGCGCCGAAGGCCGCCCCGGCCCCCAAGGCCGCCGAGGCCCCGAAGGCCGCCGCGCCGAAGGCTGCCGAGGCCCCCAAGGCCGCCGTCGCCGCGCCGAAGTCCTCCGACTCCGCGAAGTCGTGGAAGTCCGACAACGCCGCGAAGTCCGGCAAGGCCGCGACCTCGAACGACGCCCAGCCGGCCAACGGTGGCAACTACACCGTCAAGTCCGGTGACACCCTGAGCACCATCGCGGCCGCCAAGGGCATCGACTGGCACGCCCTGTACAACAACAACGCCAAGGTCATCGGCGGCAACCCCGACCTGATCTTCCCGGGCCAGACCCTCACCGTCTGATCCCCGGCACCGTCTGACCCCCGGCACCGTCCGATCCCCGGTCCGGCCGACCTCTGGTCAGGCTGGACCCCCGGACGTGTCGTCCGGCCGGCCGCTTCTCCGCTGTGCGGGGGAGCGGTCGTCGGCGTGTCCGGCGTGTCGGGGCCTGCCGGGGAGGGGCACGCCTAGGGTCGGCTGCTGTGCCTTCTCAGCTTTCATAGGATCAGCCGTGAATCCTTCGTGCCGATTGGCAGTCCGGCGCGGGTCCTCGTTGCCCTCGCCGCCGCACTGTTACTGACCGCCGGACCGCTGCCCGGCCGGCAGGCCCGGGCCGCCCCGGCCGTCGCGGACACGGTCTGGGACGACCTCGCCGAGTGCGAGAGCGGCGGCGACTGGCGGGCCAACACCGGGAACGGCTACTTCGGCGGGCTGCAGATCTGGCCGCCGACCTGGGAGGAGGCCGGCGGCCTGCGGTACGCCCGCCGGCCCGACCTGGCGAGCCGGCGCCAGCAGACCGCCGTCGCCGAGGAGATCCTCCGGATGCAGGGGTGGGAGGCCTGGCCGGTCTGCGCGCGAGAGATCGGGATGATCGGTGGCGAGCTGGATGAACCGGACCAGCCGGATGGGCCGGACCAGCCGGACGAACCGGATGAGCCGGCCCGGCCGGATGTGCCGGATGTGCCGGACGGACCGGACGGGCCGGGCGTGCGGTGAGCGGGTGGGGCGCCACGCCGTTCGGGTGCCGCTTGTCGGAGGGGTGCGCGACGATGGTGGGGTGATCCAGGGCGAGCTGTTCGGCGCGGGCGGAGGCGTTGGCGCGGGTGCGTCGCGTGAGCGCTCCGAGCCCGCGCCCGGCGTGGTGCTCGTCCCCGGCTGGCTCGACGCCGCAGCCCAGTCGCACCTGGTCGCCGCCTGCCGGGAGTGGGCCCGACCGCCCGCCGGGATGCACACCGTCCGGATGCCGACCGGCGGTCTGATGTCCGTGCAGATGGTCAGCCTCGGGTGGCACTGGTACCCGTACGGCTACCGCCGGACCGCCGCCGACGGCACACCCGTCAAGGCGTTCCCCCCGGAGCTCGGCCGGCTGGCCCGCCGGGCCGTCGCCGAGGCTTACGGCGAGGCGGTCGGCGACATCGCGGGCGCGACCGGGTACGAGCCGGACGTCGCGATCGTCAACCACTACCCGCACGGCGCGAAGATGGGCCTGCACCAGGACCGCGACGAGCGGACCGACGCGCCGGTGGTCTCGCTGTCGCTCGGCGACACCTGCGTCTTCCGGCTCGGGAACACCGAGACCCGGACCCGCCCGTGGACCGACCTGGAACTGCACAGCGGTGACCTGCTGGTCTTCGGAGGCCCGTCCAGGTTCGCGTACCACGGCGTGGTGCGCACGTTGCCCGGCACGGCGGATCCGGCGCTCGGGCTGACCGGGCGGCTCAACATCACCGTCCGCCGGTCGGGCCTGCGGTCCGCTGTGGGTGGAGCCGGTTAGGGGCCCGGGCCGGTGAGCGCCGCGCCGGGGGTCGAGGGCCGGGGGTCGAGGGCCAAGGGCCGGAGTTGCGGGCCTGGGGTCGAGGGCCGGAGTTGCGGGGCGCGGGAGGGTCGGGGGCTGTGGCGCCAGGGTTGTGGTGCGGGGGCGGTGCTGCGAGGGCTGTGGTGAGGGTCGGTGTTCGGTCGTGTGGAATCTCGTTCGAGTGAATCGGCAGCGGCCGCCCCGGGTGCGGGGAATGTCCGGGCTCGATGGAGAATTCGACAGGGCGGGGAAATTCGAGAACACGGGCGTCGGCGGCCAGGCGGAAGACCTCCGTCCGGGCCGGCTGCCTGGAGAGGAAGTGCACGCATGGGTACCCCCGTCGACGAACTCGTCGCACTGCTGGACCTTGAGCAGATCGAACTGAACATCTTCCGCGGGCGCAGCCCCGAGGAGGCGCTCCAGCGGACCTTCGGCGGCCAGGTCGCCGGACAGGCCCTGGTGGCGGCAGGGCGCACGGTGGACGGTGAGCGCCCGGTGCACTCGCTGCACGCCTACTTCCTGCGCCCCGGGGTGCCCGGCGTGCCGATCGTCTACCAGGTGGACCGGATCCGGGACGGCCGCTCGTTCACCACCCGCCGGGTGCTGGCCATCCAGGGCGGCCGGTCGATCTTCGCCCTCACCGCGGACTTCCACCTCCCGGAGGAGGGCGGCATCGAGCACCAGTACCCGATGCCCGAGGTCGCCGCCCCCGAGGACCTGCCCAGCGCGCTGGAGGAGGTCGGCTCCCGCCTCGGCGAGCTGCCCCCGTTCATCAGCCGCCGGCAGCCGTTCGACATCCGGTACGTCGACCGGCTGAAGTGGAACAAGGAGGAGTTGGCCGGCGTCGAGGCCCGCAGCGGCGTCTGGCTGCGCACCAACGGCGCCCTGCCCGACGACCCGCTGATCCACGTCTGCGCCCTCACCTACGCGAGCGACATGACGCTGCTGGACGCCGTCCGCGCCCCCGTCGAGCCGCTCTGGGGCACCCGCCACTTCGACATGGCCTCGCTCGACCACGCGATGTGGTTCCACCAGCCGTTCCGGGCCGACGACTGGCTGCTCTACCAGCAGGAATCCCCGATCGCACACGGTGCCCGGGGCCTGGCGCGCGGGCAGATCTACGACCGTAGCGGGCAGCTGGTGGTCTCGGTGGTGCAGGAGGGGCTGTTCCGGCCGCTCAAGGGTTGATCCGGCCCCGGGAATGATCCACCCCGGTGGTCGGCGTTGAGGAGTTGACGGACTAGGGACGGCCTGCGGGCCGTGGACCGGAGTGGGAGGGTACGCCGATGACGGCGACAGCCGCGGAGGAATGGAAGCACTGGAGCGACAACCGGGCGGCGGCGGTGGGCACCGCGCACGGCCAGCTGGCGCTCACCGGTACGCACTGGCTGGAGCCCGAGCCCGCCGAGGTCCCCGGCCTGCCCGGTCTCTGGTGGGCCGACGCGGAGGGCGTCCGGGTCCGGGCGGCGGCCGTCGACGGGATCACGGTCACCGGCGCGGAGGCCCCCGTCGACGGTGAGGTGCTGCTCCGCCCGGACAGCGACCCGGCCGCCGACACCGCGGTGCTGGGCGAACTGCGCCTCGTCCCGATCGAGCGCGAGGGAGAGCTGGCCCTGCGGGTCTTCGACCCGGCCGCGCCGCGCCGGGCCTCCTTCGCCGGCATCTCCGCGTACGCCTACTCGCCGGAGTGGGCCGTCCCGGCGGTCTTCACCCCGTTCGAGGACGGCGGCGACCAGGCCGTCGTCGTCCCCAACGCGGACGGAAAGGAGCGCCCGCTGGCCGTCACCGGCCGGATCGCCTTCACTGTCGCGGGCGAGCACCGCACCCTGACCGTCAGCCGCGCGGGCAACAGCCTCTCCGGCGTCATCGCCGACGCGACCAGTGGAACGGACACCTACCGCTTCCGTTTCATCAACCTGCCCGCCCCGGACGAGGACGGTCACACCGTGCTCGACCTCAACCGCGCCTACCTGCCGCCGTGCGCCTTCTCGGACCACTTCATCTGCCCCTTCCCGCCGCCGGGCAACCGGCTGGACTTCGCGGTCGAGGCGGGGGAGAAGCAGGTGCTGACCCGGTAGCGGTTCCGGGGTGGGGCTTTCAGTGGTCTGTAGCTCGGGGTGGTTTGTAGGGGCACCCCCGTGGCTTGTAGGGGTCGCCCCGGTCGTGGGCGGGCCGGCGGGCGGGGCGAGGATGGGGGCTGTGTCGACCAATCATCCTGCCAATTCGGCGACCGGGCCCGCCTCAGCGGGTTCGGAGCCTGTCCTGCCCGACGCCGGCCCCGCCCCAGCCGACGCCGGGCCTGTCGCTGCCGGTGCCGGCCCCGCGCCAGCCGGTACCCAGCCTGTCTCGTCCCGGCCTCCTGTGACCGACGCCGGGCCCGACACCCCCGTACCGCCGTGGTACCGCCGCGCCGCTCGCGGGGCGTTCGCCGACCTCAGCCCGCTGCGCGACAACGCCGACTACCGGCGCGTCTGGTTCGGCCAGGCCGTCTCGTCGGTCGGCCAGCAGATGACGGCCGTCGCCGTCTCCGTCCAGGTCTACGACCTGACCGGCTCCACCTTCGCCACCGGCCTGGTCGGGCTGTTCTCCCTCTTCCCGCTGATCGCCTTCGGTCTCTACGGCGGCGCCATCGCCGACACCGTGGACCGCCGACGGCTCGGACTGATCGGCTCCGCCGGCCTCGCCGCCGTCTCCGCGGTCCTGGCCGCCCAGGCGCTCGCCGGGCTCGGCCTCGTCGCCGTCCTCTACGCCGCCGTCGCGGTCCAGGCCGGCTTCTTCGCGCTCAGCTCGCCCGCCCGCTCGGCGATGATCCCGCGCCTCGTCCCGAGCCACCAGCTCCCCGCCGCCAACGCCCTGAACACCGTCAGCATGAACCTCGGCCTCACCGTCGGCCCCATGCTCGGCGGCGTCCTCATCGGCGCCTACGGTGCCCAGGCCGCGTACCTGGTCGACACCGTCGCCTTCACCGCCACCCTCTACGCGATGTGGCGCCTGCCCGCCATGCGCCCGCTCGGCGAACGCAAGGGCCGCGCCTCCGTCCTCGACGGCCTGCGCTTCCTGCGCGAGCAGCCCAACCTGCGCACCAGCTTCCTCGCCGACCTGGCCGCCATGATCTTCGGCATGCCGCGCGCCCTCTTCCCCGCCATCGCGGTCACCTTCTACGGCGGCGACGCCCGTACCGTCGGCCTCCTGGTCTCCGCCCCCGCCGTCGGCGCCCTGGTCGGCGCCCTCTTCTCCGGCTGGGTCGGCCGCGTCAACCGCCAGGGCGTCGCCGTCCTCGCCTCCGTCGCGGCCTGGGGCCTCGCCATCGCCGCTTTCGGCCTCGCCCGCAACCTCTGGCTCGGCCTCCTGTTCCTCGCCGTCGCCGGCTGCGCCGACACCGTCAGCATGATCTTCCGCAACACGATGATGCAGGTCGCCGCCCCCGACGAGATGCGCGGCCGTCTCCAGGGCATCTTCATCGTGGTCGTCGCCGGCGGCCCCCGCCTCGGCGACTTCGAGTCCGGCGCCGTCGCCTCCCTCACCAGCCCCGCCGTCTCCGTCGTCAGCGGCGGCCTCGCCTGCCTCGCCGCCATCCTCCTCCTCGCCGCCCGCCGACCGGCCTTCCTCCGCTACGACGCACGCCACCCCACACCCTGACCTCGCGCCCGAACCAAACCTGGCAGCGAGCACCCCCCGACGTGCTGTATTGTTTTCCACGTCGCCGGGACACCGGGGACAAGGTCGAGAAGCCCACAGCAGAGCCCCCCAGGCTCCGCCGGGGCGCCGAGACCACGGGACGTGGCGCAGCTTGGTAGCGCACTTGACTGGGGGTCAAGGGGTCGCAGGTTCAAATCCTGTCGTCCCGACAGTGGTCAGAGGGCCGGAGACATTAGTCTCCGGCCCTTTCGACATCTACGGGTGACATCAACCCGCTCTCTCAGCGCCTCACGACGCCCCGCCGGCGGCGGGTTCTCCGCCTTCCTCCTGACTATCCGACGCGGTGGCGATGCCGAGCGCGTCGTCCATACGGTCGGCAGCCTCCCGGAGCGTCGTCTCCATGATGTGCGCGTAGGTGTCGAGGGTCATGCTGATCGTGCTGTGCCCGAGCGTCTCCATGATGGTGCGGACGGCCACCCCGGAGGCGAGCATCATCGAGGCGCACGTGTGCCGGAGGTCGTGCACCCGGATCCGTCGCAGCTTCGCCTTCGTGCAGAGCGTGGCGAGGCTGCGGTTCAGATTCCGCGGGTCGAGCGCGGTGCCGGTCAGCGTGGTGAAGACGAGCCCGTCCGGCTGGATGTCGAGCGGCTGCCAGTCCATCCCGGCCTCCGCCCGTTCCTGAATCTGTTGCTCCCTGCGCTCCCGGAGTCGGGCGACGCAGGACGCCGGCAGCGCGATCGTCCGCCGCGAGCGCGCGGTCTTCGGAGTGCCGAACACCAGGTGCCCCTTGACCCGTTGGAGGTTGCGGCGCACGCGGAGCTGGCGGGCCTCCAGGTCGATGTCAGTCCAAGTGAGCGCCAGCACCTCACCGCGGCGCAGGCCGGTCGACACCAGCAGCAGCCACAGCGGGTAGAGCCGGTGGTCCCGTGCGGCCCGCAGCAGAGCCCGCACCTCCTCGGGAGTAAGCGGCTGCACCTCCTTGTGCGGCACGGTCGGCCGCTCGACGAGCCGGGCCACGTTGCGGGCCAACAGCTCCTCGCGCACCGCGCTCTGGAGCGAGGACCGGAGAACGGCGTGCGCGTACTGCACGGTCCGCGCGGAGGGCCGCCGCTGGCAGCACTTCCGGACCGCGCAGCACACCTGCTTCTCCAACGGGCGGCTGTGGTCGACCCGCCGGAGGCAGCACAGGCAGCCCGTGCGGAAACTGGCGAGGAATCGGCGGATGTCCGCCGGCGTCAGCCGGTTCAGCGGCTTCCGTCCGAGCACCGGGGCGATGTACACGCGGGAGATCGGCTCGTAGCTCGACATGGTCGAGGGCTTGTAGCGCTCGCTCGCCACGGCCGTGAGCCAGTAGTCCAGGTAGTCGGCCAGGGGCATGTTGGAGGTGACCGCGGGGATGCCCTGCCGGGTCTTCTCCTGCATCTCGGTCAGCTTGTTGGCGACTTCGGTCCGAGTCTTGCCGTAGACCCACTTGCGGGTGCGGGTGCCGTCGGGCTTGTAGACGTACGCCGCAGCCGCGTAACGCCCGTCCTTGCGAAGGATGATGGTGCCTTCGCCGTTGGCGCGCCTGGCCATCAGTAGTTCTCCTCGATTCGCTTGCGCATGTAGGCCGCCACGTCGGCGGCATCGAACCGCCGGCGGGTGCCGACGGTGAAACTGGGGATCTCCCGGGAACGGATGAGGTCGTAGACCTTGCTCCGGCTGATCCGGAGTGCGGCCATGACCTCGGGGACCGTCATAGCGATGGGCACGGCGGTACTCATGGCACTCCTTCGGCGCCGCCTGGGGCGGATGAGGTGGTCACGAAGAGTTGCGACCCCCGCGTGCGGACGGGGGTGGAAGCTGAAAAGTGTCAGGGATGTCAGGGAAAATCGCTGACCTGGGGTTTTGGCTCCTGGCGGGGCGTCAGGGATTGTCAGGGATGTCAGGGAAAATCGGCTTTTCCCTGACATCCCTGACGTTCCCTGACAGGCGGTCAGGGGTCGTTTTGGCTGGTCAGGGATTTTCCCTGACATCCCTGACGGTTACGGGGCTTCGGCCCCGTCCGCGGGGGTGCCCACCGCCGGGTGAACACGGTACGTAGCGGCCGGTTGGCGGCCGCGCTGGCTGCTGGCGGGGGGCTGGTCGGTGCGGAGCCAGCCGTGCTGTTCGAGGAGGTTCAGGGCGGGTTCGACGTCGGCGACCTTCTTGAACCGGCGGGACGACGCGACGGCGTCGTGGGCCTTGATGTGGGTGCGGTGGGTGCCGTCCTTCCGGGGGCGTTGGAGCCACTGGAGGAGGGCGTGGGCGTCGTCGGTGGCGGGGTCGGCGGCGATGAGGTCGAAGACGGCGAGGGTGTGGGCGGTGTAGTACTCGGCGATCTCGGCGGCGCGGTCGACGGTGGCCGCCTCGACGGGCACGCGCCAGTCGCCGGCGACGTGGTCGGCGAGGTGGAGCAGAACGGCGATGCGGGCGATGTGGCCGACGAGCTTGCCGGCCCAGTCCTTGATGTGGGCGAGCGGCTCGTCCGGGCGGAGCTGGACCTCGAACTTCTCCTGGAGCTTCTCGACGGCGAGGTCGGCTGCCTCGGTCATCGTCACGGTGACGGGCTCGTCCAGGGCGGTCAGGGTGTGCAGCAGCGCGGTGAGGCGGACGTCGTAGGTGGTTGCGACCGGATCGGGGACGGGGGTGGTGCGGATCTTGCGATAGCCGAGGTTGGATGCCGGCAGGGAGTAGAGGAAGCGGGCGAGCAGGCCGCGGTCGCGGGCGCCGGGGGCGGCGCCGAGTTCCTGGAGGACGGCGGGCTGGGGGGTGACGCCGATGGTGAGGGCGGGCTTGTCGACGGTGGGCTGCTCGCGGGTGATGCGGTCGGTCTGAAGCCGTTCGCCCTTGTGGGCCTGGAGGAAGACGCCGAGGTTGGGCTTGCTGCTGTAGCGGCCGGCGATGCTGTCGAACAGGTCACCTTCCGGGCTCAGCGCGGCGAGGCAGCGGTGGACGCCGAGGTGGTGGGTCACGGTCTCGGGGGTGAGGTCCCCGGACATCGTCAGGCGGGGGGTGGGCGGGACTGTGATGTCGTCGGCGACCATCCGCGCGGCGGAGATCTCGGCGACCAGGTGCGCGCGGTCGAGGTCGGGGTTTTTGCGGGCCTTGGCCATGAGCGCCTCGACCTCGGCCAGGGCGGTCTCCTTGGCGGTCTCGGCCTCGATGATCCGGGCTTTGGCCCCCTCGCGGAGCTCGTCCTCGACCCGGTAGACGGGGCCGGTCATGAATGCGAACACGTCGGACTTGCGGCTGGCCGGGGGCATCGCGCAGACCAGGTAGAGGTTGGACTGCTCGCGCCAGCCGGGCCGGATCTCCACGTTCACCCGGCCGCCGGCGGCGGTCGAGAGGGCGGCCAGGGCCATGGTGGCGGCCAGGTCGGGCGGGGTCTGGGTGAACTCGGCGACCGCCTCCACGTAGGCACCGACCCATTTCGGGAGGGCGTGGACGGGGAAGGTGGGAAGGGCGCCGTGCGAACCGAGCGGGACGGGGTCGAGCCAGGTCTCCCCGGAGGCGAGGTCCGCGAGCGCGGCCAGCGCCGCGGTGCGCACATCGTTCAGATTGGCCTGGTCATCGCTGGCCATGTGGGCGAGGCGGCTGGTGGTGGCGTTGATGCGGCGGCGCTCGGCGCCGGCCCGGACGAGGTCGGCGTAGTAGTCGCCGTTCGCCGCGGTCGGGGTCGCTTCGAGGCAGGTGTAGAGGTAGCCGGGCCCGCCGACCTTGTTCAGGTCGCCCTGGGCGCGCAGGACATCGGTCAGCAGCAGCGGATCGACGGGGCGCCCGGCGGCGGCCATGCGGGTGATGGTGCGCCAGATCGTCTCGTGGGCGGGGCGGTAGAACACGCCGGGGTCGCCGAGGACCTCGGCGAGGGCGGGGATGCGGGTGGGGTCGAGCAGGGCGGCGCCGATGACGGCCTGCTCGGCGGTGAGGACCTCGGCGGGCTCGGGGCTGAACGGGATCACGTTCGACGTCGGCCGGTCGTACTGGGCGGTCACGGGGCTCCAATCGGTCGGAGCAGGGGCGGCCCGCACCCCGTGCAGGGTGCGGGCCGCCGGGGCGGAGTGGTCAGAGGTCGATCGGGAGCGTGATCTGGTCGTCGCAGATGGCCGGGGGCGGGGGCGGCAACATCTCCTCCAGCGCGCTCTGGTGGGCCGGGTCGTCAATGTCGAGGCAGATCACCCGCCCGTCGGGGGTGACCAGCCAGTCGGGGTCCGCGTAGACCACCGCGACGGCGGCCTCACGGGTGGTGGAGTGGACGACGCACTCGTCATCGGTGGCGGAGCCGTATTCGGTGCCGCAGACGTCGCAGACGGCGACGTGGCAGGTGACGGCCTTGATGGGCACGGGTACCTCCAGGATCAGAACAGGGCGTCCGGCTCGTCGGCGGCGACGGTGGTCTGGTGCTTCTTGCGGGTGGCGTCGTGGCAGCGCTCGCACCAGGCGGCCAGGGCCTGCTTGGGCAGGGCGGCGATGCGGTGCGGGGGCAGCAGCAGGCCGGCCGGGTCGGCGGGGGCGGCGAGCAGGTGGACGCGGCCGCCGCCGTGGTGCTGCTTGTGGCCGTCGTGGACGCGGTCGCACCGGCCGCCGTTCTTGGCGTGGGACTTGCCGCAGGTGCCGCGGCACTGGCAGCGGCCGGCGGCGGCGGCCATGACGGCCTGCCACAGGCCTTCGGTGTCGCCGAGCGGCGGGACCCGGCTCACGCGGCCACCTCCCCGGCAGCGGGCGCGGTGGCGCGCTCCAGGAGGAGCCGGAGTGCGGCGGCGGCCTGGTCGGGAAGGACACCGTTGCCGAGCGCCTTGAGCTGGGCGGTGCGGGACAGGTCGGGGACGTCGGTGACGTGCCCGGGCGGCAGGCCCATCATCCACTCGACGAAGACGGGGTTCAGACGCCCGGCAGCGTCGGTTGGTCCGGGGGCGGGGCGGCCGAGGACCGCCGACCAGCGGCGGACGGCAGGGGCGTAGGGGCCCCAGTCCGTGCCGCCGCCGGGGGAGGCGGCAGGGCCCCGGCCAGGGTCGGGTTGCCCCGGGCGTAGGAGGGGCTGGTGCGTCCGCCGTCCGCCCGGGTCGGGGTCGGCAGCAGGTGTTCCACCTCGTCCGCGAGCGTCGGCCCGTGCCCGCCCGCCTTCCGCTTGTCCGGGTGCTGGCTGCCGCCGTTCACGGCGAGCTGCGCGGTCGGGGTCTTCAGCAGCAGCACCGTGCCGGGCAGGCCGTCCGGGAAGCCCCGGCCACGCGAGTCGCGGGCCCTCGGGGTGGGCAGGCCAGGCGAGGACGAAGACGCGGGTGCGCTGGTGGGCGGCGCCGACGTCGGACGCGCGCATGCTCGTCCATTCCGCATCGAACCCGAGGCCGGCCAGGTCTCCCAGAACGGCGCCGAGAGCGCGAAGAGCGAGGGGCCGTCCGGTCGCCTCGTCCAGATCCTGCGCTCCGGGTCCCACTCCAACGTCTCCGCGGTCGGCCTTCGCCGAGAGGAGCCCTTGGACATTCTCGATCACCACCAGGGAGGGACGCAGTTCACGGACGGCGCGGGCGACTTCGGCCCACAGGCCGGAGGCGGCGCCGGGGACGAGACCGGCGCGGGTGCCGGCCAGGCTGACGGTCTGGCAGGGGAATCCGGCGGTCAGCATGTCCACCGGCTCGGCCTCGTACCAGTCCGCGGTGGTGATGTCGCCGTGGTTCGGCACCGTCGGGTGGTGGTAGGCCAGGATTGCGGCGGCGCCCGGGTCGGGGTCGGCCACCCACGCCAACTCACCGCCCAGCACCGACAGCGCGGCCATGTCGAGGCCGCCGTAGCCGGTGCACAGCGACCCGATCACGGGGCCGCTCACCGCCCGGCCCCGGTCAGCTCGTTGACGGCGTAGGCCATGGTGTTGATGTGGGCGGCCACGGCGGCGACGTTGTCGCGGGCCTGGCCGATCATGGTGCGGTCGGGCTTGATGCCGGTGGGCGCGATGAGGTTGCCGGTGTGGACGGGCAGCAGCAGGGTGGCCGTGGTCAGCAGCGCGGCCCGCTCGGGCTGGTACGGCGTGTCCAGCCGCGGCCATGCCTGGTCGGCGCCGAGGTTGCGGTCCTGCTCCCAGTCGCCGAGGTAGCAGGGCCGGTCGGCGAGGGCCCGGTGCCTCAGGCGGATCTCGACGCGAAGCAGCAGGCCACCGTCGTCGTCCACGTGGGCGGTGATGTCGTGGACGTCGGGGCGCACGCGTACGTAGCCGGGGGACATCACGGGGGCGCCGGCGATGCCCCAGGCGACGACGGCGAACTGCGGGGCGGTGTAGGGCGGCTCGCCGTCGAGCGGCAGGCCCGCGCGCCGCTGGAAGTAGGCGCCGTAGCGGGAGTGGCCGTCGCTGGCGTGGCGCTGGTCGTAGTCGTCGTCGACGATGACGAGCGTGTGCGGGTCGAACTGGGGCATGCTGGTTCCCATCTCTGTGAAGGGGATGCACAGCCCCGCAGCAACCGGCTCTCGGCCAAGAAACGACGGTTGCTGTGGGGCTTCGTGCTGCGTCGGCGGGAGCGGGGTCTGCCTGGTCCCCCGCACCACCCGGGCTCCGCCGCCGGCTGCGGCGTGGTCCGGGCGGAACGGCCGGTCGGGCAGGCCGGTCAGCGGTTGCGGTTGGTGACGTTGACGCGCACGTTCACGGCGCCCTGCCCGCCGCGGCCGCCGCCCCCGCTGGTGGTCTTCAGGAGCCAGACCACGGCCAGGCCCGCGGTGACGAAGCCGAGCGCGGTGGTCGCGGCGGCGAGGGCCTGGGCGAGGAAGCCGATCCCGATTCCGGCGCCTCCGATGCCGACCCCGCCGGCCACCAGGCGGGCGGGCCACGGGTCCCGGACCGGCACGGCGGGAGCCTGCGCCAGCGGAGCCGGGAGCTGCAGAACCGGGGCGGCGTACTGGGCGGGCAGCGGAAGAGCCGCGGCGGGGTGGTAGAGCGCGGGCGGGGCGGTGAGCGGGGCGGGGTGGGCGTAGTAGGGGGTGCCGTCCGGGGTGTAGAGCACCGGGGCGGCGAACGGCTGCGGGTTGGTGGTGTGGTCCACGGTGCTTCTCCTGTCGGTGGGTTGGCGCGGGGTCAGTGGATGGTGGCGAGGAAGTGGACGACGCCGGCCAGGGCGTCGTTGACGGGCTTGGCGAGGCCGGCGCCGGCGACGGTGAAGCCGGACAGCCACACGAGGAGGGCGGAGCCGGCGGAGACGCGCTGGGCGCGGACGAGGACGACGGTGATGACGGCGAACAGCAGCGCGGAGGAGATGTTGACGATCACGGCGGTGGGTCCTTCCGGGCGCCCCGGGGTGAGTGCCGGGGCGCGATCGTGTGGAGTGCCAGAGGGTTCAAGATCAGGTGCCAGCGGGGGTGACAGAGGGGTGACAGTCGCCGACTGTCACCCCTTGCGCGCATGCGTTACCTGGGGAAATCGGCCTCGGGTGACAGTCACCGACTGGCGCCTGTCACCTGACAGTTCGGGTTCAGGCGGCGGCGTGGTGGAGCGGGATGATCTCGTAGCGGCCGGCGGTGTCGGTCTCGCGCAGACGGCCGGTGAGGACCATTTCGGCGACCTGCTTGGAGACCCACTGGCGGGAGCGGTTGAACCGGTCGCAGTGCTCCATGAAGTCGACCGGGCCGATCTCCCGGCGGCCGGTGCTCTCGAACTCGGCCAGGATCTGCGCCATCGCTCCCCGGGCCTCGTTCTGGCTGAGCCTGGTGCGCGGCGGGACATCGGGCGGGGCGATCTCGACCACCCTGGTGACCGGCGGCAGTTCGGCGTCGGGGTCGATCCATCCGTCCTCGTCACCGTCGTCGGCGGTGAGGTCGTAGTCCACGGCGGTGTTCTCCTCGTAGATCCCGCCGTCCGCGCGGTCGGCGTGGTCCGGGTTGGCGGGCAGGGTGGGGAGGGGGTGGCGGGTGCGCTGGGTGAAGGCGGGGCCGACCGCGTTCGCGGCGGCCTTGGCGGTGACCGGGTCGCAGGCGGCCCGGATGCCGGCGAACTCGACGACCGCCCACTCGATGGCGTCGACGGGGGTGAGGTAGGCGCGGCCGGGGGTGGCCCAGAACGTCTCGGGGATGCCGTTGGCGACCAGGTAGCAGTAGCCGGGCTTCTTGTCCTTCCATGCCTGCGGGGAGGCCCCGGCGTCCATGGCCTCGTCCGGCAGCGCGAACTGCGCGTCCCGGTCGTCGCGTAGCCCGAACACCCAGGAGGAGCCGAGCGAGGCGCGGGTGTCGGTGCTCATCTGCGTGCTGGATGCGCGCTGGAGGGAGACGGCCAGGGAGATTCCGGCGGAGCGGGCTTCCTGGGCGATGCCGGTGAACACGTCGTCGTCGGTCTCGCGGATCGTCTTGGCGGCTTCCTCGAACCAGGCGATGAGGTAGGGCATGCCGGGGGCGCCGTCGGCCTGCGTCTTCGCGCAGGCGGGTTCCCACTGCTTGTAGCCGTACTTCGCCAGCCAGGACGTCCGGGCGGGGATGACCGCGCGCAGGGCGGTAATCATGGCTTTGGTGTTGTCCACGGTGAGGGCGGCCCAGTCGAGGGCGGGCAGCAGTGGGCCGAGGGTCTGCTCTGCCTTGGCCGGGTCGGATGCCCAGATGATGACGTCGCGGCGGGTGATGGCTTCGGTCAGGGCGGTGATGGTGCCTTCGGACTTGCCCGCGCCGGTCATCCCCATGCCGAGTAGATGCATGGCGTTGCGTCCGGCCTCGGGGTCGCCGGGGAAGAACATCGCCAGGCAGGCGCCGTCCTCGTAGATCCCGACGTGGACGGGGTCGGCGATGGAGCCGCCGGGGTGCGAGGGGCCCGGGTAGGGGGCGCCGGCCTTGAGCAGGTCGTGGGGGACGACGGTGAGCGTGGCCCGGGACGCGTCGTCGGCGTCCGGGACCATCCGGACCGCGTTCTTCGCCACCTTCAGCGCGCCGGCGAGCCGGGGCAGGGCCTTGGAGACGTCGTCCGCGGTCAGTTCCCCGCCCGGGAGCTGGAGGTCGAAGCTGGCCTTGTTCGGCTGGACGGTCGCCGAGGTGACGAGGGTCTTGGCCAGGCCGACCTTTTCCAGCAGGCCCTTGTCGGCGCTCGCGCCGGCGCCGTCGGGGTTGACCCGCAGCAGTTGGCGGATGTTCCACGTGGCCGCGAGCGCGGGTGCCCCTATCAGGTAGAGGCTGGGTAGCGGCCCGGCGATCGGCCCGGCGAGGGCCGCGGCGGTGAACCACGACGTCCCCGCGGCGACGGTGATGGCGGAGTGCAGGCGTCGCTGCTGGCTGGTGGGCTTGCCCGCCCACCAGGTGGCGGTGGTGAGGCCGAGCGAGGCGAGGGTGAGGCCGACCGCGCCGGCCGCGGAGTCGTTCCACATCAGGTTCGCCGGGAGCGAGAGGATGCCGGTGCCGGCGGCGACGATCCACGGCGGCAGGTAGGGCTTCATGCGGTGGAGCAGGTACTCGCCGACCCCGCCGGAGTGCTGGTTGGGGTCGAGCAGGAGCTGTGCGCTCTGGCCGTCGAGCTGCACGGCCGCGGTCTGGTGGCGGGGCACGGGCTGCCTCCCTGGGGAGCCGGGGTGTGGGAGATCGAGGAGGGCCCCGGCCCGGGTGAGCGTGAAGAAGCCACCCGGCTGCGGGAGCTGGGTGGCTTCTTCACGCCCTCGCCCTGGCCGGGGAGGGGGCTGTTAGCCGCCGAAGTCGAAGCGGCGGCGGGGCTGGCGGGGCTTGGCGACGCGGGAGATCTCCGGGTCGTACTCGCGCTGGAACGCGGCGTAGGTGCGGGCGACCTCGGCGGCGCAGTCCTTCGCGTCGTCGGCGGCCTTCTTCAGGTGCCGGGCCACCCGGCGGGCGCGGGCCTGCGCGCCGAACGGGCGCCCGTCGGCGTCGGGGACCTCCTTGAGCACGGCCTGGAGGATCTCGTGGGCCATGGCGAGGTCGAACGAGAGCTGGGAGAACACGGCCCGGCCGCGCTCGCAGAACTCCCGCACGTCGGCGTTGGTGAAGAACTCCGGGTCGCCCAGCGGCGAGTAGCCCCGGCCCGCGCCAGGTCCGGCGCTGGTGCCGCCGGTGGGCTGGCCGATCCCGCCCGGCCCCCGTCCCGGGCCGGCCCCGCGGCCGCCGCGGGGGGCATCGGCCCCGGCCCCGCCGGCGGCGCCGCGGTTGTAGGTGAAGTGGTAGCTGTTGCCGCCGGCCGCGCCGCCGCCGGTGGGGCGGGACGTGCGGGGGCCGGAGGGTCCGGCTCCCGCGCCGGGGCCGCCGCCGGGGGTGGAGCGGCGGGGCGGCGGGAACGGGCTGCCCGGACCGGGCGTCTTCGGAGGGGTGCTCATCTGGGCTTCTCCTTCGGGGAGTTCAGTCCTGCACGATCGGAGCGGTGAGCGGGGTGGTCGCCAGCGCCCGGCGGTGGCGCGACCAGAGGATCTGGGCGGTGGCGGTGCCGGCCAGCCACAGCAGCGTCAGGACGACGCCGGCGGGGCCGAACCAGACGGCGGCCGCCGACCAGCCGAGGCCGGCCGAGACGGCGGCGGTGTGGCGGCTGAGGGAGCGGGCGCGGCGGCGCACGGCCGAGCGCGGGTGTCGGCGCTTCACCAGCACCCACCCGGCCGGCAGCAGCACGGCCGGGACGGCGAACGAGAGCGCGGCGGCGGGCGCGGTGGCGGACAGCAGCCCCGTCGCGCCGAACAGGCCGATCCCGGCCCAGACCGGCGCCCAGGTGATGCGGCGGCGCCACAGCGCCCGCCCGGTGGCCAGCGCGAGCCGGCCGCTCAGGGACTGCTGCCGGGGCACGACCAGGACCACCGGGGCGGTGCCCCGGCCGAGGTCAACCACATGGGCGGCGGGTGCTCCCCGGCGCCCACGGCCACGCTGTGCCGGTATCTGAACCTTGGTGGTGCGGATGCGAGCCATGTCGAGCCTCCGAGTCAGATGTCGTCGCAGCGGATCTCGTAGCAGTCGGTGCAGATCGGGATGATCCACTCCTCGTTGTTGACGTCCTGCGCGAACGGGTCCGCGCAGGTCTCGACGTCCGGCTTGCTCTCGCCGCAGAAGTAGCAGAAGTCCATGAAAGGTCCTTCCTGGTCAGGCCGCGTCGGCCTGCGGGTGGTAGCCGGAAGCGAGCAACTCGGCCGCGTCGGAACGGCGCTGGGAGGCGGTAGCGAGGGACACGTCGAGCGTCGCGGCGATGGCCTGGAGGGTGACGGCCTCGGGGGCGCCGTCGCCGTCGGCGAGGATCATGCGGGCGACCCGGCGGGTGGCGCGGGCGGCCGGGGTCAGCTTCGCTGCGTCCTCCGCTTCAACCGCGCGCAGCTCCGTTTCAGCGGCACGGGCCCGTGCTTCAAGCGCGCGGAGCAGGGAGGCCCCGGAGGCTTCCTCGTCCTCGATCCGGGCGCGCTCGGCGGTGGCCGCAGCGCGATCGGCTTCGGCGGCGCGGCGGCGCGTTTCAGCGGCGCCTTCCTCGGTTTCAGCCGCGCGCTTGGCCGTTTCGGCGGCGCGTAGACGGGCGGCCTGGGTGGCCTCTTCGTCCTCGGCCCGGGAGCGCTCGGCGGTGGCGGCGAGGCGCTCCGTTTCGGCGGTGCGGAGCCGCGTTTCAGCGGCAGCGCGTTCCATTTCAGCGGCGGCCTGGTCGGTTTCGGCGGCGTGCTGGCGGGCGTCGGCGGCCTGCTGCTCGGCGGCTGCGGCCTTCAGGTCGTCCTCGGCCTGGTCGAGCCGTTCGGCGACCTCGGCATCCCGGCCGGCGGCCAGGGTTCGGGCGTGGGCGTGGGCCTTGGCGGTCGCGGTCTCGGCGCCGACGTCGTACCCGGCGGCCTCCACCCGGCCCGCCGTGCGGAGCGCGGAGATCCGGGCGTCGGCGGCGCGGGCCTCGGCGCGGGCCGTGACCTCGGCCTCGAACGTCGCCTTGCGCTCGGCCCGCAGCCGGGTCCGTTCCTCGGCCTCAAGGGGCAGGGCGAGGGCCTCGTCCACGCTCAGCCCGAAGCGCTCCATGGTGAGCGGAAGCCGCTGGTCAGCGGGGGCCTTGTGCCAGTCGCCGCCGTGCTCGCGCTCCAGCATCAGCCGGTAGACGAGCCGCTCGCGCTCCAGCTCGACCGCCCTCGGGTAGGAGGGGATGCCGTTCAGGCGCATTCGTCGGTACATCCGCCAGGACGGCAGCGGGGCGAGCAGCCAGCGGTGCAGCGGCACCCCGTCCGACTGGTGGCCGGCCTCGATCCGGGTGATCCGGATGACCAGGCGCCGCCCGGCCTCGACCGCCGCGACGAACATCACCGGGATGACCGCGTGCATCGCCGTCCCGGTCGCGTCCTTGAGCAGCGGCCCGGCCGAGGCGGCGTTGAAGTAGATCGTGGCGGCGGTGAAACCGTGGGCCAGCAGCCGGAGCACCGGCCACGGGGTGCCCCGGCGGATCAGGTGCAGGTCCATGGCGAGCAGAGCCACGATGCCGGCGTCGACACCGACCGGGAACGCGTAGCTGAAGTCCCCGAAGCTGTGCCTGAAACCGAGGTCCCGCAGCGCGGCGTAGGAGCCGGAGAAGCCGATCCCGGCGAGCACCGCACCGCCGACCGCGGCCAGGATTGTCAGCCCCAGCATCAGCCTCTCCGGGGCCCCGGCCCGCGGGGTTGAAGCAGGCGGCCGCGCGGTCGAAGCGGCAGCGGCCGGGGTCGAAACGGCCGCCGGTTCGGCCATGGTGGTCACGCGGCCACCCGCTCGACGCTCGCGGTCCGGCGGATGACCGCCGGGCGCCGCAGCGGCACCGGCGCCGTGCTCAGCAGCCGCTCGGCGTAGGTGGCCAGCACCGGGTCCTCCCGGCGCAGGTCCGCCAGGACGTCGGCCGCGGCGTCCACTCGGGCGGCGTGCTCGGCCGCGCTCTCACCGGGCACACCGGTGAACAGCCGGGTGAACTCCGAGTCCACGCCGAGCGCCAGCTCGGCGAACTCGTCCTCGTCCAGGGCCGTCTGGCCTGCAACAATCGACCTCACGGGTCTACCTCTTCCTTGTTGACGGGTGGGCCCCGCGGGGACGGCTCCTCTTCCGGCCAAGGAATTGGGGGAGCCGTCCACCGCGCAGGGCGCCAGGTGGGTTGAACTACGGGTTAGTGCTCCGGGGCCAGCTCGCCGTTGCCGTAGCGACGGGAGCCGTCGGCACACCGGATGATGTGGCGCGGGCCGTTGCGGAACGGGCTCCACTGCTCGACCAGGCGGCGCTCGTCGTCGCCGACCAGGTCCATCGCGCTCGCGGGGCTCGCTGCCAGCAGTGCGTCGACCAGCGCCTCGACACGGCCGTTGCGGGTCCGGTCGAGAACGCGGTCGCCCTTGTTCTCGACGGCCCCCCGGGTGAACTCCCGTGCCGTGGCGGCCAGGTCCTCCCGCGTCGGTGCGGAGCACTTGGCTTTGGGGGCGCGCCTGTCGGCCGGCGGCTCCGCGGCGGTGTCGAGGGTGGCACCTTGGCACGGGTTGCAGAGATTGCTGGTGTTGGCCCGGTTCAGCCTCGTTCCGCAGCGGGAGCAGGTGACGGGTTCCGCCTGGGCGTGGGACGTCGTCTCGGCCTCGGCCAGGGCGCCGGCGCCGGCCGTCAGGACCGTCCGCCAGTCCTGCTCGCTGATCTCACCGGTCCACTGCGGCGCCCGCGTTCCGGTCAGTCGGCCAATCCGGCACGCGACCGCCCGGCGACTGCGCTCGGCCCCCCGGGCCTCCGCCACCCACTTGCCCGACGGCACCCGACGGGAACCACCGGTCAGCGACGCCACACGACGGGCGTAGGAACGGCCAGTCACGAGCGGGGCGGCGGCAGTGTAGTGAGTGGCGAGCATGGCGGAGCCTCCTGAACTGTCAGGTGGAGCGCAGGCGGGATCGGCACGTTGACGTGCGGGAATAGCGCGACTTGAGAGCTTTGTTCGCTCTGTCGCACAGCTCAACTGTGAGGCAGAGAAGACAGAGTTGGCAAGTCCATCGGCCGGACGACATGCGGAAGCATTGGTTCCGGCCGGAGGGTGCGGCACTATGAGGCAGAGACGCAGAGGGATGTGGGGAGTTAATGGTCGAGTGGACTGGAGAGAAGTCCGCCTATCGGCAGGTGGCGGACGACCTTTGCGTGCGCATCGCTGCCGGCGAGTTCGCCTCAAACGGGCGGATCCCGTCGCTGGCGGCGCTCCAGACGCAGTACGAAGTGACTCCGACAGTCGCCCGGGCGGCTGTGGCGCGCCTGAAGGAGGCCGGCCTGGTCGTGAGCCACCAGGGCAAGGCGACATCCTTGGCCTCGGACGCGGTGGCCAAGGCCGCGGCGCGGGCCGGGGAGGCCGGGCAGTTGCGGCAGGAGCTGGCGGAGGTTCGGGATGAACTCCGCGCGCTGGCTGCACGAGTGGCGGAGCTTGAGGCCAGGTGATGGCCAGGCGGGGGGATCAGGGGATCGCGAGTCTGCCGCGGTCCCCTCTCTGCATATCGGGGTGGTTGGCTCCCCATTGCTACCTCCTCGGCGGTGCGGACTGATCTCAGTTCACACCTGCCGCCAAGGAATCGGTATCACGGACCTTTACCGGGATTCAGTCGCGGATCTTTACACGAGTAGTATCACGACTTCTATCGCGATTTTCAGGTGACTCAACGGGCCGCTACACTCGCGGCACGAGCAGTTTCCTAGGAGGGGAATATGGCTCGGCAGCGCCCAGATTGGAATCCGGCAGTTCTGAAAGAGGTCAGGGAGTCCCACGGCCTGACCCTTGAGGAAGTCGGCGAGAAGCTTCGGGAAATCGGCGAGCGGCACAAGTTCAGCCTTGCGGCCAACTTTCAGACGGTCTGGGCGCACGAGAAGGGAACGTCGTTCCCGCGCCCTGACTATCGCCGGGCCTACTGCATTCTCTACCGCCTGAATGAGGCGGAGCTGGGTTTTCGCCGGGCTCTCCCCGGAGAGGTCGCTACGGTGCCCAACCAGCGTTCAGCAGAGACCGCCCCCGACCTGGCTGAGACCATTCGTGAAGCCCTAGGCAGCCTGCGCGAAGGGGCGGCCGGAGTCGATGCCGAGACGTTCCGCAGCCGCATCGTGGAAGAGTGGAAGCGTCGGGCGGGCGGTGATGATGCGGGGCCGACCGTGCTTCTGGTCGGCGGATATGCCGGATCCGGAAAGTCCGAGTACGCCAAATTCATTGGACGCCTCACTGGATGGCCGATCCTCGACAAGGATTCACTGACGCGGCCGCTGGTCGACCAACTTCTGTTGGCCCTCGGCGGTGAGGTGAATGATCGGAGTTCCGACCTCTACCGCGAGAAGGTGAGGCCGCTCGAATACCGCTGCCTCATGGAGGCAGCTTGGGACAACCTCAACTGCGGGACGTCCGTGATTCTCGACGCGCCGTTCCTGGCAGAGTTCTCGCAGGCGGACTGGATGCAGCGGTTCTACAACCGGTGCAAGGCGAAGCGGGTCGCCGTGGCAGCTATCTGGGTCGAATGCGACCCCGAGTCGATGCGGGAGTACATCGAGTTCCGTGGCGCGGCTCGGGACATGTGGAAGATGGAGGCGTGGGAGGACTATCTGGCCACGGTTGATCTGAAGCTCAGGCCGGCCGGTCCCCACTTCGTCGTGGACAACCGCCTCGGCGCGGCCGTCGCCGCTGCCGACCAGGCCCGCGACGCGCTGAGCGGGGGCGGGCTGTGACGGCCCGCGGCCTCATCCTCTACGGGCCGCCCGCAGCCGGGAAGGACACGGTGACGCGGGCGCTCCAGGAGCTCGGTGACTACCGGCTGTTCTCCCGGCTCAAGGTCGGAGCTGGTAAGTCCGAGGGGTACCGGATGGGCACCTCTCAGCAGCTTGCCGACTTGGAGGCGGCAGGTGACGTCATCTACCAGAACAGCCGGTACGGCAACACGTATGTGATCGATCGTCCCGGAATGGACGTCGCGTTCGAGGCCGGGACGCCGATCGTGCACCTGGGCCAGATCGACGGCATTGCTGCCCTGGTTGCCGGCTATCCGGCGGACTGGGCTGTGGTGCTCCTCTGGTGTGGGCGGGAGGTGACCGCGGCCCGCTCGGCCGGCCGGGAGGACATCGACACCGAGGCCCGGGTGCGAGCCTGGGATGCCACTCATGCGGACGTCGAGTCACACCCGGACCAGGCGTGGGATCTGTCGGTGGACACCAGCACCGTTGAACCCGCCGCGGCGGCCCGGCTCATCGACGCGCTTCTATCGGCGGGTGGCCAGCGCCGTTAGAAAACCCCGGTCCTACGGGCGGGTGAGACGGTCAAGAGCCTCGCCGGGCGTCAGCCCGGCGAGGTCCTTGCTGTCATCCCACCGCGCCAGGGTCTGAGCTGCCGCTCGCAGCAGCTCATCCGGCAGGCCGGCGGCGGAAAGCATGTCGGCAGCCTCTTCCATCTCCGGACCCCAGCGCCACGCTCGCGCCGCGGTCTTGGCGATGTATCCCGTCTCCACCAGGTAGCTGCCTTGCCGCTTGCCAGCCACGTCGAGCAGTGCGTCGTCCACGCCGTGGGCCCGCGCCGCACCGAAAGCCACGGCGGCCAGCACACGGGACGCCTTCTGGTAGGAGCTGTACGCCAACTTCAAGGCCGATGCCTGGCCAACCTCGGTGCCCAGCACGGGCGTCTCCACCGGGCTGCCAGCGAACAGGTCTTCCAACAGCGAGACCGCGTCCGCGGGCCCAGACAGATAGAGCCGGGTCCGCTTGCCACCGACCGGCGGTGATCCGATCACGGCACCGTCGACCACCGCGCGGGCGTATCCGTCCAGCAGGGCGGCGATGCGCTGCGTCCGCTCTGGGCTGATCGCGTTGGCCTCCACGTAGACGCCCGCGTACCGGCGCTCGGCGACGGCAACGGCCAGGTTCTCGGCGGCGGCTGGCGGGCAGAGGCTGAGCACGATATGGGCCTGCTCCAGCAGCTCGTCCAGCCCAGCGACGGGTTCCAACCCGGCCTGCTCGGCCCGTGCTGCGGTGGCCGCACTGCGGTCTGCTGGACAGCAGAGCACCCGCGCTGCGTTCGCTCGGGCGCAAGCTGCCACCGCGGCGCCCATGCTTCCGGGGTGGAGGATGCCGACGGTCGGCCTGATGGTCATCGTGCACTCTCCGGGAGGCCGAGCAGGAAGTCCGCCGAATCGACGGCGGTCTGTGCGACGTGGTCCGGGGTCAGGCCAGGGTTGGTCCAGGCATTGCCCGCGGAGATCCAGATGGTCCGAAGACCAGCCGTGCTGGCCCCGGCAATGTCCGTCACGGGGTCGTCCCCGACCATCCAGGCGTCTCCCGGCAACTCGTGCCCGCAGAGCGCGGCGGCCATTCGGAACGCCTCGGGATCCGGCTTGCGGGCGCCGACCTCCTCAGAGATGCAGACCGCGTCCACGTGATCGAGGAGTCCAGCGGAGGCGAGCTTGGCCCGCTGAATATCGGCCGCCCCGTTCGTCAACACACCCACTGCCCAGCCAGCAGTCCGCAGCAGGTCGAGCCGTGTCAGTGTCTCAGTGGTGCAGGTAACCCTGGCTGCCAGCCCAGTGACGTAGGCATCCCATAGCGCCGCTGGCAACTCCGCGAGGCCGAGGTTGCGCTGCAGAGACTCGAACGTCTCCGGCACCGCCCGTTCCCGAAGCAAGCCAGTCATATGGAGAACGGTCTCGGCTGGCAGTTGTCGCGCTGTGCAGAACTCAGCAACCCAGTCCGCCACGGCGCCATGCCGATCGATCAGGGTGTTGTCGAGGTCCAAGAGGACGAGCCTGCTCATGACGGCGACCCTACCGGCGAGCGGGCTGGCCAATCTCTCATGACTCAGTTCAAGCCTCAGTCCGGCCCGCCCGTTGTGGTCCACCAGGTCAGCTGCTTGGGCCAGGGGCTTCCGACTCCCGGTAGCCGTCAAACGGTTCTATACGGGTTCAAGGGCGCACGCGGCGCGCCAGCGCGCGGCCCTGCCGCTCGCCGCCGCTCCTGTCTTGCGCCCTGCGGCGGCGGCCGGCCGCGCCGGGCGGGAGGACATGGGTACAGGTCACTACTGGCCGTGGCTGGTAACGGGCGGCTTCACGGTTTTACCCACCTGCCAGGCCCGGGACCCGCGTCGAGCAAGACTGGGGGGCCACTCGGCCAAATTGCGGTCAGGCCCAAAAGCCCTGACCGAGTCGCAACAGCTTACGGCCCCCCGATCATGCTCGACCCCAGACCAGACGGGACACCGGCCAAAGCCGCTCCACCGCCCGCGTGATTGCCCTGAACCCCGTGCGCGTCGGCAGCCCTGCGAGTACAGTGATCACGCCCGTTTAGCCGATCAATTGCAGAGGGGTCATCATGGCCGAGGCGAGCTCTATCAAGGTCGAGGATTCCGACTTGATTGAATTGATCGACGAGGAGGGGCAGATCAGCGAGTATGATATCGTCTCAGCCCCGAACGATTTCAACACCCTTACGATCAACAGCTTTATTGACGAGGGCGCCATTCAGACGCCGGGATTTCAGCGCAATTATGTATGGGACGTCAAGAGGGCTTCCAAGCTGATCGAGTCTCTCATTTTGGGCCTTCCGGTACCCCAGGTCTTCCTTTACGAGGAGAGCCGGAACAAGTTCTTGATCATTGACGGTCAGCAGCGCCTGCTGACCGTGTACTTCTTTATGAAGGAGCGATTCCCCCGGAAGGAGAAGCGGGGAGAGCTTCGGAAAATCATTAACACCAAGGGTGGGCTCACGGAAGAGATCCTCGCGGATGATGATTTCTTCGTTCCCTTCAAGCTGCAGCTGGCAAAGCTTCCGAGTGGGGCGGCAAACAAGTTCGCCCGACTTACTTACAGTACGCTTGGAGAGTACAAGAACAAGTTCAACCTTCAGCCGATCCGGAACGTTATCGTGAAGCAGGTGGCTCCGCGCGATGACGACTCCGCTGTTTTTGAGATGTTCAATCGACTGAACACCGGCGGCGTCAATCTCAATACCCAGGAAATTCGCGCCTGCCTGTATCATTCCGATTTCTTCGAGGGGCTCTTCTTCCTGAATGAGCGGAAGGATTGGCGGGAAATCCTTGGCTCCGCGGATCCGGACTACCGGATGCGCGATATTGAAATAATCCTCAGGGCTCTATCCCTTCGAAGCGCCGGTGACAACTATGCCGGTTCCATGACTAGTTTCATCAATTCGTTCTGCAAGCGAGCCCAGTCTTTCTCCGCCGATGATGTTGCGGCTCACGCAGCTGAGTGGGACTGGTTCCTTGGGGTGGCCGCAAGCTGGGATGATTCGACCTTCTGGCCGGGCGGTGCGAAGTTTAGTGCACTCCTCTTCGAGGCGACCTACTGTGCCGCTATCAGGCTCCGCGCTGAAGGGCAAAGCTTCGAGGGTGTAGACAGCGCGAGGATTGCCGAATTCGGCCGAAGCGCGGACTTCTCCAAGTGGTCTCAGGAGGGCTCGACCAAGACGGTCAACGTGAAGGGTCGCCTCAACGAGACCTATGAGTTCATCAAGGGCCTCATCGTGGAGAGCGGCAGGTGAGCGGGCAGCCTAAGCCGGTTGAGCTGCTATATCGCGACCAGCGGCAGATCCTGGACGCCCTCCAGCTTTCAGAGCCGTCATTTCATGCCTCGTTGCAAGCCATGCTCCCGAAGGTTCTCATGCTGGCCGCCGCGAGTGAATTCGAGCACTACGTCTGCGGGTACATCAGGGACTATGTGGCGGAGGTTTCAACTGGAAATCGAGTCGGATTTCTGGTTGAGCGCAAGGCCATCAGCCGCCAGTATCACACGTTCTTCGACTGGCCCAAGCGCAAGGCTGGACCCTTCTGGGCGCTTTTTGGCCCAGAGTTCAAGAAGGCTGTAGAGCTGGAGATATCGGAGAAGGATGGGCTTGGGGACGGACTTGCCGCCTTCCTTGAAGTTGGCGCCATCCGAAACGAGCTTATTCACAATAATTATGCCGATGTCACCATCAATACAACCCTGGACGAGGTGCATTCCCTCTATGAGAGAGGGTGGTCATTTGTCGGCCATTTGCCTCAGTTGCTGCGAATATCGATACCTGACGAAGATGACCTCGATTAGAGGATTTATCGCCCCGGCTGCAATGTCGTGCTGCTGGCCTCGTGGCCATGGCGGGCCGCTATAAGTGAAACGCTGAGCAGCGCAACCCCGCATCGGCCTCCAGGGTAAGTGCCTGGTGCTTTGACCGGGAAGGTTCGCCGGGTTGCCGGTTCCAGCGGTTGGATGTGCGGTGACGTTCATTCCGACCGCTGGGGGTGTGGTGGCAGAGCCTGTCCGTGTGCGCAGACTGACAGACCAGGAGGGGCAGAAGCTGCAGCAGATCGTGCGCCGGGGCAGCACCAGTTCGGTGCGGTACCGGCGCGCGATGATGCTGCTGGCCTCGGCTGGCGGGAACCGGGTCCCGGTGATCGCCCAGCTGGTGCAGGCCGACGAGGACACCGTCCGCGACGTGATCCACCGGTTCAACGAGATCGGCCTGGCCTGCCTGGACCCTCGGTGGGCGGGAGGCCGTCCCCGCCTGCTTAGTCCTGACGACGCGGACTTCGCCGTCCAGACGGCCACCACAAGACCGACCAAGCTCGGGCAGCCCTTCACCCGCCGGTCCATCCGCAAACTCGCCGCCTACCTGCGGAAAGTCCACGGCCGCGTCATCCGGATCGGCCGCGAGGCGTTACGGTCCCTGCTCTCCCGCCACGGCATCACCTTCCAGCGCACCAAGACCTGGAAGGAATCGGCCGACCCAGAGCGCGATGCCAAGCTCGGCCGCATCAAGCACGTCTTGGACCGCTTCCCTGACCGCGTCTTCGCCTTCGACGAGTCCGGGCCCCTCGGCATCCGCCCCACCGCAGGCTCTGGCTGGGCCCGCGCCGGTCACCCCGAGCGGCAGCCCGCGACCTACCACCGCACCCACGGCGTCCGGTACTTCCACGGCTGCTACTCCATCGGCGACGACACCCTCTGGGGCATCAACCGCCGCAAGAAGGGCGCCATGAACACGCTGGCGGCCCTCAGGTCCATCCGCGCGGCCCGCCCGGACGGCGCCCCGATCTACGTCATCCTAGAGAGCTGACCGCGTTCAAAGCGGGCGCCTCGACGTGGACCAGCGGGACGAGGGGGCTCAGGTGATCGCGCGCCATCAGGCCTGAGCGGTCTCGACAACCTTGAACGCCATCGCGAGCGCCGCTGCCGGCTCCGCGGGTGACCTTGGTGCGAAGTTGGCTACCGCCAGCTCCACCGCCACTACGAAGGCAAGGCTCACGACTTCGGCGCCTTCGCAAGCGATGCAACAGCTCCCATTCTCGCTTGGTCCTCGTTAAGTGAGATGTCCTCTTGATCAGTGGACGCCATTTGAAAGATGTACGAGTGATGGGGTTCGCGCCAGGGCGCGCTGCGGACCGCGTATCGCATGCATACGCTGAGACCAGGGGCTCCGTGAGCTGGTAGGGAATCTTGCGATGACCGACACGCCGCTAAGGCCGATTGGGTCGCTCCCCGTGGGTTACTGTATGTGCCCGTCTAGGGAAGACCTGCGAGCGCCAGAACTGAAACTTCTCGATCATGTGGCAGCTGAGGAACCCTTGGACCTCGCTCATTCAGCTGACGTGGATCGATCAGCTATGCATACCTGGGGCACTGACCGGACAATTCGGGCCACGATACTGCGCGGCCTGATTGCGGCGGGGCATTGGCCCGCTGGGCCGAAAGGAGTGAGACTCCGAGGCGTCCGCATAAGCGGACGACTCGATCTCGAATCTGCCACCTTGTTATGCCCGCTAGTATGCGAAGACTGCTATTTTGACTGCCCCGAACCTATCGCGCTCGACTATGCTACGGCCACTTCCCTCAGCTTGCTCCGATGTGAACTAGCAGGCATTAAGGCGGACATGCTTGTCGTCGCCCACGAACTCGATTTAACTGACACCTTCTTCACATCTGGCGCCGTACGGCTGCTTGGTGCAGACATCGCTGGCCAGCTGTCCCTGCGCGGGGCAAAGCTCAACGGCGCCAACCGCGACGGCGAAGCTCTGGTCGCTGACGGGATGAAGGTCGGCAATCACGCTTTCCTGGATGAGGGATTCGAGGCTGGTGGCGTGGTGCGGCTGAACGGTGCAAACATCGGCGGCCAGCTGTACCTGAGCGGGGCAAAGCTTAACGGCACCGACAGTAGTGGCAATGCTCTGTTTGCGAATGGGGTGAAGGTCGGCGAAGATGCGTTTCTGGGCGATGGCTTCGAAGCAAGGGGAGCAGTGCGGCTGTTTGGTGCAGACATCGCTGGCCAGCTGTACCTGAGCGGGGCAATGCTTAACGGCACCGACGGTAGTGGCAACGCTCTGGTCGCCGACTTTGTGAAGGTCGGCACAGTTGTCCTGGAATATCCCTTCGAGGCGAGTGGGACGGTGCGGCTGCTAGGTGCGCAGATTGCCGGTCAGCTAACCCTGAAAGGGGCGAAGCTCAATGGAACTGACGAAATGGGAAATGCCTTTGCCGCCGATCAGATGAAGGCAGGCGATACCGTTTTCCTGGATGAGGGCTTCGAGGCAGTCGGCGTGGTGCGGCTGATAGGTGCGAACATTGGTGGCGGCTTGCACCTGACCGGGGCAAGGCTCAACGGCACCGTTGATTCCTTGGTAGCCGACAGTGTGAAGATCGGCGGGCACGCGTTTCTAGATGAAGGATTTACGGCGGAAGGAAAGATAGATCTCCATGACGCGCAAATTAAGGGATCTCTGAGCTTCGCCGACGCCCAGCTTTCCGGCACACCAGCCCTATTGGCAACAGGAATGTCGGTCTTGGGTGAGTTGCATTGGCGGCCAAGGCAGCCGGTAGACGGGCTGGTCAATCTGGAGCGGGCGTTGGTGCGCCGGCTGGTCGATGACTGGAGCCGGCCAGCCGCCTATTGGCCGCCGAAAGGGAATATCCGGTTGGTGGGATTGACATATGACGGCTTTGGTGGTGACGCCCCAGCAACCTGGAAGCAGCGCCTTGATTGGATTCGTTGCAGCCACATCGCACCGTCCGGTGGGAGCCCAGCGCGCTTCTCTTCTCAACCGTATGAACAGTTGGCGCGGGTTTACTCACAGGCTGGGCAGGACACAGAGGCGCGCGAAGTCGCCATTGCTCGACGTGAGGACCTGCGCAAGTACGGCCACTTGAGTCGCCCCCGCTGGTTCGGCAACTGGCTACTCGGGAAGACCATTGCCCACGGCTACAAGCCACTGAGAGCCGTCGTGATGCTGCTTGCGGTTTATCTCATAACGCTGACGGCGTTGCTGTTTGCTCAGCATCATGGCGCTATCGCGCCAGCCAAGGACACCCAGAAACTCAACCCGTCCCCCGCGGCACTGGGATACGATTGCAAGGCGTACCCGTGTTTCTACCCGGCTGGTTATGCCGTCGATGTTGTCGTTCCTCTTATCAACGTCCACCAGGCAGAGAACTGGCGGCCTAACGGATGGGGTTGGGCCGCTGGCATCTGGGGCGCTACCGGAGCGGGCTGGGCCTTGTCCACCCTTGCTGTCGTCGGCTACACAGGGCTGGTGCGTAAAGTGGAGAAATGAGATGTGTTGATCGGGACTGCCAATCGGCAGGTGGCTTACTTTCCTTACGGCTGGTTTCTGCCCAAGATAACAACGGACGGCGGTGTCGACATCCGCATCGTGACGGTGTGCTACACCAACCGGGACACCAAGCACGCAGACATCGGCAAAGGGATTAGGGACAGCCTCGCACTGCAGGGAGTCCACTGCACTCTCACGGTGGCCAGGTCGGCGGACGAGGTGGTCGCCGCGCTGGCGGTCCCGACCGACGTTCTCGTGATGCTGGGCCACAGCGGGTGGCACGACAACCGGTGGGACCACGCTGCTGGGTGTCGAACGCCGTCGCCTGGCCGGCGTCATCAAAGCCGGGACGGTGATCTTCGCGACCTGCTCGCTACTCGAGGAACCCGGCTTGGCCGAGCTGGTGGTGCGCCCGACACCGGTGGTCGCGTGCAAGACACGGGCCGAGTTCGACCGCACCACGGTCATCGTTCCCGCCTTGCTGGCGGAACTCTCCCGTGGCGGCTGCTCCAACTCCTGGACGGACACCACCCTCCCGCACGCGCTGGAGATCGCACGCCAGAGCGTCCGGAAGGTCGCTCCCCGGGCCTGGTGGCACCTGTGGGAGTCCCGCCAGCTACAGCCTCGGGCCGGCTGCGGCCTCCAGACCACCTGACGGTGCGGGCATGGACGCCCGGCGGCGTCCAACCACCGGGAGCCGCTCCGCAATCCAGCCCGCTAACGGCGCCACTGCTGTGCGACCCCGCCTGGCTCACCGGCCACCGGCCGGGGCCCCGGCCGACCCAGGTAGGTGAGCAGTTTGCGGATGGACCAGTGGGTGAAGGGCTGCCCGAGCTTGGCCGGGCGGGTGGTGGCCGTCTGGACGACGAAGTCCTCGTCGTCAGTGCTGAGCAGGCGGGGACGGCCTCCCGCCCATCGAGGGTCCAGGCAGGCCAGGCCGATCTCGTTGAACCGGTGGATCAGGTCCCGGACGGTGTCCTCGTCGGCCTGGACGAGCTGGGCGACCACTGGCACCCGGTTGCCGTCGGCCGAGGCCAGCAGCATCATCGCCCGTCGGTAGCGCACCGTGTTGGTGCTGCCCCGGCGCACGATCCGTTGTAACTGCTGGCCCTCCTGATCGGTCAGTCTCCTGACCTTGACCGGCTCCGCCACCGTGCCCCCACTCCGTTGGATGTCCGCCACATCCAACTGGTTCCGGCCCCGCCACCGCCAACCCGGTGATCGTTCCCGGTCACAGCACCAGCTGCGCTGCGACGGTCCCGGACGAAAGTCTTCCCTTGAGTCGCTCAGGTGGCTATGGCTGGAGGCTGACATCGATGGCTGACATCAACGGGCTGGGACTCTGACGCACGGAGCAGGACCCGAAGTGCCTGATCGGTGGCCGTGGGTTGGCGTGGCCTGGTCGGCTAAGGCGGTTCTGCGGCAGCGGATGCGCCTGGGGGTCAAGGGGTCGCAGGTTCAAATCCTGTCGTCCCGACTGGAGTTCAACTCCAAAGTCGCAGGTCAGAAGCCCTGATTCACTTCGGTGAGTCAGGGCTTCTGCTGTTGCTTCTGGACGGCGTGTCACATTTTGTCACACGCCAGCCTCACTTGCTCGGGTGGCAAGGGACATCTCCGCGGCCAGAGCTGGGCCGCAGGATCAGGCACACTGGCAGCCGTTCGGCTCGGCAAGATCAACAAAGGCCTTCTCGCGAGGAGGTCCATCGGTGGGCGTTGTGGGGCATAGCCCTAGCAGGCTCGTTCACGACCTGCTGTAACTCGTAAGAGCGGGCATCAAAAGCGCGAAGCGCGCCGTTGTGGTTATCGGTAGCCTGCTACGAGGTAGACCTCGACCACGGAGTGCCGGATCTCTAGGTATGCCTGCGACAGACGCTGGGCCAGTGTCGACCTGGTAGCCCATGGTGATCGCACCATCAGGGTGGAGAGCAAGGCTTACGTGCTCATGGTCGGCGTCCTTCTGCAGGAAGACAACGCCCTCTTCTTCGACCGTGGGCGGCATGCCACCAAACGGCTCGATGCGGGCTCCGTTGGTCGTGATGCGGGAGACGCCGGCCTCGGGGAAGGTGTCCAGGCTGAGGAAGGTCTTGTCGCGCTCCACCTGGAAGTGCTGACCCTTGCCAAAGGCGGGATCGGTCACCGCAGTGGCATCGGCATGGAGGGCTTTAGCGATGGCTGCCCCATCAAAGGTTTCTTGTCGCTCGTGTTCTGGCATATGAGAGCGGATTATACGAGCTGGGGCCGGCAGAAGATGTAAGGCAGGTTACAAAGCGTCAGTGCTGGTGGAGCGTGTCGATGACTATATGCCCCTGCACATACCCCCAGACCGTTGCCACCCAAAGAGCCGCCAAGGAAACCATCAGAAGAGCTGTCTTCGCCCGTTTGACGCGCATACCAAGCGTCGAGGTCTCCCGTGCCAGAAGCAACGAGGCTGCAATGGTAACTGGAAGTAGAATGGCGACAACATCGGCGCCATTTAACCGAGCGTTAGGGTTGTAGTCGCCCCAGGCGAAGTTTATGATTAGCGCGAACGCGGCCAGGGTCGCTAAGGTCACTCCCCAGGTCACCGCGGAGCGTGTAAGCGCCTGCCTGAGGCGGATCTCAATCCAAATTCGTTCTGCACGGGGTTTTGTGTCGTAGCGAGAGTAGTACTCGTAGTTCTTGCGTTCATCGTCAGGCGAGCCTTTAATCATCGAGGTCGATAGATGCTGCCATATATCATTTCTGGCATAGCACCTTCGAGCAACTAGTTGCACGTGCGGGTCGGGAATGCGGACCTGGAGATGGTTTGATTTAGCATCAGCAAACGAGATTCCATAGTGCGCCCTGGGAAAGAATTGCTGCCTCAACCAAACATAGGGGTTTCGGGAATTACTGCGCGGTGACTCGAAACGAATGGCTCGCTTTTCGTGGGCTATGATCTGGAATGGCTTATCCAAGGGAATGGTGTACCGTGCCATGGATTCCCAGCGCCGCCCATATGACGCATACGTTGAAACCAGCTTGTGCGCCGGAGAGTCGAAAGATATTGCCGCGCCCTGGGCGGCTTGGAGGAAGTCCTTGAGCTTGCGGAGAAGCTGCGTGATCTTATCGTCGGGCAGCTCACTTTCACGGCAAAACTTTGGAATCGCGAGAAGGGGATTCTCTGCGGCGCTAACGCGGGTCGGAAGGACGTGGCGCGGTATTATCTCTTCGGCTATTATGTCTGCAATGCTCCTCCAGTCTCTATAGTCGGACACCGCAACGCCGTAGCTAGGTCCGCGCCTGCGCCCAATGTATTCACGAACAGGGTACTCCAGGCGCAGGATCCTCTTGATGTAGAGGATTGGCCTTCTGAATGGTCGATAGTACTCTCTTCGGAACTGCTCCCATGTCCCCGAGGAGAAACTAAAGATACAGGATAGGAATGCGAGAAGTTCATCGCGTAGCTCTCCGTCTATCAGGTGATAGAGGTTGGCCTGGCGGGCCAAGTGGGCTATGTAGGCGGCTTGGAAATCGCCGTTCTTGTCGCGGGGAATTCGACTGACTGGACTATCTCCAATTGTAATCTGAAAGTCAAATAGGGAGTCCTTGGGGAAGCTGACCAGCGGGAGGAGCAGGTCTGCTGAATTGCCCTCTGGTGGAATCCTTAGGCTTGCAAGATATTCTTCGATCTCAGCTGCAATCGGATGCTGCTTTCCGTCTTCCTCCTTTGATCGCAATTACTGACTCGAAAATTCGAACATCAACCACCCGCTCTCGCTCGGACCAGAGTGCGTCTGTGATTTCGATCTGTTCTACCGAGCGTTCGCGCCACAATTGGAGATTTTCGAGCAGTGTGAAAGCTAGCTTGGTCCTTGGGTCATTGTGATCAACGGAGAAGGCTGGCGATGGTAATGGGCGTTCCCTTACGGCGGATTCCAGCGGTTCAGCTTCCCTGCTCCAGTGGGCCGCAATCCATCGAGTAACCTTATTGTTGATCATTGCCAATCCTTGAAATTGCCAGTTGACACCGCGTTTGATGCGGGTATATAAACTAATGGTGAAAGAAGGGGGGTTGTTTGAAAGATGGAAAAGGGGTGGTCTCAAATCCGACGGTGCGGCTGCGCCGGTGGAGGCGAAGGTGTTCGTGATTCTAATAGTGGATCAAAGCAACCTTCGCCGAGAGTCTGCGACTGGCTCTAATTCGGCGTCTGCGACTTCAGGGGATGGCATCCCCTCGGGTAGCTCCCTGAGTCCGAAAGAGATAAGAAGGAATCGAAGGCGTGCCCGAAGGTCACCAGGGAGCCTAGCTGGATACTAATGATCTCCCCAGTATCGATAATCGTCACGTCACTTAACTCCTCCATCCTGGCGCTGATCGAAACGCGTTCCCTACTCGACCCTGCATTGGTTGCATCCCGATCGCATCCCAAGCCCTACCCTTGCTCACAATAGATAGGCTCAGCTTGGGGCGCGGGTTCTGCCTAAGGCTCGACCTCTTGCCTGGCCTGCGCTTCACTGCGTGCTCGCAATCCGAATCACGTCCAAGATCCGACACGTGACCTTGGTGCCAGCTGGGATGCTCTTCGTACCGTGGGCGTCCTCATCGTTGTTGTTCTGGCTCTGGCCAGGGGCAAGCTTTTGGGCGCCGCCGTAGCTCATATCGAGGCGCTCACCTTGCGCATTCACAAACTCCACGCTGACGCTGTAGTCGGACACCTCGCTTGAGTGGTTGGTGATCTTCAGATCTGCCACCCCGACGAACTTCCCGCTGTGGTAGTTGAGGCGGTATGGGTCATCGGTGAGGGCGCACCCAACAAGCTGCACATCATCAGCCGGCGGGTTGAACGCGGTAGAACTCGGCGCGGGCGTCGTCGCGGTCTGGCTGAGCAGCGAGGGCGTGGCCGTCACGGTCACCGTCGCTGTGGGAAGTGGTGAGGCCTGGGCGGACTGACCAGTGTTGGCCGAGCCAACCTCCCCACCCGAGCCGCAGGCAACTAAGTGGTCGGCGTCGCAATTCCTTCGGGGGTTGGTCAGGTTGTGAGGGCTGTGGAGGATTCTTCTGGGTGATCGGCGGCATGTCGGTCGAGCCTGGCCAGTAAATCGTTCAGGTCGGAGGTGGTGAACTTCCACTGGAACGGCTGTGCCGTGGCGTTGTAGCGGTCTTCGAATGCTCGGAGCCGGTCCGAGACCTGCTTCAGGTCGGTGAAGTCGCTGGGTGAGACGACCTTGCGTTGGACGACGGAGAAGAAGATCTCCACCTGGTTCAACCAGGAGGCGTGGACGGGGGTGTGGACGAGCACGGCGGTCGGGTGGGCCGATGCCAGCCGGTCGGCGGCTTTTCGGCCGCGGTGGGAGGAGCCGTTGTCCACGACCCAGAACACGCGCTTCGCGCTAGCGTACGGCTCCTGGCTCATGACCTGGTTGACCAGGGCCATGAAGGGGGAGATGCCAGTGGTTGGCTCGCAGCGGCCGAAGACCTTCGCGTGGTGGACGTCGTAGGCGGCGAGATAGGCCAGGGCCCCGCCGCGGCCGTAGGTGTGGTTCACCCGCATCGTCCTGGCCTGCCCGGGGGCCAGGGTGGGGTGACAGCGGCAGCGGGCCTGGACTGAGGTTTTCTCGTCGGCACTGATCACGTACTCGTCCGCACTGAGCGCCTCGCCCTGCCAGGTGCGGGCGTACAGGTCAAGGAGGCGCTCGGCCTTGGGGCGGAAGGCGGGGTCGGTGATGAAGATCCAGGACTGGTACTGCCAGGGCTTGAGCGCGTCCTGCTTGAGAAAGCGCCGCACGGTGGAGGCGGAGATTGTGCCGACGATGGCCCGGGCGACCGCCTTGCGCGCCAGTTCCGGGGCCGACCAGCGTGCGAGCGGTGTGCCGCTCTCGGCGGGCAACTGGCAGGCGAGGGCCTTGACCTGGGCAGCCTGCAGCGGCGTGAAGGAGGCGGGACGGCCGGACCGCTTGAGGTCGCCGAGGGCGGGCAGCCGAGATGCGGCGAAGCGGCCGCGCCACGTACGGACGGTGTCCAGGTGCAGCCCGGTCTCACGGGCGATGCGGGCGTTGGACCGGCCCCGGGCCGCGTGCAGCACGACGTGGGCGCGCTGCCGGATCCGGTGCTCGGTCCTGTGGCCGTAGGCCATTTTCTTCAACCGCTCCCGCTCGGAGGCGGTCAGGGTTATCGGGCAGGCCGAGGGAACGGGCAAGGCAGGCAGGCCGATCGCGAGAAGTGGATGACGGTAGGTCGACGGCACGCGCCCTTCCTGCGCGGTGCCGCCCTGTACCGCGTCTTTGGTCAGTTGGTGGCCGTCAGTGCCTCGCGTGCGGTGGTGAGGATCTTCTCGGAGAGCGGGGAGCCCTTGGTGGCGCGGGACAGGATGAGTGCGCCGAGCATGGTGCAGAGCCGGGTGATGCCGTCCTGGTCCTCGGTGGCGAGCCAGTCGGCGAAGTCGCCGACTCCCTGGGTGTAGACGCGGCGGGCCTCGCCGTCTGCGCCGTCGCGGGCCATGTCGCCGGCGAGTGCGGCGGCGGGGCAGCCGTCCGCGGCGCTGTCGCGGTGCTCGGTGGAGAGGTAGGTGTCGATCAGCGCCCGCTGGGCGGCGTCGCGCTGTCCGGCGTACTGGTCGAGGCCGTCCTTGTGGTGGCGGGCGAGTTCGGCGAAGGCGTGGGCGGTGGCTTCGTCGACGAGTGCCTCCTTGGAGGTGAACTGCTTGTAGAAGCCGCCGTGGGTCAGGCCGGAGGCCTTCATGAGGTCGGCGACGCTGACGTGGGTGCCCTGTTCCCGAAAGAGCCGGGAGGCGGTCTCCACGACCCGTCGGCGGTTGTCCCGTGCCTGTGCCTGCGATACGCGGCCCATCGGTCACCCTCTCAGTTGGATGTCGAGTCGAATCTATTCTAGACTCCATTTTAGATGTTGGATGAAATCTATAGTGGGCGGTCAGCTGCCGCCCACTACGTCGGGAGTGCTCATGGAACTGAAGAACGCGGTCGCGGTGGTCACTGGCGCCAACCGGGGGCTCGGGCGGCATCTTGCCGCCCAGCTCGTGGAGCGCGGGGCCAAGGTGTACGCGGCGGCCCGCCGCCCCGAGACGGTGGACCTTCCGGGCGTCGTCCCGCTGCGGCTGGACGTTACCGACGCGGAGTCGATCCGGGCGGCGGCCCGCATCGCCGCCGACGCGACGCTGCTGGTCAACAACGCGGGCATCTCGACCGGAACGCCGCTGATCGCGGGCAGCCCGGACGCGGTGCGCTTGGAAATGGAGGTGAACTTCTTCGGCCCTCTCGCCGTGACGCGGGCTTTCGCCCCGGTCATCGAGTCCAACGGCGGCGGCGGCGTGCTCAACGTGCTGTCGGTCCTGTCCTGGCTGCACCCGGCCGGCCTCGGCGCATACGCTGCGGCGAAGGCGGCGGCATGGGCGCTGACCGGCGCGGTCCGAGAGGAACTGGCGCCCCGCGGCATCACGGTGACGGCGCTGCACGTCGGGTACATGGACACCGACATGGCCGCCGGCGTTCCCGCCGACCAGAAGGCAAACCCCGCCGAGGTCGCCACCCAGGCCCTGTCCGCCGTGGAGGCGGGCCTGCCCGAGGTCCTCGCCGACGAGACCACCCGGTACGTCAAGCAGAGCCTGGCCACGTCGCCGAACGCGGCGTGAGAAGCACTCCGCCGCATCGGCGTGGGGCGCCGTGAACCAGCAGTGACTAGCAGAAAGTGGCTCGTACCGGGGCAGGCCCGGAAGCGAGCGGAGATCGCGTTCGGGTACGGACGGGACACGGAGACGGAGAGATGAAGACCTACCTGATCGAGAAGTACGGCGACCAGTCGGCGGTGCACGCCGCCGAGCTGCCCGATCCGCAGCCGGGTCCCGAGGATGTCCTGGTCGAGATCCACGCGGCGAGCGTCAACCCGCTGGACTTCAAGATCCGCGACGGCGCCTTCAAGAGGATCCTGCCGTACCGCCTTCCGCTCGTCCTGGGCAACGACCTCGCCGGAGTGGTGGTCCGGGTCGGCTCGTCGGTCACCCGCTTCGCGGTGGGCGACGAGGTCTACGCCCGGCCCGACAAGGATCGCATCGGCACCTTCGCCGAACTCATCGCCGTCCACCAGGACGACCTGGCCCCCAAACCCGCCGTCCTCACCATGGCGCAGGCCGCCTCCCTCCCGCTGGTCGCCCTCACCTCCTGGCAGGCGCTGGTAGAGAAGGCGCAGGTCCGGGCGGGCCAGAAAGTCCTGATCCACGCGGGCTCCGGCGGAGTGGGCACCATCGCCCTCCAGCTGGCCAGGCACCTGGGCCCACATGTGGCCACCACCGCGAGCGCGGCCAACGCCGGCCTGGTCAAGGAACTCGGCGCGGACGTGGTCATCGACTACCGCGCCCAGGACTTCGAGCAGCTCCTGGACGGCTACGACGTCGTCCTGGACACCCTCGGCGGCGAGACCCTGGAGAAGTCGCTGCGGGTCCTTAAGCCTGGCGGGAAGGTCATCAGCATCGCCGGGCCGCCCGACGCGGACTTCGCCCGCGAGCTCGGCGCAAACCCGCTCCTGCGGCAGGCGATGAACGCGCTGAGCTTCAGGACCCGGCGCCGTGCCAAGCGCCACGGCGTCACCTACTCGTTCCTGTTCATGAAGGCCGACGGCGGCCAGCTGCGCGAACTCACCCGGCTCGTCGACGCCGGGCAGATCCACCCCGTCGTCGACCGGGTCTTCCCCTTCGACCGGACCCGCGACGCCATGGAGTACGCCGAGAAGGGCCGCGCGAAGGCCGGCAAAGTCGTCATCGCGATGGAGTGAGGTCTGCCGGCCGGTCCCCGCCTCCACCTGACCGGCCGGCCTCGGCAGACGAGTGGATCCCCCCTCCCCGCCACCACAGGAATCGACCAGAGGTGCACCGCGCGCCCCTCCCACTCATCCGGCCGTCGGCCCCGCGCCCGCAGTCGGAAGACCGGGAAGCCGTCCTGCGCACACCCGCGAGGACGAAGCGGCCGGAGCGAGGCCGCGGTAGATCCGAGACCGAAGGGCACACCCATGAACGACACACATGAAGGTAGCGGCGGCACGGTGATGTCCTACCGGGACGCACCGACCCGCACCGTCACCGCCGACCAAGTGACCTTCGCCTACCGCGACCTCGGCCCCCGGTCCGGCATCCCGGTGATCTTCCTCACCCATCTTGCCGCGGTACTCGACAACTGGGATCCCCGTGTCGTCGACGGCATCGCCGCCAGGCACCGGGTGATCACGTTCGACAACAGGGGCGTCGGCGCGTCCACCGGTTCGACACCCAAGACCATCGAGAAAATGGCCGACGACGCCGTCACCTTCATCCGGGCACTCGAGCTCGACCAGGTGGACATCCTCGGCTTCTCGATGGGCGGGATGGTCGCCCAGGTGATCGCACAGAACGAACCGCAACTCGTTCGCAGGCTGATCCTCGCGGGCACAGGACCCGCCGGTGGCAAGGGTATTAAGAACGTGACCCGGATCTCCCACCTCGACACCCTCCGAGCACTGCTCACCCTCCAAGATCCGAAGCAGTACCTCTTCTTCACCCGTACCGCGAACGGACGCCGGGCCGGCAAGGAGTTCCTGGCCCGGCTGAAGGAGCGAACGCAACACCGGGACAAGGCGATCTCCCCCATCTCCTATCTCTCCCAGCTCAAGGCCATCCACCGATGGGGCCTGCAGGCGCCGGCCGACATGTCCCGCATCCACCAGCCGGTCCTGGTGGCCAACGGCGAGAGCGACCGGATGGTGCCGAGCGAGAACACCCTCGACCTCGCCGCACGACTGCCCCGGGGCGAACTCGTCCCCCTCTACCCGGACGCCGGACACGGCGGGATCTTCCAGTTCCACGACGCGTTCGTGGTGAGCGCCCTCGCATTCCTCGAGGCACGCCCCGACGCCTGACCGCCGATGCCACACCCCCGCAGTCCCACGCTGAGCGCACCCGCGACGAGGCGAGCCAGCCTCCGATCAGACACCCTCCCGCCCACCTGCAGTGCCACCACCCCCGAGAACTCCCTCGGTACCACATGTCGGCCACCCACCACGAGAACGCCGATGCCCAGTCTCGAAGTCAACCCCCGAAGGACTTACGACGCAGACCACTAAGCCAGCAAGAAGCAGTGCAGCAAGTGCGCTGACACCAAGAACCTCACGTGGCGTAGCCATGTATCCGACCTCCCGACCAACGCGTCCTCTCCTCGACCCTGCATCGTTCGTGGGCCGAGTGCATCCTGAACCAGACCTCGCCGTAGAGGGTCGCTAGGCTCAGCGCTGGGGTGCGGGAGCTCCTCATGGATTCGACCCCTTGCCGGCTCCCGCGTCCCTTGGTTGTACGCGTCCCTGTGGGGCTGTGTAGGTCCAGTAGGCGGGCGCTTCGCGGCTTATTGGTCATGGCCTCATCAGGGAGTGAGCGACGCTCTGCGGCCTCCTGGTGCCCTTTGAGGCGGCCTGTCGGGCAGCTCGCCCTGTCACACATTAGTCACAGACCCAGTCGGGTCGACCGGAGGCAAGCGCGCTGACCTGGACGTTTGCAGGACCACATGGACTGGATGGACGTAGAAATCCTTGATGCGGCCGCTGGGGGTCAAGGGGTCGCAGGTTCAAATCCTGTCGTCCCGACTGTGAAGTCGCAGGTCAGAGGCCGTTTCCACCGGATGGTGGGAGCGGCCTTTTCTGTTGGTGATCGTTGGGTGGTCGTAAGCCGGGGCATGGCACGGTTCCGTTCCCTGACGTTCTTTCATGCCGCTTTCGGATACTGGTCTCTGTGGGGCGGCCAGCGCTGTTCGGGCGGGCTGGTGGTCGGTTTGCCGCCAAGTGCGCTGCCGGTTGGGGATTTTCGTCCCGCGGTATCGGCGGGGTGGGGCAGGCTGGTGTCATGAGCTACGCGGTCACCGTGGACACCTGCCGGCGCGAAGGCACCCCTGAACTCGACCCGCTGCAGCGGGCGGGCGTCATCCATCTCCTGCGCGAGGGACTCGACGCGGTCGAAGCCATCGAGGGGAAGGAGGGCGGGATCGTCGAGATCACCGATCACTTCATCGGCGTCCACCCCGAAGGCGCGCTGTTGAAGGTCTTCGTTGACGCGCCCTCCCTGGAGGATGCCGAGGCCGCCATCGAAGCCGTGATCGGCGAGATCCTGGAACACACCGAGACGCTCGCCGGCGGGTCCATCCAGAGGTGCGAGGTCGAGCTGCACCTCGACTCTGCCAAGGAGAGCCTGGAAGCGGCCGACGGTCCCGACGCGCCCGCATCCGATCCGGCCGTCCGTGCTGCCACGCACCACAAGACCTCGCCAGACGCAGCTCGCAGCCCGCACTGAGTGACGAGGACCGAGAGAGGATGCGGGCGACCATGCGCGCGCTCGCGCCTCAACTCGCCGGCGTTGGCCTCGCGACCTTCGGGCACCTGACCGCGGAGGACATGGAGGACATGGAGGACGAGGAGGACGAGGAGGAGTCCGACGAAGAGTTCCATGTGGCGCGTGAGGACGCCGAGCTCGCAGCCGGCGCGATCTTCTACTCCATCGACATCCTGCTGGATGAGCTCTTCGAGGACATCGACAGCCTCGGCGACAACCCCAATGTCGCCCAGTGCGAGGGGGGCCTGCTCCAACTCGAAGGGCTGCCACTCCAGTTCGCTCACCTCTATACGCCGCTCTTCGCGCGCAAGCTGCTGGTCACCGCCGTGGACCTGACCGGCCGTCTGTGCCGAGGGGGATTCTCGCAACTCAGCAGCGTCGCGGAGGAACTGCTGCTTCGGCTTCTCCTGGAGACCACCGAGGCGACCCTCGATATCCACGGTCTGCTGGCTGGCGGAGTTCAGGAGACGCTGGGCTCCTTCCGCGAGAACGTGTACGAGGACCCGGACCACGAATGGCTCTACGAGCCTGCCCTCGATGGGATCGGCCAGGACCCCGCTGCCGCGCTCCTCGGTGCCGCTCCGATGAGCGCGGACGACTGGTTCGCACCCTTCAACGGCAGCCGTCCGGTCCACCCTTCCGCTGCTGGATCCGCCACTGAGGAGGAGTAGGCGCTGGTGGACCGCATGGCTGCCCGAACTCCGGCACCCGGCTGGTCATCGATCACTGACTGAGCGGCCGTCGTCGGCCATGCGCATGCCTGCGGTGGCCAGTGCGAGGATCGCTGCCGCACCGGAAACCCCTGCCAGGAAGGCGAACATCACCGGGGTGCCACCGATACGCGGAGCGAGGGCAGCGGTAGCCCAGGTTCCCGCTCCAGTCCTGCGCGCGGCATTGGAAGGGCCGTGGAAGCCTGGATTCCGAGCCCGACGGCCGGTTCGATCCGAAGGTCGGACGGTTCCCTCGGCCAGGGAGGCCCCGATGGCCAGTACCCACAACCAGCCCCCGGCCGGCAGCGCCGTCCCGGGCTCCTCACGGCATCCGCTACGGTCCGGCTGGATTGTCTTCGCCGCAGTCCTGATGATCTTCAGCGGAGTCATGGCGATCATCGAGGGGGGCGCCGCCATTGCCAAGGACGACTTGCTCGTCCGGACGACGAACTACATTTTCCTGCTCAGCGTGACCGGCTGGGGCTGGATTCATCTCATCCTCGGCATCGTCATCCTTCTCGCCGGCATCGCGCTGTTCAGCGGCGCGGTCTGGGCGCGCGGGCCTCGGCGTCGTGCTCGCCGGGCTGAGCCTGATCGCTATCGACGTCTTCGTCATCTGGGCCCAGTGCTCGGGAGCGCTCCGGGACGGCAGCGGCGCCTGAGAGCTGAGGGCCCGCCGTTGGGGCGGGCCGGGCGCGGGTGCCTCCTCCGTACCGTGAGCAGTGCCACGCGGAGATTGAGTTCGCCGACACCGGCATCACCGACCTGGTGGGGGAGGCGTACCTGACCCCCGCCGCGAGCGGCTTCATCGGGCCCTCCCGGGCTGCCGTCACCATCCGCACGGCCGGTAGCAACGCCATGGCGGGTCTGCGCTCCGCCGCTGACTCCGCCGGCTTCCGTGCCGGACCCGTCGAGCCGTTCGTGCGGAGCTGGAGGGCTGGATCGGCGTGGCAAATCCTCCTGATCGCAGGGCTGATCTTCGTCTTTTGGTCCCACTCAGACGGCATGGTCGTCTTCTGGTTCGCCGCCGTCATCCTCGCCGCCTTCGCCGTCCGCGAATTCCTCGCGCTCATTGCCCCACACCCTCCGCATGCCGCCAGCCCGGCGGGCCCCGGATCCCCGACCAGCCCGAGCGGTCCAGGCGCAACCCCGGCGTCCTGACGCCCGTGGACCGGGCCGGATTGATGGTGGGCATCGCGGCCTCGTCGAGGCCGGTCATCACGACCACACGGTCGTACATCTCTTTCTCGTCCAGCGGGCCGAGTAGACGCACCGCCCGGGTGATCTGCCCCGCTCACAGCTCCTCGACCACGAACGGACGGCGCCGGTAGCCGGCGGCGAGGCGCACCAGGTGCGGCTCACAGCACGCGTGCAGCAGCCGCTCGCCGTCGAAGCGCGGATCGGTGTCCACCGGGGAGGAGTCCGGCACCCGCAGCACCACCAGTTCCCGCGCTGGGGCCAGCAGCCCGCACTCGTCGCACAGCTCCGGCGCGTCGTCGCCGGAATCGATTCTCGCGGTGCCGTCGGCGCGGGCCATGTCTCCGGTGTACGCCCCCCGCCGCGACCCGCGCGAGCCGAAGCCGTCGAGAGGCAGTGCGGCCGCCCCGTCCCACCCGGCGGGCAGTGCCGGGCAGGCCCGGTTCCGCGGCGGTCACAGTGAAGCCCAGCCACCCGGGGGAGGGAGGCGGGTTGGGACCGGGACCGGATCAGCGTGGACACCGGTCTGCGACCTCGACCGTACGACAGGCCCACTCGACTGGACCGCAGCCACACGCCATCGGCGCGCCGGGGCCGCCGGCGTCGGCAGCAGGGCCTGGCGCGGCCGCAGGTCATCGAACGACGGGAGCAGCGCTGTGTAGCGCTCGCCCGCCGCCTTGACGACGGTGTCGACGTCATCCGGGTGGCCCGGAAATCCGCCGATCCGGGCGGTTGGTGGCCCAGCCTTCGAGCCGGGCCCGGTCGGCTCCGGGCCGGGACTCCCGGGCAGGAGATCCGAGCCGGGTACCCGAGAAACGCCTCCCTGCGGCGGCCGGAGTACCGTGGGTGGGGTCGGGGCGGTCGCGCCGCGCGCGCTGCTCGCAGGCATTCTGCCGAAGGACTCGACCGGGGGCCCGGTGCCTCCAGGAGGGGTGCCGCCCGTGGCCGTTCGTGTTCCGGCCGCCCACTGCGCCGTCGTGTCTCACGGCACGAGGTGTCATGTACGCGGCCGATGACTCCCAGCAGAGCCCGGTTGGAGCCGTCGGGAGGGTGACGGTGCCGATCCCGGCGGACGGGCCGGGCGAGGTGTTGGTCGGCCTGCGCGGCGGGTCGGAGGTGTTCGCGGCCTGGTCCGCCGGGCCGATCGCGGTCAACACCCGGGTGGTCGTGATCGACACGATCTCCGCCCGGTCGGTGCTCGTCGAGCCGTTGCCGCCCTGAGTCCGGCGGCCCCGCGGCCCTCGTCGAGCTGTTGCAGGTCAGGTGGTTCGTCATGTTGTTCTGGCACGTGCCCGCGCCCAACGAGGCCATGCTCATCTCCGGTTCCAAGCGGCAGTCGCAGGACACCCAGTTCCGGATCGTCACGGGCCACGGGAGCTTCGTCGTTCCCGTCAAGCAGAAGGCCCGCATGCTGTCCCTGGCCCTGCAGGAGGCGGAGATCGCCGAGGACTGCGTCACCCAGCAGGGCATCCGGCTCACCGTCCGCGCGGTCTGTGTCTTCAAGGTCGGCGACGACGCCGTGTCGATCGCCAACGCGGCCCGGCGCTTCCTGTCCGAGCAGAACCAGATGCAGGAACTGGTCGGACGGATATTCGCAGGCCACCTGCGCTCCATCATCGGTGGGCTGACCGTGGAACAGATCATCAGGGAACGTAGCCGGGTCGCCCAGGAAGTCATGGCGGGCAGTCACGGCGAGATGGAGAAGCTCGGCATCGTGGTGGACGCCCTGCAGATCCAGGAGATCGAGGACGCCACCGGCTACATCAACAACCTCGCCGCGCCGCACGCGGCGGCGGTGGCCAGTCAGGCCCGGATCGCCCAGGCCAAGGCTGACCAGGAGGCGAGCGAACGGGAGCAGCAGGCCGCCGCGCTCAAGGCCGAGTACGAGCGGGACACCGCGATCAAGCGGGCCGGCTTCCTCGCGGAGACCGAGCAGTCCAGGGCGCGCGCCGCCCAGGCCGGGCCGCTCGCCGAGGCACGGGCCACCCAGGAGGTCACCGAGGAACAGACCGCCCTCGCGCAGCGCAATGCGGCGCTCACGGCGCAGCGGCTGGAGGCGGAGGTGCGGCGCCCCGCCGACGCCGAGGCCTACCGGAAGCGGACGCTGGCCGAGGCGGACCGCGACCGGGTGAAGTTCGAGGCCGACGCCGGCGCCTACACCGAACGGACCCTGGCCCAGGCCCAGGCGGACGCCAACGCCGCCCGCGCGGCGTCACTGCGGGACGGCAACCAGGAGCTGATCGCGGCCAACAGGATCGTGGAGGCCCTCCCCGCACTCGCCGACGCGGCGGCCCGGGGCATGGCGGGCGCCGATCTGACCGTCCTGAACGGCACCGACGGGGTAAACCAGATCGCGGCCGGCATCGCCAGCCAGGGGCTGGCCATCCTACGGTCCCTCCAGCACTCCGCGGCGCCCACAGCGACTTCGACGGCTTCGACGACCGGCGCATCGGTCGCAGACCCGAACGTCAACGGCCGCCCCACGCCCCGCCTCCCCGACCGGAGCTGACCCGGACACTCCGCCGAGAGAGTCGTCGAGGACAGCTCGCAGTGAGCCGGCAAGGCTGGGCACGGTCAGCGCGGCCGCCCCGATGCCCGCCCCGATGACGGTCTGTTCGCCGACGCGGTGAGGAGGTCCACGATGAGGCGCCCGAGCATGCGTGTGGATATAGGCCGGGCGACGCCGGGCGTCCGGCTTTCGCGCGGCGGGCAGAACGGGGGCGCCACCGAGCGGTGGCGCCCCCGTTCGCCTGCGGTCGGGACACAGACCGAAGCAGTGACGGTGGGTCCGGGCGGGAAGACGGCTGCGTCGTCCATGATGATGCCGGCCTGGTGGACCTGCGGGACGATCACCCCGGCCTGCGCGGGGGCGGACAGGAGGAGCGCGGCGCCGAGTTGCTGCTGCGCGCGGCCGCTCTGGCGTACTACGCCCACGACCGCGACCGGATAAGGCAGTTGGCCGAAGCGGCACTGCGGCAGGGCTTCGACCCGCGGGCCGCACTGCTGCTCGGCACCGCCCTCGGCGAGCTCGGCCGCGCCGACGAGGCGGTGGCCGTACTGGCCCCGGCCATGGATGAGGTGGCCGACACGGACCTGGAAGCCACCGCGATGGTCCTCGCATGGAACTGCTTCTACGGCTCGCAGGGGCTTGCCGCGGCTCAGGAATGGCTGGCCCGGGCAGCGGCCAAGGGAGGACCCGGCTCCGCTGTTCGCTGGGCGCGCACGATAGTTACGCGTGCCGATGCTGGCCTGGCAGGATCGGCTCGTGATGAAAACCTCGGTGACTATGCGCGGCTTCCCCGGCCCCATGCGCCTGGGGCAGCGGCCATAGCGACCACGGGCTTGTCGTCGGCCGCACGCTGGGCGCTACACGGCGGCGACCTGACGTGCCGACCGGCTGCGCCGCGGTGCGGAGCAGGTGGGAGCGGCCGGGAGGTCGGGGCAGTGCCCGGATCGTGTGGGCCGGCGGTGACGATCAGGTCGTCGCCGAGGGCGGTGACGGTGAAGCCCGCATCGCCGAGGACCTCCGACAGGGCCAGCATGAGCGCGGTCCGGATGCCGCGGAACTCGGTGCGCCCGGCGGCGTGGTCGGGATGCGGGCAGGCGTGGAGGGTGGGTCCGATCAGGTCCTCACCCGGTCGCCATCCCAGTACGAGGCCGGTCCTCGGACGCAGTCGGACGGAGAGTCCGGCTGCCTGCGGCGGTGCCGGCTCGAACCCTCGGCGGGAGAGCACTTCGCAGACGGACTCAAACAGATGTTTGTCATCCACGCGCGGAGTTCATCGCCCTACCCACCCCGTGGTCGGCCATCGGTGACGATGTGTCACGTACTGTTCAAGTTTGTCGCCGGTGCGGCCCGGGACGGGATCGGGGGTGCCTGTTCGACCTGGTTGGGTGCGCGCTCCTGGACGGCGGACCGGCGCGATGACCCAGGGGCGCGCGGCGGTGTCTCCGCGCCATGCGCGGTGCGGCGCGCTCGGCCGAGAACGCGTGAGTCCTGGGTCAGAGTTTGAACATGGCGGCGTAGGGCTGGGTGATGCGTTCCCGCCGCGATCCGAAGTCGACGAGTACCGCGATGTCGCTGTCGCCTTCCACGCCGATGGCCCGGCCGAGGCCGTACTGGTCGTGAGTGACGCGGTCGCCGACGGCGAAGTGCTTGCGCGGTGCTTCGATCCGGGCCTTGAAGGGGCTGGTGGGCAGGACGCGGCGGACTGCTGCAGATTTCGTCATTCCCTGCAGTATGCACCGGAAATCGCGAGAGCAGGTCCTTCCGGCGCATTCAATTTCGGAGTTCGACTGGCGCCGGCGGGCGGGGCGCTTCGCTGTTCGCGGCCAGGGCAGGCGCTCCGCGCCCGAGTCGGCCGCCCTCTCCATCCCTGGAGTCGGCGGCGCCGACAGGGCGGGAGGCATGCTCAACGAGGCTGCTCTCCATGTGTGTTGATGGTCGCGGTGCCTCGCGATCGGCGGCTCTGGGGAAGGGGTCTCGCGGAACCGGGGGTGAAATATCCGCCCGTGGCGGGCTGGGGCCTGCTAGAGTCGTTTTAGTTGCAGTAGTGGTTCCCATGAACTTTGTGTGCGCCTGCTGATGTATCGCAGGCGCCTTTTTGTTTCCCGGCTCTTCCCCGGGTGGGTGCTCATCGCGGCGACTCGAAACGCGCGCTGTGCGGGTTTCGGACAGCCCCTTGAAGGAGATTTCTTTATGGCTAATGGCACTGTGAAGTGGTTCAACGCGGAAAAGGGCTTCGGCTTCATCGAGCAGGAGGGTGGCGGTCCTGACGTGTTCGCCCACTACTCGAACATCAACGCCAACGGCTTCCGTGAGCTGCTCGAGGGCCAGAAGGTCGAGTTCGACGTCACGCAGGGTCAGAAGGGCCCGCAGGCCGAGAACATTCGTCCGCTGTAGTTTCTGCCACGGCACCCGCCTGGTAGCGAGGGGCCCGCACCGCGTACATGATGCCCGGTGCGGGCCCCTCGTCATTGCTCCACCACGCATTCCCCGGCCGTTCAGGCCCCCTGGCTCCGCCACCGGCGGCCATCCCCACGCGAGACGCCCAGCGCCGCGTCCGGATCGGCGCCCTGCCGTGACACCCCACGGTTCGAGGATCTTCGCTCCCGCCCTCCGCGGTGAGCGTCGACCTGAGGTGACGTGCCGCACGGTTTCACCGTCCACGCCCCGCTCCCCATACTTTCGGCCCGTTCCCTGGCGATCTCCTGCTGGCGCCCCGCGCTGCGGAGTCGCCTCGCGACGTGCCGTCCCAGGAAGGTTTCGCATGAACCGTTCCAGTCGCTCCCCGTACCAGAACACCAACTCCCGCTCCTCGGCCTCCGCCCGCTCCTACGGATCCCGCTCCGGCGGCAGCTCCTTCTACGGCGACCGGCCCGCCGGCGGCCGGAGCTTCCGTCAGGGCTCGTCCGCTCAGGGCGAGTTCGCGATGCCGGTGAGCACCACCCCGGCGCTGCCGGCCGTCGAGGCGTTCGGCGAGATGGACATGCCGAAGGCGCTGCTGTCGGTGCTGACCCGCCAGGGCGTCACCACGCCGTTCCCGATCCAGGCCGCCACGCTGCCGAACTCGCTGGCCGGCCGTGACGTCCTGGGGCGTGGCCGTACGGGCTCCGGCAAGACCATCGCGTTCGGTCTCGCCGTGTTGGCCCGCACCGCCGGGCAGAAGGCCGAGCCGCGCCGGCCGCTGGCCCTGGTGCTGGTTCCCACCCGTGAGCTCGCGCAGCAGGTCACCGATGCCCTCACCCCGTTCGCCCACGCGGTTCGGCTGCGGATGGCGACGGTGGTGGGCGGAATGTCGATCGGACGCCAGGCGCAGGCGCTGAACCGGGGGGCGGAGGTCGTGGTGGCCACCCCGGGCCGGCTCAAGGACCTGATCCAGCGGGGCGACTGCCAGCTGGACGGGGTCGGCATCACGGTGCTCGACGAGGCCGACCAGATGGCCGACATGGGCTTCCTGCCGCAGGTCACCGAACTCCTCGCCCAGGTCGCCGAGGGCTGCCAGACGATGCTGTTCTCCGCGACCCTGGACCGCAACGTCGACCGCCTGGTGCGGCGCTTCCTGAAGGATCCGGTCACGCACTCGGTTGACCCGTCGGCGGGTGCGGTCAGCACCATGGAGCACCACGTGCTGCACGTGCAGAACTTCGACAAGAACGCCACGATCGCCCACATCGCCTCCCGTGACGGCGGGGTGATCATGTTCATCGACACCAAGCACGGCGCGGACCGCCTGGTGGAGGACCTCCTCGCGAACGGGGTGAAGGCCGCGGCCCTGCACGGCGGCAAGTCCCAGCCCCAGCGCACCCGCACCCTGGAGCAGTTCCGCAACGGCCAGGTCACCGCGCTGATCGCGACCAACGTCGCCGCTCGCGGCATCCACGTCGACGGGCTCGACCTGGTCGTCAACCTGGACCCGCCCAGCGACCACAAGGACTACCTGCACCGCGGCGGGCGCACCGCCCGCGCGGGGGAGTCCGGCACCGTCGTCACGCTGGTGCTGCCCAACCAGCGCCGCGAGATGGCCCGCATGATGACCACGGCCGCCATCACCCCCGTCACCACCCGGGTCAGCGCCGGCGACGAGGAACTGGCCCGCATCACCGGCGCCCGCGTGCCCACCGGCATCCCCACCGTGATCGCGGCCCTCGTCGTCGAACGCCCCCGCCGCAGCGCGTCCACGAGCCGCGGCCGCCGCAGCCGCCCCGCCTACGCGGGAGCCGACGCCCGCGCAACCGCCACGGGCCGCGACAATCAGGGCTCCTCCGGCCGCCGCCGCCGGGCACCCCGCCGCGTCGCCCTCGCCGCCTAGCGCGTACGTGGGGGCCTGGACTGCCGCCGCAGTCCGGGCCCCCACCACCCACCAAGCGCAGAGCAGTCTCGGCCCGCTCCGGCACACCCGCCGGCCGTCCCACCGCCAGTGCCCTGACTACCGCCGGCCCCGGCGGTGGATACGCGAAGGAGTCTGCCCATGACCATCACCCTCGAAGGCCCCGCGGCCACCGCCACGGTCGGCGACCTCATGAAATGTCCGGAGCTGCAGATCAGCGACGACGTCATGGTCGACATGGCGATGGACATCCTGCAGAGCTCCGGCGCCGACCACCTCCTGGTCCGCGACGACGACGGCCGCTGCGCGGGGCTGCTGACCCGCCTGCACCTGGCGCCGTTCCAGACCCGCTCCCGGTCCACCGAGCGCACCCCGGTGCGCGACATCGTCCTCGACCGGGCCCCGTTCGCCACCGCCGACATGCCCGCCGCCACTGCGGCCGCCGCCATGCGTTCCCGCGGCCTGGCCGTGTGGCCGGTGGTGGACCACGACGGCCACGCCATCGGCCTACTCAGCTTCTAGGCCCGGCGCGTCGGCGCCGACGCGCCGGCCATCGCGGTATCCGCCCGCAGCGCGCTTCGCCCCTACCAGCGGATGCGCCGGGCCGGTGCGGCCTCACGCGAACCTGGAATCCCCCTGCGCGGAAGCGGTCTGCGTGGTCCGCGCCGTGAGGCAGGGTGTCGGGCAGCCGGGCCGGTGGAGAAGGGTCGGCCGGCGAACCGGAACCGAGGGGCTCGTGTCCCGGGCGGCCTGCGGGAGCACCTGCTGCTCACCGCGGGCCGGTTTCGTCGGCCTGGATGGCTGGGTCAGGTGTCGGCGGAGGGTTCCTGGCCGTGTTGGGAGCGGCGGAGCTGCTCGTTGATGCGCAGGGCTTCCTCGAGTTGGTCTTCGAGGATGATGATGCGGCAGGCGGCGTCGATGGCGGTGCCCTGGTCGACGAGGTCGCGGGCGCGCATCGCGATCCGAAGCTGGTAGCGGGAGTAGCGGCGGTGACCGCCGTCGGAGCGCAGGGGGGTGATGAGGCCCTGCTCGCCGAGCGAGCGCAGGAAGCCGGGGGTGGTGCCGGTCATCTCGGCGGCGCGGCCCATGGTGTAGGCGGGGTAGTCGTCATCGTCGAACGAGCTGACGGCGTCGGGGGTGTGGGGTCGGATGGTTGCCGTGGTCACTGCACCTCTTCTGGTTGTTGTGTCCGGGGACGCGCTGAGGGGCCCCGGGGCCGTTGCGGCTCCCGGGGCCCCGAAGGGTTTTACACCATCTGTCGGCCTGTGGCCGACTTCCTCATGTCCGCCTCGCCCCGGGGGAGGGGGCGTGCGGGGATCGCGTATGCGTGACCGGAAACCACCGTCCTTGCCTTGGGGTCTTCGGAATCCGCCCGGGTGATGCCTCACGGGCCGGGCGATCCTGATGGCGCTCTGTCCCCTCCGTTCATCCTCTGTACTGACCGATTACTGCGAACTGCGGGTACTTCCACTACCGGGTACTGCGACCTGCTCGGAACTGCGGTGCTGCTGGTACTGCGAACTGCGTGATAGTGCCAACTACCCGGTGCTGCTGTGGCGGTCCTGGTGGTCCGCCGGTTCCGGCAGCCAGCCCCGTCGCCCGTCCTGCTCAACCGCTCGGCTTGGAACCCCACTGCCGGACTCCCAGCACGCGCGCCCGCAGTCTTGGACGCCTTCACTGGGATACCGCGTACTGCGACTGCCGGTACTGCGCAACTCAACTTCACCTGCTGGTAATGCACTTACCGAACTGCGGTACCGCTCGGTGGTGGCCCCTGATACCTGCGGGCCGCCCGGCCCGGTCGCCAGTCCCGTCGCCGTCCTGCACCTGCTGTGGCTCCGGAACTCCGCTACCGCGCCGTCTTTTGCGTCACCTTCTTCACGCCCACCTGCCCGGCGCGTCTTTTGAACTGCGGTACTGCTGGGCGGCGGCCCCTGATACCTGCGGGCCGCCCGGCCCGGCCACCGGTCCTGTCGCCTTACTGCACCATCCCTGGCTTCAGGGCCCTGCAACCGTGCCGACCTGCGAACTTCTTTCCTGCTGCCCGCCAGTTCGTGTCTGGCGGGTACCGCTTGACCTCGTCTACGAGAGAAACACTAACCACGGTGTGCGGCAATGTCTACTCCGACGGGCATAGATTTTGCGCTGTCGGTCGGGGAGGTATTCTTCGCCCCGCGCAGGGCGGGGCGGCCGGTCGCCGCAGCCGCGCCAGGACGGAGGACGCCGCGTCCGGCGGCCACGACGACGAACGAACGGGAGGCGAGCGGTGGAAGGGCAGCAGGCCACGCGGCAGGTGCGCACCCCCGACCCCGATACCCAGGTGTCGCTGGCGGCGGCCATCGCCGAAGCTGTCCGCGACCGCGACGAGCGGGTCCTGCGCCGGCTTCTGGCCCGCTTCGCCGAGCAGGCCGCCCTCACCGACCTGCCCGCCCTGCGCGACGCCATCGACACCACCGGGCAGCACGGCGACCGCCCGCCGGGAACCCGTTAGGCCGAGCCGGCCCGCCGCGCTCCCGGATCAGAAGGCGCGGGCGGCGGCGTCGCAGGTCAGGCAGACGTACCCGGCCCAGCGCGGCGGATGCCAGCCCTGTCCGGGCCGCTGCGGGCTCCACCGGTCGACCACCATGGACGAGGTGTCCATTCCGCACGCGGTCAGCGCCCCCGGGCCGCCGGTGGCCTTCGGCTCCGATGGTGCGGCGTGTACCCGCCGCACCGACATGGCATCGACCTGGTCGTCCCGATCCCCAGGACGAGGGTGTCCAGCGGCTCGACCGGTTCCAGCAGAACCACGATGCCCATGGGTCAACCGTGCGCGCGCCCGGCCGCGAACGCGACCGCACCGGGGCGCGGGGTGGTCGGCGGTGGACCACGCCGGCCACCCCGCGCGCGGCTCGCCGCGCCGAGGTGGCGTTCATCGGTGTCACTGAGGGGCGCCCCGGGGCGGCGCACCAAGGCCCGGTGTGCGGAGGAAGGGGGTCCCGGTCGCGCCCCGGGGTCAGGCGGTGATGGCCTCGCGTTCGGGCCGGGCGCTGGGGGTCAAGGGGTCGCAGGTTCAAATCCTGTCGTCCCGACAGCGATGTCGGAGCCCCGCTGACTGGACGGAAGTCCAGGCCAGCGGGGCTTTTGCCGTTTCCGAGGCAGGGTCAGCGTGCAAGTCGCAGGTGGCGGCCGGGGGAGTCCGGCGGGACCACTTCGGGACCAGGCGCCTGGCGGGGTCTGCTGAGGTGCGCGCTCAGTGCCTCGCCGGCCAGCTCGATCGAGCGCCGGTCGGGGGTTCAGGTACCAGTGTGTGGTCGTGAGCGATCCGTGCCCGGCGGTCTTCCGCAGGACGTGCAGCGGCGCCCCGGCATCGGTCATCCACGTTGGCCCGGTGTGCCGCAGGTCGTGGCGGCGCAGGTGCTCGTAGTCGAGTGCGACCACCACCTCGTCCCAAGTGCGTCGTGTCCCGCAGGACCGCGGTGGTGATCGGCCCGCCATGGGGTCCGGTGAACACAGCTTCCGGATCTCCGGGATCAGCGGCACCGTCTGACGCCGTTTGCCCTTGGTCCCTTGTCCATCAGGCCGTCGGGTGTCGCCGTGGTCTGCCGGCACAGGTCCCACGTCCACCGCTTCCGGTCGTCGCCTCCAGCCGCACCACCTGAACCGATAGATTGCCCGAAGGCCACGAGGTCGTACCGCTTCGCGGAAAGACCGCAGACAGGGAGACAACGGCGTTGCGCACGAAGACAGTTGCCATCTTCTCCCTCGGCGGGACGATCGCGATGACCATCGATCCGGCGACCGGCGGAGTCGTACCGGCCCTGTCCGCCCAGGAACTCCTCGACGCCGTCCCCGCCCTGCAGGGCCTGGACGTCGACCTGCAGGTCCACGACTTCCGGCGCCTGCCCGGCGCCTCCCTCGGCTTCGAGGACCTCACCGCACTGTCTGAGGCCATCGCCGGCGCCTTCGAGGCCGGCTGCGACGGAGCTGTGGTCACCCAGGGCACCGACACGATCGAGGAGACCGCCTACCTCCTCGACCTCCTGCACGCAGGCGATCAGCCGATCGTCGTCACCGGGGCCATGCGCAACCCCACCCAGCCGGGTGCGGACGGCCCGGCGAACATCCACGCCGCCGTCATCGCCGCCGTAACCTCGGAACTGCACGGCGCCGGCACCGTGGTCGTCCTCGGCGACGAGATCCATGCGGCCCGCACCGTCCGCAAGTCCCACAGCACCAGCCCCGCCGCGTTCACCTCCCCGGCCACCGGCCCCCTGGGGCGGCTCTACGAGGGCCGGGTTCGCCTCCACGGCCCGCTCGCCGCCCGCACCACGTTCCCCGGGCCGCTCACCGGGCCGACACCGCGCGTCGGCCTGTACACGGCGACGCTCGGCGACGACGGCACCCTGCTCGCCGTCATGGCCGAAGCCTGCGACGGACTCGTGGTCGCCGCGTTCGGCGTCGGCCACGTCCCCCGGAACTTCGTGGCCACCCTGGAGGCGACCGCATCCCGGATCCCCGTCATTCTCGCCAGTCGCATCGGCAACGGGCCTGTCCTGGAGGCCACTTACAGCTTCCCCGGCTCGGAGAAGGATCTGCTCGGGCGCGGACTCATCCGAGGTGGCCACCTCGACGCCTACAAGGCCCGGCTCCTCCTGCACGTCCTTCTCGCCCAGGGGCGCAAGGCCGATGAGATCGCCGCGGCCTTCAGAACCGTGGCTCGCTGATCACGGGATCCGCAACAGCCCCGGCCCCGGTGAAGACCTGCTCGTGCGTGCCAGTGAACTGACCCTCGGTTGGAGATGCGAATTTCCCGATCGATAGCCCTGCGAATGACTCAGGGTCTGACGGGCCATTGATCGATGCGGCGGATCAAGGGCGCAACGGGGGATCGCAGGGTGCACGGGGAAGGGGAGTTTCGTGCTGAGGCCGGCTACGAGCCGGTGGATCTGCGGGACCGGTGCGGGACCACGCATGGGGGTGTACGACGTGGGTGCGAGTGGACGTTCCTACGTGCGCCCGTCCGGTCCTGACCTGCGGGGCTTTTGCCGTTTTCGAGGGTGGGTCAGCGTGCGAGCCGCAGGTGGCGGCCGGGGGAGTCCGGTGCGGGGTGGGGCCGGGTGGCGTCGTCCGGAGGGGGCTGGGGTCGGAGTGGGGTGAGGAGCATGAGGACCTCGTCGCGGTTGTCGTCGGGGGTCGGGCGGAGGGCTCCGGGCCAGCGGCCGGTCTCGCGCCGGTCGAGTCTGTCAGCGCGGTGCGTGCAGGTGGGGTGGGTAGTGGGTCCGGTCGGTTGTGCGCTGTCGTGCCAACTCGTGGGCGCAGGGCGCAAACGCGGGTGGCCGGGGCGGTCGTAGCTTCTGGGTGTGCCGAGCCGCCGAGCCGGCGGTGCGCTACCGATTGCTCCGAAGGGACCCTCATGTTCGACATCACCAAGGTGCAGGCCGCTCCGAGTGCGGACCTGCTCACGCCCGACAACGCGGTCATGCTGTTCGTCGACCACCAGCCGCAGATGTTCTTCGGCACCGGCAGCGGCGACCGTGCCGCGATCATCAACAGCACCGTGGGTCTCGCCAAGGCGGCCCGGGCCTTCGACGTGCCGGCCGTCCTGACCACGGTCGCCGCCGAGTCGTTCTCCGGGCCCCTGCTGCCGCAGCTCGCCGAGGTGTTCCCTGGGCACGAGATCGTCGACCGCACCAGCATGAACGCCTGGGAGGACGAGGCGCTCGTGGCGGCGGTCAAGGCGACCGGGCGCCGGAAGATCATCCTGTCGGGTCTGTGGACCGAGGTCTGCCTGGTGCTGCCCGCGCTCTCGGCGCTGGAGCAGGGGTACGAGGTGTACGTCGTGTCCGACGCCTCCGGCGGCGTCAGCCCGGCCGCCCACGAGCACGCGCTGCAGCGGATGGTGGCCGCCGGTGCGGTTCCGGTGACCTGGGTGCAGGTCCTCCTGGAGCTGCAGCGCGACTGGGCGCGGCAGGAGACGTACGGCGCCGTCATGGAGATCGTCAAGGCCCACGCGGGCGCGTACGGCCTGGGGGTCGTGTACGCGCAGAGCGTCATCGGCGCGCACGCGGCCGGCTGATCTCCGTGGACACCGGCCTTCTGATCCTGCGTCTGCTGGTGGGACTGCTCGTCGCCGGCCACGGCGTGCAGAAGATCAGCACGCACCTGGGCGGCAAGGGGCTCGAGGGCGGCACCGAGGAGTTCCGCGCCGACGGCTTCCGCGGCGGAGCCCTCACCGCCCTGGCGGCGGGCGGTGGCCAGATCGGCTCGGGTCTGCTGCTCGCCGCCGGCCTCCTGACCCCGCTCGCCGCGACCGGGGCCGTCGGGGTGATGACGGTCGCCCTCACCGTGAAGTGGCGCCACGGCCTGTGGGTGCAGAACGACGGGTACGAGTACCCGCTCGTCCTCATCGGCACCGCCGTCGCCCTGGCCGCCACCGGGCCCGGCGGCTGGTCCCTCGATGCGGCCCTGGGCCTCACGCCCTACCCGTTGTGGTGGGCGGCCGTCGCCCTCGTGGCCGGCCTCGGCAGCGGGCTGCTGACCCGGCTCGTCCTGCACCGGCAGGCGCCGTCAGCGCCGTAGGCCCCGCCGTCAGCCCAGCGGGCCTCGTCAGCCCCGTAGGCCCCGCCGTCCCCGCAGGACTCGCCGTTCCCGCCGTCCCCGCGGGCCCCGCCGTCCCCGGCGGGCGCTGACCGGGGGCCGCAGAGACCGGGTCCGGCCGCCCGCGCACCCCCGACCGGGCGGCCGGACCCTCCATGCCTTCCCGACCAGGAGTACTCGATGGAAACCGCGAACACCGCGTCCGGTACCGGACCCAGCACCGGACCCGGCACCGGCCCCGGCAACGGAACCAGCACCACGCACACGCCTACGCACCAGCGCGGCGGCCAGCCGCTGCTGCACCAGAAGGGCGCCGAGACCCAGGCGTTCGGCACGCTCAAGCAGCTGCCGATCGGCCTCGGCCACGACACCCGCATGTACGCCTGCCAGCGGCTGAACCGCGTCCTCGCCGATACGCAGATCCTCTACTCCCTCTACAAGAAGCACCACTGGCTCATGCGCGGGGCGACCTTCTACTCGCTCCACCTCATGCTGGACAAGCACGCGGAGGCCCAACTGGCCATCGTGGACGCGCTGGCCGAGCGGGTCCAGAGCCTCGGCGGCGTCGCCGTCGGAGACCCGCGCCACGTCGCGGAGCTGACGTCCGTTCCCCGGCCGCCGGACGGCGTCGAGGAGGTCCCCGTCATGCTGTCGCGGCTCCTCGACGCGCACGAGCGGATCCTGATCGACGCCCGGGACGCCGCCGCCAGGCTCTCCGCGGAGGGTGACGAGGGCAGCGCCGACCTGCTGGTCTCCGAGGTCGTCCGCACCGGCGAGGCGCAGGTGTGGTTCCTGGCCGAGCACCTGGTGGACACCCCGCTGGTCGTCGCCGACACCGGCACCGCGCGCGAGGTTCTCGCATGACCGGGCCGTCGACGAGCATGCCGGTGGCGGGCCTCGTCCCCGCCCCGCGGGAACACGCGCAGGCCGACCTCCTCGTCCGCAACGCGAAGGTGTTCACCGGTGACGCCGCCCGCCCCGGGGCCCGGGCCGTCGCGATCCGCGACGGCCGGGTCGTGGCGCTGGGCGACGACCACGACCTCGCCCACCTCGTCGGGCCGTCGACCAGGGTCGTCGACGCCCTCGGCCGCCGGGTGGTCCCCGGCCTGAACGACTCCCATCTGCACGTCATCCGGGGCGGCCTGAACTACGTCCTGGAACTGCGCTGGGACGGGGTGCGCAGCCTGCGCCACGCCCTGGCGATGCTGCGGGAGCAGGCCGGCCGCACCCCCAAGGGGCAGTGGATCCGGGTCGTCGGCGGCTGGACCGCCGAACAGTTCGCCGAGCGCAGGATGCCGACCGTCGCGGAGCTGAACGCCGCCGCCCCCGACACCCCGGTCTTCGTCCTGCACCTGTACCAGTCGGCCCTGATGAACAGGGCCGCGGTGCGGGCCGCCGGGTTCACCCGCGACACCCCCGATCCCCGCGGCGGACAGATCGTCCGGGGCAGGGACGGCGAACCCAACGGGGTCCTCCTGGCGGCGCCGGGCGCCCTCATCCTGTACTCGACCCTGGCCAAGGCGCCGGCCCTCGACGAGGCCGACAAGCGGACGTCGACGCGGCACTTCCTGCGTGAACTGAACCGTTTCGGCCTGACGTCCGCGGTCGACGCGGCCGGCGGGTTCCAGAACTTCCCCGACAACTACGCCACCGTCGTCGATCTCGCCAGGTCGGGGGAGCTGTCCCTGCGGATCGCCTACCACCTCTTCCCGCAGACGGCCGGACAGGAGCTCGCCGATCTGAAGCGCTGGACCGAGATGGTGAAGCCGGGGGACGGGGACGAGTGGCTCCGGCTGAACGGCGCGGGCGAGAACCTGACCTGGGCCGCCGCCGACTTCGAGAACTTCTCCGAGCCCCGTCCCGAGCTCGCCGCGGGGTACGAGGCCGAGTTCGAGAAGGCCGTCCGGCTCCTGTTGGAGAACGGGTGGGGCTTCCGGCTCCACGCGACCTACGACGAGACGATCCGCCGCGACCTGGCCGTCTTCGAGAAGCTCGCGGCCGAAGGGCTCTTCCCCGGCGACAACCGCTGGCTCTTCGACCACGCGGAGACCGTCTCGGCCGACAGCCTGGACCGGATCGCGGCCCTCGGCGGCGCCCTGTCCGTCCAGAACCGCATGTCCTTCCAGGGCACCGCGTTCCGCGACCGCTACGGTGCCGAGGCCGCCGCCCACACCCCGCCGGTCCGCGCCATGCTCGACCGGGGCCTGACCGTCGCGGCCGGAACCGACGCCACCCGCGTCTCCTCGTACAACCCCTGGGTCGCGCTGCACTGGCTGGTGACCGGGCGCACCGTCGGCGGCACCGCGCTCTACCCGGCCGGGAACCTGATCGACAGGGAGACCGCCCTGGACCTCTACACCCGGGGCGGAGCGCGGCTCACCGGCGAACAGGACGTCAAGGGAACCCTGCGGGAGGGCTGTTACGGCGACCTCGCGATCCTGTCCGACGACTACTTCACCGTGCCCGAGGCCGCCATTCCCGACATCGAGTCGGTGCTCACCGTCGTCGGCGGCCGGATCGTCTACGCGAGTGCGGAGTACGAGGGACTCGACGAGGCCGTCCCGCCGGTGAGCCCGGGGTGGAGCCCGGTGGCCCACTTCGGCGGCTACCAGAGCGGTGCCCGCCAGGCGTCGCTCGTGGCCGAGGCCGCCGCCGAGTCCGAGCAGCACCGCCGGTGGCGCGTCGCCCGGGGCTCCGACCCGGGGACGCCGCCGTCGTTCCTCGACCCCTGCTTCGACCACTGATCCGAGCCCTGGTCCCGGGCACTGACCCCCGGGCCCGGCGTCCGAGCCCCGACCCCGAGCCCTGACCCCGGGCACTGAGCCCGAGCACCGAGCCCGACCACTGAACGAGAGAGCCGCACGATGACCACAGCCTCCCCCGCCGCAGGCGGCGACGACGCAGCACCGGACGGCGGGCCGGACGCGACCCCGGCACGCCGTTTCGAACCGGACCTGCGGTCGATGACCCGGATCAACCTGCGTCCCATCGCCTCACCCATGCCGCTGGGCTTCTTCACGGTGGCGATCGCCTCCGTGATGACGGGCTGTCTGCAGCTCGGGCTCCTCGGGCCCGAGGCCCGGGGCGCCGTCGCCCTGTGCGTGCTGCCCGCCTTCGCCCTGCAACTCCTGGTGAGCGTCCTGGCCTTCGGCGCCCGTGACGTGATCGCGGCGACGCTCATGGGCGTGTTCGCCGGCAGCTGGCTGGCCTACGCGCTCGTCATGTTCAGCGGCGCGGCCGACGGCCTCCGGGTGCTGGGCGTGTTCAACCTGGCGTTCCTCTGCTTCGGGGCGCTGATGACCGCCGTGACCCGGCCCAAGCGCGCGCTCTGGTTCGTGCTGGCGGTCTCGCTGCCCCGCTGGGCGGCCACCGGCCTCTCGGGGCTCACGGGCGCCGAGTGGCTGACGCGCACGTCCGGGGCCCTCGGCCTCGTGGTGGCGCTCGTCGCGATGTACGCGGCGTTCGCCCTGATGCTGGAAGACATGCGCAGCGAGGAGGTCCTGCCCATCGGCCGCAGCGGCCCCGCCCACACCGCCGTGCACGGCGACCTGGCCGTCCAGCTCCGCAACCTGGAGCGCCAGGCGGGCGTGCGCCGCACGCTCTGACCGCCCGGTGAGCCGCGCACGTCCGCCGGCCGGGCCGCGCACCGTCCGGGCCGCGGACCGCGCCGTCCGGTCCGGCCCGCGCACCGACACTGTCCTGCCCGCGCAGGTCGGCCGACCGGGCCCCGCGGCTCCGCCTCCCTCACCCCCCCAGTCACGCACCGAGGAGTCTCACCGATGCCCCGATCCACCCGCCCCACCGTCGTCCTGGTCCACGGCGCCTTCGCCGACGCCTCCAGCTACGCCCGCGTCATCCCCGAACTGATCGCCGCCGGCCTTGAGGTGGTGGCTCCGGCGGTGCCCAACCGCGGCCTGGTCGACGACGCGGCGTACATCGCCTCGGTGATCCGCGCCATCGACGGCCCCGTGATCCTGGTGGGCCACTCCTACGGCGGCGCCGTCATCACCCTCGCCGGCGCCGAGGACAACGTCCGGGCGCTGGTCTACCTCGCCGGATACGCGTTGGAGGAGGGCGAGAGCCTGGGCGAGCTGCAGGGACGCTTCCCCGACTCCGGCCTCGCCGAGGCGCTCGTCTTCACCCCGTTCCCCGTGGCCGACTCCGCCGGGACCGCCGCCGCCACCGGGACCGCCGCCGCCACCGGGACCGACGTCTCGGTGGCGGTCGACCGGTTCCCCGCCCTGTTCGCGGCGGACGTCGACCCCGGGCTCGCCGCGGTGCTCGCCGTCTCCCAGCGTCCGCTGGCCGCGCGGGCCTTCACGGAGGCGGCGCCGGTCGCGGCGTGGCGGAGCAAGCCCTCCTGGGGTCTGGTGGCCACCGACGACCGGACCATCAACCCCGACGTGGAGCGCTTCGGCTACCGGCGGGCCGGCATGACGACCGTCGAGGTCGACTCCTCGCACCTGGTCATGCTCGCCCGGCCCGAGGCCGTGGCGGAGTTGATCCAGGAGGCGGTCCGGTCCACCGCCCGCTGACACAAAACCCCAGATCGAACGATTGGTCGATGACGTTCGAGCGCTGATAGCTTCTGGTCGCCCCAGGATCGCCCCCGAGATCGCTCCGGGGGCGATCGGAGGAAGTACACCCATGAGCTTCGGTGCGAGGTTCGCACTCGTCGTCACCGCCCTCGCCCTGGTGGCCACCGCCTGCGGCGCCCCGCAGGACGGCGGTGCCGAGTCCCGCGCCACCGTCGACTGCGGACCGTACGCCGGGTACGGCAGGCACCCCGGCACCCGGGTCACCGTCTACGGGTCGAACCGGGACCGGGAGGCCGACCTGTTCGAGGAGACCTGGGCGGACTTCGCGGACTGCACGGGGATCGACGTCTCGTACGAGGGCGACGGGGAGTTCGAGGCGCAGATCCAGCTCCGGGTCGCCGGCGGGAGCGCGCCCGACGTGGCGTTCTTCCCCCAGCCGGGGCTCCTGGAGCGCTTCGCGCGCGCGGGCAGCCTCAAGCCCCTGAGCGCCGCGGTGGCGTCCCTGGCCGAGCAGGGCTGGTCGGCGGACTGGAACGGTTACACGACCGTCGACGGCACCCTGTACGGCACCCCGCTGGTCGCGAACGTGAAGTCGCTCGTCTGGTACTCGCCGACGTTCTTCCGGGACCGGGGACTGGGCGTTCCCCGCACGTGGTCCGAGCTGATGGACGTGACGGAGAAGGTCGCGGCCTCGGGCGTCAAGCCGTGGTGCGCGGGCATCGAGTCCGGCGAGGCGACCGGCTGGCCCGTGACGGACTGGATCGAGGACGTCCTGCTGCGCCGGCAGGGCAAGGACGTCTACGACCAGTGGGTCTCCCACGCGATCCCGTTCAACGACCCTCGGGTGATCGAGGCCATGGACACCGTGGGATCCATCCTCAGGAACGACCGCTACGCCAACGGCGGCTTCGGGCCGGCCCGGTCGATGGCCTCGATCTCCTACCAGGAGGCCGGTCGGCCGGTCCTGTCCGGCGCGTGCGCGATGCACCGCCAGGCCTCGTTCTACGCCGAGCAGTGGCCGGCGGGCACCAGGATCGGACCGGACGGGGACGTCTTCGTCTTCGTCCTGCCGGGGACGGACACCGCCCGGCAACCCGTCCTGGGCGGCGGGGTGTTCGCCGCGGCGTTCTCCGACCGCCCCGAGGTCCGGGCCTTCCAGCAGTACCTGGCGACCGCGGACTTCGCCAACGCGCGCATGAAGAAGGGCCCGTTCGTCTCGGCGAACAAGGGCGTGGACCCGGCGAACGCCGCCACCCCGGTCGACCGGCTCGCGATCCAGCTGCTCCAGGACCCGAACACCCGGTTCAGCTTCGACGGTTCGGACCTGATGCCCGCCTCGGTCGGCGCGGGGACGTTCTGGAAGGGGGCCGTCGACTGGATCGGCGGCGCGGGCACCCAGCAGGTCGCCGACTCGATCGAACGGTCCTGGCCGGTCCGTTGATGCCGTTCGACGTCGCCGCCCAGCGGCCCAAACTGCTGTTCCTGCTCCAGGGCGTCGCCGGTTTCGCGGCGGTGGTCCTCCTCATCCTGCTGGCGCTGCACCGGGGGCCGGCGCGCAGGCGGGGCGCGGCCTTCCTGCTGCTGGCCCCCGCACTCCTGCTGCTGACGGCCGGTCTCCTCCTGCCCGGTCTGCAGACCCTGGCGCTGTCGTTCACCGACAGCACGGGAGCCGCGTGGGCCGGACTCGACAACTACGTGTGGATGTTCACCGACCCCGGGGCGCTGACCGCACTGCGCAACACCCTGGTCTGGGTGGTGCTGGTGCCCCTGCTGGTGACCGTGGTCGGCCTGCTCTACGCGGCGGCCGTCGCGCATTCGCGGTTCAGGGCGCTCGCGCTGTCCGTCGTCCTCATGCCGATGGCGGTCTCGTTCGTCGGCGCCGGCCTCGTCTGGAGGTTCGTCTACGCCTACCGCCCCGCGGAGGCGGAGCAGATCGGACTGCTGAACCGGCTCGTCGTCGCGTTCGGCGGCGAGCCGAGGCAGTGGCTCGTGGACTCCCCGTGGAACGTCCTGTTCCTCGTCGTGGTGGCGGTGTGGACGCAGACCGGCTTCGCGGCCGTCCTGCTGACGGGCGCGATCAGGGCCGTTCCCCGCGAGCTGGTCGAGGCGGCCCGGCTGGACGGCGCGTCACCCCGGCAGGTCTTCCGGCGGATCACGGTGCCGTCGATCAGACCCACGCTGCTCGTCGTGGTCCTCGCCGAGGTGGTCGGCACCTTCAAGGCGTTCGACATCGTCAAGACGATGACCGCCGGCCAGTTCGGCACGGAGGTCGTCGCCCACGCGATGTACGACCAGGCCTTCCGCTACGGGGAGACGGGCCGCGGTGCGGCCCTCGCCGTGCTCCTCTTCGTCCTCGTCGCCCCCGTCGTCGCCTACCAGGTCCGGGCGCAGCGGAGCGCGCGGTGACCGGTGTCCGGGAGCGTCTGGCCTCCCGCGCCTTCTCGCTGACCGCCGTGGTGGTCGCGGTCCTCTGGACGACGCCGACGCTCGGTCTGCTCTTCTCCTCGTTCCGCCCCGAGGACGAGATCAAGACGACGGGCTGGTGGACCGTGTTCGGCGCGCCGCACCTCACGCTCGACAACTACGGCGAGGTGGTCTCCGGCGGCGGCAACGCGTCGGGGCGGCTCGCCGAGTACTTCGTCAACTCGGTCGTCATCACCGTTCCCTCGGTGCTGTTCCCCCTCGTCCTGGCGTTCCTCGCCGCGTACGCCCTGGCCTGGATCGACTTCAGGGGGCGCGACGCGCTCGTGGTCGGCGTCTTCGCGCTCCAGATCGTGCCCCTCCAGATGGCACTCGTGCCGCTGCTGAGGCTCTTCTCCCGGGGGTGGCTGTTCCTGCCCGCCTGGAACGCCACCGGACCGGCGCGGTTCGGCCACGTCTGGTTCGCCCACACGGCCTTCGCGCTGCCGTTCGCGGTGTTCCTCCTGCACAACTTCCTGGCCGGGCTGCCCCGGGAGCTGATCGAGGCCGCGCGGGTCGACGGCGCCTCGCACGGGACGCTCCTGCTCCGGATCGTGCTGCCGCTCGCCCGCCCGGCCCTGGTCACGTTCGCGGTCATCCAGTTCGTCTGGGTGTGGAACGACCTGCTGGTGGCCCTGGCGCTGTCGGGCGGAACGGCCGAGACGGCGCCGATGACGGTCAGACTGGCGGCGATGGCGGGGACGCGCGGCAACGAGTGGCAGCGGCTCACGGCAGGGGCGTTCGTGTCGGCCCTCGTCCCGGTGGCCGTCTTCCTCTCCCTCCAGCGGCACTTCGCCCGGGGCCTGCTCGCCGGATCGGTGAAGGGATGAGCCCGGGGACCGGCCGGTGCGGGGGCCGCGAGGAGCGGCCCGTGAACGGCGGGCCGAGCCGGCCCGGGCTGCGGGGGCGCGAGCCCGAGCTGGAGCGGCTGCGCGCCCTGGTCGAGGGGGTGCGCGACGGTGACGGCGGCGCGATCGCGCTGCTCCTGGGCGAGCCGGGGATCGGGAAGACCGTGCTGCTGGAGGAGACCGTCTCGATCGCACGGGCCCACGGGTTCCTCGTCAGCCAGGGACGGGCCGAGGAGCTGCACGACCTGGCACCGCTTACCTCGCTGGCCTCGGGGCTCCTGGACGGCGACCCGCCGCTGCTGTCCACCGCGGACTTCGCGCACCTCGCGGGCCATCACGACCAGCGCATCTGGCTCGTCGAAAGGCTGGCCCAGCTGATCGAGGAGCGGTCGGCGGGCACGCCCGCACTGATAGCGATCGACGACGTCCAGTGGGCCGATCCGCTGAGCCGGTTCGCACTGAACGTCATGCCGGCCCGGCTGCGCACCTCCCCGGTCCTGTGGCTGCTCGCGGGCAGGGAGGACCCGGGCCTGTCCGGGGACGGGCCGCGGACGACGAGCCTCCCCCTGCGGCCGCTGTCCGACGGGGCCCTCGCCGAGCTGGCACGCGACGTGCTGGGCGGGGACGTGCCGCAGAGGGTCACGGAGCTCCTCGACGGGTCGGGCGGCAACCCGTTCCTCGCGGCCGAGATGCTGACGGGGATCGCGGCGTCGGGCGTGGACGGGCCGCAGCCGTCGGAGCCGCCGCAGCGGCTGGTCCTCGGCGTGCGCAGCAGACTGGCCGCGCTCCGGCCGGACACCCTCCACTTCCTGAGGATCGGCTCGGTCCTCGGGCGCACGTTCACGCTCGCCGACGCCGCGGCCCTGTGCGGCCGGCCCGCCTCCGGTCTCATCGGCGAACTGGACGAGGCGATCGCCGCCGGGCTCCTCGACGACGACGGCGAACGCCTCCGGTTCCGCCACGACCTGCTCCGCCAGGCGGTGTACGCCGACCTCGCCCCCTCGGCGCGCCGCGCGCTGCACCGGGAGGCCGCGAGCCGGCTCGTCGCGACCGGCCGGACCTCCGTCGACGCGGTCCCGCACCTGCTGAAGAGCGCCGGACCCGGCGACGACGAGGCGATCGCCCTGCTCGGCAGGGCCGCCGCCGACGTGAGCGCCGTCATGCCCGACCTCGCCGCCGACCTGGCCGTGCGCGCCCTCGAACTCGTGCCGCCCCACGCGCCCGCGGCGTTCAGCGTGGGGGAGAGGGCCGTCACCGCGCTGACCCGCGCCGGGCGGTACACCCGGGCGCGGGAGACCGGCGACGCGCTGCTGGCCCGCCAGCCGCCGCTGGACGTCTTCGCCCGGCTGCAGTCCGTCCTCGGCGACACCCTGTGGCACCTGGACGACGTCGACGATCTGACCCGCCGCTCCACGGCGGCGCTGGCGGTCGTCACCGACCCGGCGGTCCGCGCCCGGCTGACCGCGCGCCAGGCGCTGGCCCGGTCCCGCGGACGCGACCTCGGGGCGGCTCGCCGGACCGGGGAACGGGCGCTCGCCGAGGCGGAGCGGGCCGGGGACCGGGAGGCCCGCGTCCTCGCGCTGTGGGGCCTCGGCGAGATCGCCCTCAACGAGGGCGACTGCGCCGCCGCCGTCGGACACCACACGGCGCTGAACGCGTTCGACGCGGCCTTCCTACCCGAGGAGGTCGTCGCACGGGTCCACCTGGACGACTTCGACTCCGCACGGCGGCTGCTGCGGACGGCGGGCGACGGACACCTGCGCCCCGCGATGCTGACGTGGGCCCAGGGGAGCCTGAACCTGGGTCTCGGGCGGCTCGACGACGCGGAGGCCGACCTCGTCACCGCCGAACGGCTGGAGGCGGACATCCAGGTGCCCGGCAACCTGGTCAACATCCGGGTCAGCCGGGGCCTGCTGGCGGTGCTGCGCGGCGACCGCGAGGCGGCCGGGGAACACCTGGACGTCGTCAGGGCGGCCATGGCCGACCGGCCGAACACGGGGAACCACGCCGCGCACCAGTACCTGGAGGCCGTGGTCGCCGATGCCGACGGCGACCACGCGGCAGCGGCCGAACGGGTCCGGTCCGCCCAGCGGGACCACCCCTTCGTCCGGTGGAGGCTGCTGCGCACCCGTCTCGTCGACGCCGTGCGGATCGCCCTGCGCGCCGGGGACCGCTCCCTGGCCGGGGACCTCGTCGCCCAGGCGGCCGGGTACGCCTCCCGCAACCCCTCCGTGCCGACCGCGCAGGGGACCGCCGCCCACGCGGCCGCGCTGCTGAACGCCGACCACGGACTCCTGGAGCGGTCGGTCCGGATCCTCCGCACCGGACCCCGCCCACTGCACCTCGCGGCGGCCTCCGCCGACCTCGGGCGCGCACTGCTGGCCGCGGGCGACGCCGCCGCGGTACCTGCCCTGACCACGGCGTACGAGGCCTACGCGCAGGCGGGGGCGAGCGTCGAGGCCGACCTGGTCCGGGCCGGCCTGGACCGGGCGGCGGCCCGCTCCGGGCAGCGCTCCGCGCGGCGTACCGGGCCTTCCGGGCCGCGCCCCGGCCACGGCTGGGAGGCGCTCACGGCCTCGGAACGCAAGGTCGCCCGGCTGATCGCCGCAGGCCACACCAACCGGTCGGCCGCGGCCGCCCTCGTCGTCTCCCCGCACACGGTCAACACCCATCTGGCGTCGGTCTTCCGCAAGCTCTCGGTCCACTCACGGGTGCACCTGGCCCGGCTGGTGCTGGCGGAGGCCGGCACCGGGGACGCCCCCGCCGGCTGAGCGGGACCGGCCCGGCGCGGGTGACTCCGCGCCCCGGCCGGGCGCGGTGCGCCCCCCGGCCAGGTGCGGTGCACCGCACGACAACAACCGGTGCCGTACCGGGCCTAGCGTGACGGCTTGCCGCGCCGATCCCGACGCGCGGACCAGCCGAACCGAATCGAGGAAACACCCCATGCCGTACATCACCGTGGGCCAGGAGAACTCCACCGCCATCGACCTCTACTACGAGGACCACGGCACCGGCCGGCCGGTAGTCCTCATCCACGGCTTCCCGCTCGACGGCCACTCCTGGGAGCGCCAGAGCGCCGCGCTGCTCGACGCCGGCTACCGCGTCATCACCTACGACCGCCGCGGCTTCGGCCGGTCCTCGCAGCCGACGACCGGCTACGACTACGACACCTTCGCGGCCGACCTGAACACCGTGATGGAGACCCTCGACCTCTCCGACGCCGTCCTGGTCGGCTTCTCCATGGGCACCGGCGAGGTCGCCCGCTACGTCTCCGCGTACGGCTCCGCCCGCGTCGCCAAGGTCGCCTTCCTCGCCTCGCTGGAGCCCTGCCTGCTCAAGACCGAGGACAACCCGGAGGGCGTCGCCCCGAAGGAGTTCTTCGACGGCGTGGTCGCCTCCGTGAAGGCCGACCGCTACGCCTACTACACGGCCTTCTTCGCCGACTTCTTCAACCTCGACGAGAACCTGGGCACCCGGATCAGCGAGGAGGCGGTCCGCAACAGCTGGAACACCGCGGCGGGCGGCGGTTCCTTCGCCGCGTCGGCCGCGCCGTCGACCTGGTACACCGACTTCCGGGCCGACATCCCCCGCATCGACGTGCCGGCCCTGATCCTGCACGGCACGGCCGACCGCATCCTGCCCGCCGAGGGCACCGCCCGCCCCTTCCACAAGGCCCTTCCGTCCGCCGACTACGTCGAGATCGAGGGCGCCCCGCACGGCCTGCTCTGGACCCACGCCGAGGAGGTCAACAGCGCGCTCCTCGCCTTCCTGGCGAAGTGACGCCACACCGCGGAGCCGCCGGGTGACGCCGGAACGCCCGGCGCCTCCCGGGCCCGGCGCCACCGGGCGCGGGCACCCGCCGGGCCCGGGGGAGCGCGGACGCCCCGCGCACGGCGGCCCGCGGACCGGCGCCCCGGCCGGGCCGGAGCCGCCGTGCTCCATACTGATCCGCCGTACCGCACGCGGACCGACCCTCGTCCCGTGCGGCCCCGGCCGGCGGAATGAGTGTGAACCGATTGAGTACATGGCCCGTGCCCGAGGACCCGGACGGTGTGCGGCCGCCGGTCCGCGGCAGGGAGACCGAACTGGCGTTCGTCGAGGCGCGGCTCGACGCGCTCGCCCGGGGCGAGGGCGGGATCGTCCGCGTCGAAGGCCCGGCCGGCATCGGCAGGTCCAGGATCCTCGCGGAGGCGTCGGCCTCCGCGAGGCGGCGCGGGACGAGGGTCTTCCAGGGGGCGGCGGACCCCGACGAACAGTTCGTGCCGCTGGGCCCGCTGCTGGAGGGGCTGCTCGGCGGGGCGGAGCCGCTGCCGGGCGCCGCCCGCCTCCGGGACCTCGCCACGGCACCCGGCCAGCGGTTCTGGCTGCTCCAGGAACTGGGGGACCGCCTGCAGGAGGCGGCTCGCCACGGGCCCCTGCTCATCGTCCTCGACGACCTCCAGTGGTGCGACGACCTGACGCTCCTCACCCTCCACACCCTCGCGGCCAGGCTCTCGTCGCACGCGATCCTGTGGCTGGTGGCCGTGAACGGCGGCAGCGTGCCGCCGGGCGTGCGCACGACCCTGGACAGGATCCGGCACGCCGGGGCGCACGAGCTGGTCCTGGGGGCGCTCGGGGGCGAGGCGGTCGCGCACATCACCCGGGACGTCCTGGGCGCCGTTCCGGACCCGGACGTCCTGCGCGTCGCCCGCCGCGCCGACGGGGTGCCGCTGTTGCTGGTCGAGCTGCTCGGTGCGCTGCGGGAGGAGGAGGCGGTGACGATCGAGAACGGCACGGCCGGCCTGTCGGCCCGGCCCCTTCCCCCGCACCGGCTGCCCTCCGTCGGGCGCCGCCTCGGCCGGCTCTCCGACGCGGCCCGCGAGTTGGTCCAGACGGCGGCCGCCGTGGACGGCCCGGTCACGGTCGCCCGGCTCGCCGAACTGCTCGGGCGACCGTCGGCGGCACTCATCACCGCGGTGCGGGAGTCCCTCGACTCCGGTCTGCTCGCCGAAACGGGCGATCGCCTCGAATTCCGCCACGACCTGATCCGCGAGGCGGTGGAGGCTGGCCTCCCCGACTCCCTGCGCCAGGCCCTGCGTCGTCAGGCCGCCGGGCCTGCGCCGGAGAACGCGAAGCCCCCGGCCGGACCCCCCGCCTCGCCGGCCGGCGAGGCGGGGAAGGCGGGGGAGGACGACCGGGCGGAGGCCGCCCGGCTGCGCACCGCCGCGGCGGACCTCGCGGCCACCGCCCCGGGACCGGCGGCGGAACTCGCCCTCAGGGCCCTGGAACTCACCGCGGCGGACGCCCCCGGACGGCCGCGGGTCGTCGCCGAGACGATCCCGTTGCTCTGGCAGACGGGGCAGGCGGCCCGGGCACGCGGGCTGGGCGCCTCCGCCCTGACGGCCGGCGGCCTCGGGCCCGAGGGCGAGGCGCGGATACGCCTCGCCCTGGCGCGGCTGTCCGTCCAGTCCGACTTCTCCGAGGCGGTCCGGCAGGCCCGTGCCGGGGCGGCGCTGCCCGGGATCCCCGCGGCGCTGCGGGGCCGGCTGCTCGCGCTGCTCTGTCTCGGCCTGTCGATGGCGGGCGAGCAGCAGGCCGCCGAGCAGGCCGTTGCGCAGGCGCTGGAGAACGCCGACGTGACGGCGGACCACACCGCCAGGGCCACCCTGCTGACGGCCGACTCGGTCGTGCGCTTCCACCGGGCGGACTGGAACGGGGCGTTCCGGCAGGCGGACCGGGCCGCCGCCCTGGCCGCCGGCCTGGGCGACGTCCATGCGCTGTGGCTTCCGGAGGCCCTGTGGGGCGGCTTCCTGTCGAGCTGGGCCGGCCGCTCCGCGGAGGCGCTCGCCGCCGCGGAGGACGGCGTCCGGGCCGCCCGGAACCAGGGCCGGGCGGCCGCCGTACGCCTGTGGCTGATGTACCGCACCCGGGCGCTCCTGGACGCCGGACGGTTGACGGAGGCCCGGGCCGAGGGCGAAGCCGCCTGCGCGACGACCGACGAGCCCGGCACGGGCGACCTCGCCGACGTCACGCTCCGGTACGCGATGATGCGCGTCGCCCTTCACACCGACGACCGGCAGGCCGCGCAGGGGTACGCGGAACAGGCGCGGCGCATGCGGCGCGAGGGCGCACCACTCGTCCGCGACGTCGGCTCGTGGATGCTGGCGCTGATGGCGGACTCCGAGGGCCGGCCCGACCGTGCCATGGCCGTACTCGACGGGCCGGCGGCGGCGCGGGCCGGAGGGCGGAACGGCCTCGCCGGCCCGCTCGACCCCGCCGACGCCCCGGTGCTCGTGCGCATGGCGTTGCGCGCCGGCGCCCACGAGCGGGCCGCCCGGGCGGTCGGGGCGGCCGAGCGGCGGGCCCAGCTCAACCCCGGCTTCACGTTCCTCGCCGCCACCGCCGCGCACGCCCGCGGACTCCTCGACAACGACCTCGGTCACCTCCGGCGCGCGGTCGGGCTGTTCGAGGACTGCCCCCGGCCGATGGCCCGGGCGTCGGCGCTGGAGGACGTCGGACGCAAGCTCGCGGTCACCCGCAAGCCCGACGCGGTGCCGCACCTGGACACGGCCCTCGCCCTCTACGTACGGGCGGGCGCCGAGCGGGACGTCGCCCGCGTCCGCCGGCGCCTGCGGGCCGCGGGCGTCCGCCGCCGGCCCGGGCCGGCCGGACACGACGGGCGGTGGCCCGAGCTGACGGCGTCGGAGCTGCGGGTGGCACGGCTCGTGGCGCAAGGGCTGACCAACCTCCAGGTGGCCCAGCGCCTCTCCCTCTCGCCGCACACGGTGAGCTCGCACCTGCGCCGGGCCTTCACCAAGCTCGACCTCACGTCGCGCGTTGAGCTGGCCCGGCTGGCCCAGGCCCGTGACAGCGGAGAGTGACCGCTTCGCATCCCACGTGGGTACCGCGTCAATGGACGATTCGTGCGATGTGCCGGGGCCGGCGCCTCCTCAAAATGATCAAGAGCTGCGGAAAGGAGAAGCGATCCGCAGCGAGCAGTTGGTCAGGAGAGGAACAGCGCATGACCGCAAGGCCCCAGCGAGCCCGCCCCGGCAGCCCCGAGCTGCAGGCGCTCGTCGACGAACTCGCCGAGCTGCTGGGCCGGTCCGTCGCGGTCGACGACCCGCTGGTCCGCATGGTCTGCACGAGCCGTCACTTCGGCGACGAGGACCCGGTGCGCATCGGAACCCTGCTGCAGGGCCGGGCCGACAACGCGTCCATCCGCTACGTCCTCGCCCAGGGCGTGGCCCGGTGGACCAGGCCCGGATTCATCGACGGCCGTGACGATCTCGGCCTGCTGCCCCGCTACGTCGTGCCGCTGCGCGAGCGGGGGCACCTGCTCGGGCTGCTCATGGTGGTCGTACCGGAGAAGGAGCTCGGGGAGCCGGAGACCGAAGCCATCGACCGCGCCGCCGGCCTCATGGCCGCCCAGATGTACGGGGAGCACACCGCCGACGACACCTGGCGGACCGACGAGCGGGACCTCGTGCGGGACCTCGTCGACGCCAACGTCGCGACACGGACCGCCGCCCGCCGGCGGGGCGTGGAACGCGGACTGCTGGGGGAGGCGGAGCACGTCCTGGTCACCCTCGTCCAGCTGGGCCGCGGGACGGAGCCCGTGCGGCAGTCCGAGGCGGCCCTGTGGGGGGCGCTGGAAGGGTTCCGCCGGACGCGTTCGGGCCGGGGCCTCGTCGCGATCGACCAGGAGCGGGCGACACTGATCCAGCTCCGCGACCGGCCCCCCGGCGCGGACGAGGTCGTCGCCCAGACCGCCCGTGTCCTCGATGAACTGCGTACCTTCCTGGACCCGTCGGCGGCCCCCGTGATCGGCGTCGGCGGGCGGCACCCGAGCGTGCACGGCGCCTGGACCTCGTACGAGCAGGCGCTCGTGGCGGCCCGTGCGGCGCGCCGGCTGCCCTCCCTCAACGGGGTCGGCGACTGGGACCTGCTCGGGGAGCTCGCCGTGCTCCTCCAACTCCCCGAGCACGTCCTGAACGCGTCCCTGATCCCCGAGCCGCTCCGCACCCTGTCCGGGACCCACGGCGGCGACCGGCTGCGGGACACCCTGCGCTGCTTCCTGGAGAACGCCGGATCGATTCCCCGGACCGCGGAGGCGCTGCGACTCCACCGCACGTCGCTCTACTACCGCCTGCGCCAGATCCAGGAGATCACCGGGTTCGACCTCGACGACGGCGCCCACCGGCTCACGCTGCACCTCGGGCTCAGGATCGAGGAGCTCCTCGGCGCGGGCGACGACGTGGCCGCCTGACCACGGCTGGGCCGCGCGGCGGGCGCCCCCGCCGCGACGGGGCGGGAGGGATCCCCCGCCCGGTTCCTCCCGCTCGCGGTGGCGGGGGCGGCGCGGCGCATTGGAAGGCGTTCAGAACCGGGGCGGGCGCGGGAGCCCGCCGGTGACCAGGTGAGAGGGCATGAGCGAACTGATCACGACGGACGGGACACGGCTGGTGTACCGGGACAGCGGCGGCGGGGGCGTCCCGCTGGTGATGCTTCACGGCTGGGGCCAGACCCAGGCGATGTTCCGCCATCAGGTCGAGGGGCTGGCCCCCGGCCGCCGCGTCGTCACCGTCGACCTCCGGGGCCACGGGGAGTCCGGCAAGCCGCGTCACGGCTACCGCATCGCCCGTCTCTCCCGCGACGTGCTCGAACTCGTCGACCATCTCCGGCTGGCGCGGTTCGACGCACTGGGCTGGTCCATGGGGGTCTCGGTGTGGTGGAGCTTCATCGACCAGTACGGCACCGGACGGATCCGGCGCCTCGTCGCCGTCGACCAGCCCGCCGCCGTCGCCGCCGTGCCCTGGATGACCGGGCGGGAGCGGCAGGACTCCGGCGCCATCTTCGACGTGCCGGAGCTGCTGGCCCTGGGCGCCGCGCTCGCGGCACCGGGGGGCGACGAGGTCCGCGCCGACTTCGTGCGGGGCATGTTCTCCGGCGAGCCCGATCCGGAGGTGCTCGCCTTCGTCGCCGAGCAGATCAGGTCGACACCCGCCCATGCCGGCGTCCCCCTGCTGTTCGACCACTGCACCCAGGACTGGCGCGACGTCCTCCCGAGGATCGACGTGCCGACCCTGGTGATCGGCTGCGAGGGAAGCCACGTGCACCCCGGTTCGCAGCGGTACATCGCCGAACGGATACCCGGTGCGCGCCTGCACGTCTTCCCCTCCGGCGTGGCGAGCTCCCACTTCCCCTTCCTGGAGAACCCGGCGGCCTTCAACGCCGTGGTGGAGGACTTCCTGGCCGGGGACCCCGGGATCCCGGCGCCCCCCGGCCCCCGTCCGCCCGGACCCCACGGCCCCGAGTCCCCGCGAGCCCGTGGCTGCTGACGGGCGCACCCCAACGGGCGCCCCGGCGAGCAGCTGGACCGGCCACCGCGCACGGGCGGAGGCCGGTCCGGGTGCTGCTCCCCGGAGCGCCGGGCAGGGTCAGTCCCGCCAGCCGCCCGCGTCGACCGGGTGGCGGGCCGGGCCGGAGGCCGGCTCCGGGAGCGGGGCGCTCACGCGGGGGTGGCGCGCCGGGCGGACGGGCCACCAGATGCCGCGGCCGAGCAGGGCCGCCAGGGCCGGCACCAGGGCCAGGGACAGGACGAACGCGGAGAGCAGGATGCCGAGCGTCATCGCGAAGGCGACCTGTTCGCTGCCCGGGGTGGTGGCGAGCGTGGCGAAGGACCCGGCCAGGACCAGGCCGGCCGTGGCGATGGCGGGCGTGGTGTGCCGGACGGCGCGGCCCACGGCGGCGCGGGCCGGACCGGGACGCCGCATCTCCTCGCGGATCCGGTCGGTGATGAGGATGTTGTAGTCGGTGCCCAGGGCCACGACGAACAGGAACAGCACCAGCGGCAGGGTGAAGCTGACGCCCGGCTCGCCCAGCCCGTGCTGGAACAGCAGGGTGGCGGCGCCGAGGGTGGCGGCGAAGCCGAGCCCGACGGAGAGCATCAGGACCACCGGTGCGAGCAGGCTGCGCAGGAGCAGCAGCAGGATCAGGCCGATCAGGGCGGCCGCGACCGGGAAGACGACCGTCAGGTCGTGGTCGACGGCGGTGGAGACGTCGGCGAAGACCGCGGCCGTGCCGCCGACGTGGGCGGTGGTCCCGGCGGGCGTGTGGGCGGCGACGGTGGCGCGGACCGGGCCGGAGGCCAGCTCGCGGGCGCGCGGGCTCTGCGGGTCGGCGGTCAGGTAGAGGTCGATCCGGGCGGCGCGCCGGTCCCCGTTGAGGGTGGTCCCGCCGACCTTGCCGACGCCGTCGACCGTGCCGAGGGCGCGGGAGAGGCCGTCGAGCCGGCCGGCGTCGAGGGTGGTGCCGTCCGTGGTGACGACGTAGACGCTGGTCGGGTCCGAGACGCCGGCCGGCAGGGTGCGGGAGATCTCGGCGGCGGTGGCGGCGGCCGGCGTTCCGTCACCGGAGCCGCCCTGGCCGTAGTCCATCCGGATCCCGGCCGTCCCGGCGGCCAGCACGCCGAGCACGGCGACGGAGGCGAGCAGCAGCGGCAGCGGCCGCCGGGCGACGAGCGCGCCGAAGCGGGCGGCGAAGCCCTCGCGCGGCTGCCGGCGCAGGCTGCGGGAGGGCCAGAACATCTTGCGCCCGCAGGCGGCGAGCAGCGCGGGCATCAGGGTGAGGCTGCCGATCAGCATCACCAGGACCGCGACGGCGATGGCCGGGCCGAGCGAGCGGAACTGGCCGAAGCTCGCCACGCCGAGGGTGGCGAAGGCGGCCACGATGGTCAGCGCGGCCGAGGTGATCGCGGTGCCCACCCGGGCGGACACCTCGGCGGCCGCCTCGCGGGCGGGCTGCTCGGGTCGGGCCCGCAGGTGCTCGCGGAAGCGGAAGAGCAGGAACAGCAGGTAGTCGATCCCGATGCCGAGCAGGACCACGGAGATCAGTCCCGGGGTGCCGGCGTCGAGCTTGAGGCCGGTCAGCATCGCGGCGCCGGCCACGGCTCCGCCGGCCACGCCGCCGATCATGGCGACGGCGAGAAGCGGCAGCAGGGCCGCCAGGACGCTGCGGAACACCAGGACGTTGAGCAGGACGATCAGCCCCGTCACGAGCGCGCTGCCGACCGTCGCGGCGGTCCGGTGGGAGTCGGCGGTGTCGGCGGCGTCGGCCAGTCCCCCGGTGAAGCCGGTGCGCATCCCGGCCTCGGCGAACTGCGCCCGGGCGGCGTCCCGGAAGGCCCGGTAGACGTCCTGGACCCCCTCGTCCGCGGCGTTCCCGGTCAGTTCGACGGCGAGCAGTTCGAAGCTCCGGTCGGGGGCCGGCAGCGCCGGGGCGACCCGGGGGGTCTGGGAGCGGTCGGGGACGAGGAAGGCCGGCTTGTCGTCCTTCCTCGGCATGACGACCCGGCGCTGGGCGAGCTTCGCCGACTCGGCGCCGATCCGCTGCTCGTCGGCGGTGGTGAGGGGCTTGCCGTCGGTCCTGGCGACCAGCACCGTGACCGTGGTGGCGTCGGGCCTCGCCCCGAACTCCTCCTCGGCGATCCGCAGCGCGGCGGCCGAGTCGTAGCCGCGGGGCAGGAAGTCCCCGGTCCGGGCCTGGGTGACGCGGGAGAGCAGCATCGGGCTCAGCCCGGCCAGGGCGACTCCCAGCACCACCCAGAGGGCGATCACCCTCCACGGGTTTCTGGTGGCGTATCCGGTCAGTGCGCGGATCACGATTTCCTCCGGCGGTGGACGCGAACGTCCCCAAGGTCGGTCTCTGCTCCGGGGGTTCCCGGCCGGGTTCCAGACCATCACCCGGAGCGGGCCCCGGACGTCCTTGCGGCGGACGATCCGCACCGGGGCCCCAGCTCCTCGGCCGGGCCCGGACCCGGGACCGTGGTCCTGGTCCGGGCCTGCGTGATCGGCCGCGGGGAGCATGCCGGGGCCGGGTGGGCGGGTGCCAGAATGGCGTCATCAGGGCTGATCAGCGCAGGTCCGGGCCGGGTCCGGGCCGGACCCGGATTCGGACGTCCGGATCTGGACCTCCGGATTCGGACGTCCGCCGGCGGCAGGGCACGGAGGGGGAACGGGCATGGGTGGGCGTCAGCGCCTCGCAGCGGATGCGACGTACGGGGCGGGCTCCGACCCGGGGCCCGGCGGGGCGGCGGACGCTCCGCCGGACGCCGACGGTGCGCCGTGGACCCGCGCCGACGCGCTGCTGGCCGTCGGCGCCTGCAGCATCGACCTGCTCGGCTACGTGGTGTTCACCGGGGAGGCCGGTGACCGCGGGGCCAGCCTGACGGGCTTCCTCCTGGTCACGCTGTCGGCCCTGCCGCTGCTCGCCCGGCGCAGCCGCCCGGTCGCGACGCTGGCCGGGGTCCTGGCGCTCCAGTCGGCGGCCGACCTGTCCGCACCGGCGAGCCCCCACTTCGGCGCCGCGCTGGTGGTCGCCCTGTACTCGGTGGCCAGGGCCCGCACCGCCCTGGAGACGGCGGCGGCCTCGGTGGTGACGTCGGTGCTGACACTGCTGAGCCAGAGCCACCTGCGGATGCCCGCCTGGCAGGCGGCCGTCAGCGCCCCCGTCTCCGCCCTGCTCGTGGCCGGCGCCGGGCTCGCCGTGGCGCGCTGGCAGCGGGAGGTCGCGGCCAACCGCCGGCTGCTCGCCGACCGCGCGGTGGCCGACGAACGCCGCCGCATCGCACGGGAGTTGCACGACATCGTGGCCCACCACATCACCACCATGCAGCTGATGGCCGGCGGCGCCCGCGCCAACCTCGGCAACCCGGAGGTGGTCCGGGACGCCCTGGTCACCCTGGAGTCCTCCGGGCGGCTGGCCCTGCGCGAGATGCGCCAGCTCCTGGACGTCCTGCGGGCCGGCGACGAGCCGGACACCGCCCCGCCGTCGCCCCAGCCCGGAGCGGAGGACCTCGGCCGGCTGGTGGACGAGTCCCGCGTGGCCGGCCTGCCGACCGACCTCGGCGTCCACGGGACCCGGCGCCCCCTGCCGCCGACCGTCGGCCTGACGGTGTTCCGGATCGTCCAGGAGGGCCTCACCAACGCCCGCAAGTACGCGGGACCCGCCCGTGCCTCCGTGCTCCTGACGTACGGTCCGGACCGGGTCACCGTCGAGGTGCGCGACGACGGCGGGCTCGGCGAGGACGGCGGACTGCGCGCCGGCGCGCCTCTCCAGGACCCGCCGTCGCCCGGGAGCCGGAGCGGCTACGGCCTGATCGGCATGCGCGAGCGCGTCGCCCTGCACGGCGGCACCCTGCGGGCGGGCCCGCGGCCGGACGGCGGCTTCGCCGTGGTGGCCGACCTGCCGCTGGCGTCGGACGAGACGGCCGACGCGGCCGTCCAGCACGGGACGGCGGCGGCCCGGTGAGCGCCGGGACACCGGCGATCAGGATCCTCATCGTGGACGACCAGCCGCTGGTCCGGCGCGGTCTGGCACTGATCCTCTCGCCCGACCCGTCGTTCGAGGTGGTGGCCGAGGCCGAGAACGGGGAACAGGCCGTCGCCCTCGCCCACCGGCTGCGCCCCGACGTCGTGGTGATGGACATCCGGATGCCCGTCCTGGACGGGGTCGGCGCGACGCAGGAGCTGGCCCGCACCCTGCCGGACTGCCGGGTCCTCGCCCTCAGCACCTTCGACATGGACGAGTACGTGGTGGCCGCGCTGCGCGCCGGTGCCTGCGGGTTCCTGCCCAAGGACGTCTCCCCGGAGGACCTGGGCGCGGCGATCCGCACCGTCCACGCCGGCGAGGCGGTGGTCGCTCCGCGCCTGCTCACCCGGCTGATCTCCACCTACGTCCGGGTCCCTCCGGGCACCCCGCCGCCCGTCACGGAAACGGGCGAACTCACCCCCCGCGAGGTCGAGGTGTGGCGCCTCATGGCCACCGGCCTGGACAACGCCGGGATCTCCCGGGCCCTGGAGATCAGCCACTCCACGGTGAAGAACTACATCACCAGCATCTTCGGCAAGCTCGACGTCCGTGACCGTGCCCAGGCGGTCATCGCGGCCTACGAGTCCGGCCTGGTCACCGCCCGCACGGGAGGCGCCGGAGGGCGCGGGCCGGAGTGACCCACCGGCCCGCACGGCGCTCGGAGGGCCCGGCGGCCGGCACCGGACCCTGAGCGGGCCCGGCCCGGCTCGGGCCGGTCGGTCCCGTGCGGCTGTCCGTCCGGCCGTCCGGGGCAGGGCGTGCTCCTCCGCTCCGACGTCACGGTTGTGGCCGGCAGTCGGCGGACGTCAGCCGGCCAGGCCGCCCAGCTCGGCGTCCCAGTCGATCAGGTCCCCCTCCGTGCCCGGGGGGACCAGCGCGAAGCACTCACGGCGGAGCCAGCGACGCACCTGCCGGGACGGGAGGTCGACGAGGACGCTGCCGTCCCGGCCCTGGAGCATCATGCGCAGGGACGAGCGGCCGTGGCAGGGGCAGGGCGGCCAGATGCGGACATCGCCGAGGCCGGCCGGCTTCTGCAGTCCCTCCCACAGGAGGTCGCGGGAGAGCTGCCAGGTGCCCGCCTCGGCCGCGGGGCCGAGGAAGGCGAGCGTGACGGCGTACGGGTCGTCGTCGCGGTAGCCGAAGCGCACGGGGACGCCGAAGGACTGCTCCTCGTCCAGGACGATCCGGGCGTCGAGGACGATCCCGGTGATGCTCGCCTCCGGGCGGTGCTGCGCACCGGAGACGGGGTGGTGGGCGGGCATGGGGATCTCCTGGGTCGGTGTGGGGGCGGGTGGCACGGCCGGCTGGACGGGGCGACGAGGGGCCGCCCGGGTCCGCGGGGACAGGGGCGTGCGCGCCGGGCGAGGGCGGTGCGGCCGGACGGGGGCGGTGCGGCCGGACGGGGGCGTCCGACGGCCGGGGCCGGTGCCGGCGCTGTCCGGCCGGGGTCCCGGAAGCTGCCGAGGAGGCGGGAGGGGAGGCCGTTCCGCTGCTCAGGCTAGACGGCGGAGCCGTCGGTGATGTCCCGGCGGCGCACCAGGAGGTGACGGCCAGTGCACACGCGGCCGGTGCGCCGGGCACGTTCCCCCGCTGCCGGGCACGTACTCCCGCGGCGGGGCGGGGCCACGCCGTTGCTACAAAGCGATGAACTTCCGTCGGGCAATCCCTACGCCGGTCGGTGGCCGGCGAGTCCGGTGCGCGGCGAGAATCGTTCCCGCGGGCCGCCGCTCATCCTCCGGCAACCTGCCTGGTCCGGAACCCCGGACCCGAACGAGTCCAACGCCGGTCATCGACGGGTTCCCCTCCCGAACGACCCACCGCCGGCGTACGGCCGAGCGGCGATCCCCCCAGCAACCGCACAGAACACTCGAACCGGTCGGAGCCTCCCGTGATCCCGTCGGACACCCCACCCATGCCCGGAACAGACCACCACCAGCCCGGCCAGGCCGCCCAGGACGGGGGCGTCGGCTGCATCGACGTCCTCTCCCCGCCTCCCGGAGCCGACCCCGACGACTGCCTGTACGTCGCCCTGTACCTCGACGGCGCGGCCTCGCTCCGCCGTCACGGAGCCAGCACCGCGCTGGAACCCGGGGACCTGCTGATCGGCACCACCCCGCAGCCGGCGGACCTCCTGCGCGATCCCGGGTGCCGGATGGTCCACTTCCGCGTCCCCTGCTTCTACCTGGGCGTGCGGCGCGGCGACGTCCGGCGGGCGGGCGGGCTGATGGCGCGGGGAAGCGAGGGCATCGGCTCGCTGGCCTCCCAGTTCCTGCGGACCCTCGCCGGCCAGATCCGGGCCCACCGCGCGCGGCCGGGCAACCACCTCGCGCGCAGCGTCTCCGACATCGTCGCCATCCTGGTGACCGACCTGCTCGAACGGCAGAGCCCGGTGCACCCGACCGCCGCGGCCGGGATGCTGTCGCGGATCCGCGCCCACATCGAGGAGAACCTGGCCGATCCGGACCTCTCGCCCGAATCGATCGCCCGGTCGCAGCACATCTCGGTGCGCTACCTGCACAAGCTCTTCCAGCAGGAGGGGATGACCGTGGGCCAGTGGGTGCGCCGGCGGCGCCTCGACGTCTGCCGGCGGGAGCTGGAGCGCCCGTCCCGCCGGCAGACCAGCGTCTCGGCCGTCGCGCACCGCTGGGGATTCGTCAGCCATTCCCACTTCAGCCGGGCGTTCCGTGACGCCTACGGAGTCTCGCCCCGCGAGTGGCAGGCCTACGCCGCGCAGACCGACGGCCACCAGCCGCCCGGCTGGCAGGCGTCCGGTCACCGTCCGGCGTCCTGAGCCGGCGTCCTGAGCCGGCCTCCTGAACCCGCCTCCGCCACCCCGCCGACGCCCGTGCCGCCTGGCGACACCGCCTGCCCGTGGCCGCGCGCTCCGTGGCCGCGTGCCCAGCAGCCGGCACCACCGTCGGCGCCATCCGAAAGGTCGCCATGTCCTCCACCAGGCCCACCGTCGTGCTCGTCCACGACGGCTGCTCCGACGCGACCAGCTGGTTCGGCGTCATCGCCGAACTCCACCGACGCGGCATGACCGCCGTGGCCGCCGCGAACCCGCTGCGCGGACTGGCCCACGACTCCGCCTACCTGGCCTCCGTCATCGCGGGTATCGACGGTCCCGTCGTCCTGGTCGGCCACTCCTACGGAGGCGCCGTGATCACGGAGGCCGGAGCCGCTCCCAACGTCGTGTCCCTGGTCTACGTGGCCGCCTACCTCCCCGACGCGGGCGAGAGCCACCAGACGCTCGCCGCTCGTTTCGCCCCCTCACCGCTCCTCTCCCGCCTGCGGCGCACCGCGTTCGCCACGAACGACACCGACCGGGCGACGGAGCTCACCGTTCCGCGGGAGGCCTACCGGCCGTTCCTCGCAGCCGACCTCGACCCGGAGGTGGCGCAGGTGCTCGCCGCACTCCAACGACCGGTCGCCGAGCGGGTGTTCACCGATGCGCCCACCGTGGCGGCCTGGCGCACCAAACCCTCCTGGGCCCTGGTGACCGGCGCCGACCAGGCGCTGCCGCCGCCGCTCCAGCGCTTCACCGCAGGGCGCGCCGGTGCCGCCGTCCTCGAGCTGCCCGAGGCCTCCCACGCCGTGGCCGTCTCCCGGCCGACCACGGTTGCGGAGCTCATCCAGGACGCCGCCGAGGCGGGGTCGGCACCGACGGCGTGAGGGCGAACGCGTGATGCCGTGCGGGTGCCGGGGAGTGGCCGCGGCGCGCAGCTGGGTGAACCGGCCGCACTCGGCGGGGCGGGGGAGTGCGAGCCGGCTGGCGCCGAGACGCGTGAATGGCGCACCGCGACCGGTCTGACGCGCTCATCGGTGGCCGGCCGCCCACTGCCTTACGCGCTCGATCACGTCGTCCGAGTTGGGGGCGGTCGAGTGGACGGTGAACTCGGCGTAGCCGGGGTCGTCGATGGGCAGAGCCGGCAGAGGGTGCTCGCGAAGTCGCGCGACGAGGAACCCGGCCGCGAGGAGGTCCCGGGACTTCTCCACGTCGATGTCGGTCTTGTCCGCGTGCCAGTAGGCGCCGTCGTACTCGACGACGAGCCTCCGGCCGTCGGGGAGGTCGACGGTGATGTCGACGGACCAGACGCTGCGCCGGACGAAAGCGTCGTGGCGTACTGCCTGGCCGGAGGAGGCCCGGCCGAAGGCGCGCACCGCGGCCTCGTGATGGTTCAGCTCGATCTGCGACTTGCCGTGGTCCCTGCACTCGGGGCACCCGCTGCCGTTGGCGCGGGAGGACAGCGGCGCCTGCCACACGTGCTCGGGGACGGTGGTGCACACCCAGGCGGGAACGAACGACGTCTGGGCGGTCGGGCGCACATGCCAGGCGGAGACCGGGTTGGAGGGCGACCACTCGACGGCGAGGCCGGGGAAGTGGAAGGCGAGCGAGTCGAGGATCGTGCGGCATTCGGGGCAGCGCAGGCGCTGCCCCTTGTCCCGCTGCTCCGGGGTTTCCTGCCACTCGTGGCCGCAGCCGGGGTCCTGCCACCACACGGTCCTGCGGGAGCGGGGAGAGATCTTGGCCAGGCTGATGCGGCCGTTGAGGGTCGGGTGCCACTGGGAGGCGATCTCCGGGCTGACCCTGAAGGGAGCAGGCTCGGCGTCCGCGGCCTTCAGCTTGGCGGTCAGTGTCTCCTGGCCCCGGCAGGAGGGGCAGCCCGAGCGCAGGTACGTGTACGGCGACACCCGGGGGTGGTGTCCCCGCGCGCAGCGGAACCGGCGCAGCGTGAGGTCACCGCCCACGAACACGGTGCGGGGGTCCTCGTCGTCGGCCCAGGCTTCGAGGAGTTCGGGCACATCGGCTACCGGCGTCGCCTTGAGACGCTCGTTCGCGGCCTGCCGTTCGGCGCGGTGCCTCGGTTCACATGCGGGGCACTGGCGGCTGTGGAGCATGTGGCTGACCCGGGCCGTGAACCGTAGGCCGCAGTCGGGGCAGCGCCAGGCCACCTCCCGCAGGGCCGTGACGGTGACGGTCTCCCACTGCGCGCTGTCGTTCGCCTCGTGGTCCCACCAGTCGAGGACGGGCAGCCCGGAGTCCCTGAGCAGCTCCCGCTGCTTCTCACCGGGGGCGTTGGGCGTCTGCCGCGCGCGACTCGGGTTGGTCTGGCACCGGCACCCGAAGGCGATGTCTCCCAGCCGCTCGGCGCTCGTGCGCCCGCAGTACCGGCAGCGGACGTGGTGGGGGTCGTCGCCGAGGGACGGCGTGGTCAGCGGCGCCAGGTAGTCGTAGCCGTTGGCTTCGGCATGCCCCTGAGCCTCCGTCGCGGGGACGGGAGTCAGGTCCGCGTAAGCGCCTTGTGACCGGCGGGACTCATGCGCCCACTGCCGCCAGTAGCACGCGCGGCAGGTCGTCTCACCGTCCGTGTTCTTGGCGAGCGTGTACTCGAACCGGTAGTGCGCCTCACACCCACAGGCCAGGCACCGGGTCAGGCGCCATGCCGTCGCCTTCGTGAACGGCTCCAGCGGTTCCAGACCGCCGGTACGGAGGATCTCCGTGATGTGCTCGTCGCACCAGGCGTCGCGTGAGCGTGTGCGGTACGCGGTCGGCTTGGAACATCCGGGGTCCGCACACAGCTGGACCGTCTTCTGAGGCGGTATGGGGCTCACCTGCGAATTCTCCCATGCCTCCTGTCGGGGTCGCTGTGGTCGGGTAGGGCCGGCTCCTCGCGAACCGCCGCCGCCAGCCGACGCAGTGCTTCACTTGCCAGGACGTCCCCCGAGGACCCGGCACGGACCAGGTCCGTGCCGAAATCGTCACGTCGGCAGCTTGACGAGACGTCAGGTGGCGCTGAGTTCGGCGGGTCGGTGGGGGGTGGCGGTGGGGGTGCCGGCCACTTCGTGGAGGAGGGAGAGCAGGAGTTCCTCGTAGGTGGAGAGGGGGCGGGCGAGGGTCCAGTTGGCGGTGACGGTGCGGGGGAGCGGGGCGGGGGTGACGTGGAGTTCGGCGAGGACGCCGTGGAGGAGCTCGAAGCGGACGGAGCATCGGGGGAGCAGGCTGACGCCGAGGCCGATGCGGACGGCCTCCCGGACGCTCTCCGTTCCCCACAGGTCGAGGGTGCGCGCGCCGACGAGGTCCCAGGTGTGCAGGAGCTCCAGCAGTTGTCCTCGGGTCCGGGAGCCCGGTTCGAGGAGGAGGAAGGACTCGCAGGACAGCTCCGCCGGCGTGACCTCCTTCCCGGCCAGCGGGTGGTCGGGCGAGCAGATCAGCACCATGTCGTGGCTGGCGAGCTGCTCCGACTCGTACCGCCCCGGAGGCAGCGGGCCGTCGGCCACGCCGACGCCGATCCGGCCCTGCTCCAGCGCGCCGGTCAGGCACTCGGGGCTGTTGAGGGTCACGGTGAACAGCCCGTCGGGTTCGCGGCGCCGCAACTCCCGCATCACCGCCGGCAACAGGTAGTCGCCGACCGCGGTCGTGCTGCCGACCACCAGGCGCTCGATCGGCCAGCGCGCGGCCGCCTGGACGGCGCCGACGGCGTGATCGGCCAGCGCCAGGATCTCCTTGGTCTGGGCCAGGAGGACCCGTCCGGCCGGGGTGGGGCGGGTCCTCGGGCCCGAGCGGTCGACCAGGGCGGTCCGCAGGGACGTCTCCAGGTTCTGTACCTGCTTGGAGACCGAGGACTGGCTCAGGAACAGCACCTGGGCCGCCGCGGAGAACCCACCGCATTCGATGACCTTCGCGAAGATCGCCAGCTGGTTCAGGTTGAGTCGCATCATGCCCCCGATCGCGTGGATGTGGTGCAGGGCATTCGGGCCTGAGGGCCGTGGGACAGGCTTCCGCAGTTCCTGTCACCCCCTGATGGGGGCCACATCCTACAAGCAACCGGGAGAATACCTGTTCGGTCGGCACAAATGCGGGGATGGACCGGAGTTCGTCGATCCGAGGGTTCCATGTGGCTCTCCGTGCTCGGCGGTGATCTCTCCTGATCGGACCGAAGCGGTCGGTGATCGTGGTGATGTGACGACACGTCAGATGCCTTCTGGGAGGGTCGGCGCGTCGGCGGGGCGCGATCGCGAGCGGGGCCGCGCGACCGGGGCGGCGTCAAGTTCGCTGCTCCGCACGGCCGTCGGGCGGCCGTCGGTGCGTGGACGTGCGGTCCTTGCGGGGCGGTGCTTCCGGCGGTGGACGAGGGGGGTCGGGCGCCGCGCGAATGGTAACGGATTGATAACGCGGCGGGACGAAACCTCCGGCGGCCCATCTCTAAACGTGTCCGGCCCGGTTGGGGTCGACGGTTTCGAGAGAGAGGGGTGCCGCCATGCGGGAAGCATGCTCCGGCAGCAGGTCGCCGGTTCCGACTCCGTACGAACTCTTCGTGCTGGGACGGGCCGCGGGCGAAACGGCGGCCGCCGGGTCGAGGTGCGTCGGAACGCGTCCGGCCCGGGCCGGACGGGTCGGCGTGGTCCTGGGGGGTTCCGCCGACGGGAACTGTTCCGGCGTCGTGGGAAGGGGGTCGCGGTGAGCGGGCCGGCCCTGCCGGAGGCCGCCGGCTTCCGGGAACCCGCGCAAAGCCGGCCCGCCGGTCGCGTCGACACGGCCGGTCGGGTCGGCACGGCGGGCGACGGGAACGCCGCCGGCCGTGATGGCGGGGCGGGCCGGAACGGCAGCACGCGCCACGGCGGCGCGGCGGGACGGACCGGCACCGGTCACGGTCCCCGCGGTCATGGCGTCCGGCGCACCGAGCCGACCACGGTCCAGGCGGTGGCGCTGTACTCGTCGCCGGGGGCACCGCCGTCGGGCCTCTCCGGATCGGGGGTCGTGGCCGGTACCAAGGGGACGTTGCCCTACCTGCTGATCCCCGACCCGCTGCCGGGCATGCCCCGGGCACTCGCCCTCTGGCTGGGGAGCCGGACCGCCGTGGTGGGGCCGGTCGTGCCGGTCGAGGACGCGGTGATCTCGCTCGGCTGGGCCCGCAAGCTGCTGACGATGGTGCCGGACGGGGCCTCCGGTGGGATTCACTTCGTCGAGGACCACCTGGCGACGCTCATGCTGTTCCAGGACCCGCTGCTGGCGGGGCACCTCTCGGCGAAGTGGCTGGGACGCCTGGCCGACATGACACCGCAGCAGAGGGAGTGGGCGGAGGAGACGCTGATCGCCTGGTTGGAGGGCGGCGGCACCCTCCCGGCCGCCCGCCTGCTCCGGATCCACCCGCAGGCCGTCCGGAACCGGCTGCGCAACCTGGAGAAGATCTTCGGCTGCGGTCTGCGCGACCCCCGGGCCAGGTTCGAGCTCCTGCTGGCGTTGAAGATCCAGATCATGGCGTCCGGATACGCGCGCCTGCGCCGCAGAGCCGGGTTGCCGGCGCTGCTCCGGACGTCCGGGCCCCGGCGGGACGTCCGGACGAACGGGCGCTGAGGCCCGCCCGCTCACGCCGACCGGGCCCGTGCCGGCGGCACCCGGTGCGCCCGCCCCGGGACCGTCCCCGCCCCCACCGGGCAGGACCGCGTCCACCGGTGCTGCGGCCCGTGGGCCGCCCGCGCTCGTGATCCCTTCCGGGGCGGCGCCGGGCGTCCGATGCCGGGTGTTGCCGGACCGTCCCCTCGTGGCAGCCGTCCCGCGCTGCCGCGTCGTCCCCTCGTCGGCCGCGCCGTCCGTGGACCGCCCCGCGCGGGTCGTCACCGCGCGGACCACCGAGGCCCACTCGGACCGGTTCCCGTCGGTTCCGCGCGGCCCTGATCCTCCGGGTGCGGTGGAGGAAGAGCCCCATGTCATCCATGAGAAAGAAGCGCGCCCCGGGAACGGCCGCCTACGGCCTGCCCCTGGTGAGCCGCCTTCCCAGGTCGTTCGCCACCCTCCTGATCATCGTCGCGATGATCCTCACCGCGGCGGCCCTGGTGTACCCGGTGGCGAAGTCGGCCGGTGCCTATCGCAGCGCCCCGGTGAGCGACGACCACGCAGTGGCGCAGACACCCACCGGCCCGCTCACCGCCCTCGACCGGGACTTCGTCAAGCGGGTGCGGCTGGCCGGGCTGTGGGAGATCCCCGCAGGCCGGATGGCCCTCGCGAAGGGCAGCAGCCCCGGGGTCAAGGAGGCCGGCCGACACCTGGTGCAAGGTCACACCGACCTCGACAAGGCGGTGCTGACCGCCGCCCAGACCCTGAACCTGGACGTGCCGAGCGAGCCGTCGGCGCAACAGCAGGGCTGGCTCGAACAGTTGGACGCCGCACAGGGCGGGGAGTTCGACGAACTCTTCGCGAACATCCTGCGCAGCGCCCACGGGCAGGTGTTCGCGGTCGTGGCGCAGGTGCGCGCCGGTACCCAGAACTCCACGATCCGGGATCTGGCGAACACGGCCAACGGCACGGTGCTCGACCACATGAACGTGCTGGAGGACACCCAACTCGTCAAGTTCGACAAGCTCACCGCGCTGCCGACCGGTTCGGCCGCCCCGTCCGCGAGCAGCTCGCCGGCGCCCGCCGGATCGAGCCGCCCGACCCGCTAGACGACGACCCGGACGAACGCCGTCCGCGGCCTGCCCGGCAGGCCCGATGGTCTCTGAGGAGTGTGAGGAACATGAAGTCCCGTAAACGTGGCACGTCGAGGAGAAGGGCCGGTGCCCTGCTGTTGGCGGTGATCCTGGGCATCGGCACGGCGGGAACGGTCGCGGCGGTGTCCTTCGCCGGTGAGCGTCCCCGCAATGCGCGGTCGGCGTCCCCGCAGGTGGGCACCGTCGCCTGCGCCGACGCCGGGGCGGCCCTGAACGAGGTGCCGGAAGCGTCACAGGACGCGGTGGACAAGACCCTCGCCGAGCTCGACGTCCAGGTGGCGGACGCGTACACCCGGCTGTCCGCGCCCCGCCCCGACGACAGCGAGGACCGCGTCCTGGGTGACCTCGCCACCAGGCGTACGGAGACCCTGAAGAAGCTGTCGGGCAGCGCCGGCCAGGACTCCGGTCTGCCCCAGGACGTCTCGGGGATGGCGAAGTGCGTGGTCAGGCACGATCTCGTGGTCGAGGACTCGGCCAAGGGGTACAGCGCCGACGGTGAGGGCGGGACCGTCGCCCAGACCAAGGCGGCCTCCCTGGCGAAGTCCCTCCCCAGGCGCGGGTTCGTCGACATCCGCAGCGTCTCCCCGAACGTTCCGGCGCCCGTCCGGAAGGGGCCGGCCACCGGCTCCTTCACGTCACAGTGCGGGCGCAACGAGAACCGCCACCTCAACCCCGACAACGTGATCGTCGCCCCCGGCGTGAGCAACGGGGCGCACCACATGCACGACTACGTGGGCAACGTGGCCACGGACGCGTTCTCCTCCAACGCCAAGCTCGCCGCCTCGGGCACCACGTGCTCGAACGGGGACCAGTCGGCGTACTACTGGCCCGTCCTGCGGGTCTTCGACGGGACCAACGAGAAGGACGCCAAGGCTCCCGGCGGCGGCAAGGACCGGAACGTGGGACGGATCCTCACCCCGGCCGAGGCGAACATCACGTACACCTCCAGCGCCGGGAACCCCGTCCAGCCGATGGCCCGGTTCCTGCGCATCATCACCGGTGACGCCAAGGCCTTCACCAACGGGCCGGCGAACGTCCGGGCGTCGTGGAGCTGCACCGGGTTCGAGAACCGCCAGGTCGTCGACAAGTACCCGATCTGCCCGCAGGGGAGCAGGGTCGTCAGGACGCTGAAGTTCCCGGACTGCTGGGACGGCAAGAACATCGACAGCGCCAACCACCGGACCCACACCGCCTTCTCCAACGCCTCGGGCTCCTGCCCGAAGAACTTCAAGGCGATCCCCCAGCTGGTCGAGCGCGTCGCCTACGACGTGCCGGCCGGGGTCCGGTACGCCGTCGACAGCTTCCCCGAGCAGCTGCACAACCCGATCACCGATCACGGTGACTTCATCAACAACATGAACAAGGGCCTGCTGGACCAGATGGTCGGCTGCATCAACCAGGGGCGTCGCTGCGGGTGACCCCTCCCTTCCGGTGCCGTCCGTTCCGGTGCCGGCCCGTGCGGGACAGGCCTGCGCGGGACGGGCCGGGCCACCGCGGGCGCGACGGGCCGCCGGGCCCGGGGCCGGCCCCCGGAGGGCGACGGACGGGCTCGGCCGGGGCCCGGGGGAGCGATCGCGACTCCCCGCGCCGCCGGCGCCGGGATCCCGACATCCGATTCGACAGCAGGTTCAGGACGAGGCCGGAGGGCTCAGCAATGGTGAGAGGGCAGAGGCGGCGGTCACGGCGGTTCGGCCCGGTACCGCGGGGCGTCGAGCGGGCCGGCCGGGCGCGCGCGGCGGCCGAGGGCGACCAGTCCGCGGAGGGCGGTCGCAAGCAGCCGAGTCCGTGGTCGTTCCTGCCGCCACTGGCGGCGGGCCTGGGCGTGACGGCCGTCGTCGTCAACCCCGGACTGCAGTCGTTCCTGACGTTCGCCGTCGGGGTGCTGGCGCTCGTGTCGTTCACCTCCGCGGTCCTGTGGGGCCTGGCGGCGACCGACCGGCTGATCCTGACCCCGGCGCACCGGCTCGTCGCGCAGGCCGTCCACCGTGCGATGGGCGTCGCGGGCGTGGTCTTCCTCGTCCTGCACGTCTGGATGAAACTGGTCGTGGGACAGATCGGCATGCTCGCGGCCTTCGTGCCGTTCGCCGACCCGGCCAAGCCGGTGGTCCTCGGCCTGGGGACCGTGGCCGGCTACCTGTTCCCCGCGGTCGCGCTCGCCGGGGCGGCCCGCGGGAGGCTCGCCCGCTCGGGTGACGCGCGCCGGTGGAGGGTCATCCACCTGTGCTCGTACCCGGCGTGGGGCGCGGGCCTGGTCCACGGGTTGCAGTCGGGCCGGCTCGCGGCCTCCTGGGTGGTGCTGCTGTACGGCGCGGCCGTCGTGGGCGTGATCGTCGCGCTCACGCTCAGGCTGGTCCTCCAGGACCGCTCCGGCCCGCGCCAGGCCACCGTCCGGCCACTCCGGCCGGAGACCGGCGGCCCCGAGGCCCCCCTCCCGCGTCCGCAGGCGGCCGCGCGGCAGGCCGTGGCCGTCGGACAGGGGCCGGCCGTGGGGCGGGGCGCGGCCGCCGGGCCGGGCCTGGCCGGCATCGGACTCGGACGTGGGCGGCTGGACGGGTGAGCGGCTTCCCCCCGCCCGTCATCTGGTTCGGACGGCCGGTCCTGTTCGCCGGCCTGGAGAGCCTGGACCGGGTCGACTACCGCTCCCACCTCGTGGTCCACGGCCAGTTGCCGGCGCTGCGCGCGGAGGAGCTGGCCGAGCTGGCCGAGAACGTGGACCTGCGCGGCCGGGGAGGTGCCGGATTCCCCTTCGCCCGGAAGCTCAGGGCGGTCGTCAAGGCGGTCGCCCGGCGCCGCACCAGGCCGGTCGTGGTCGTCAACGGAACGGAAGGAGAACCGAGTTGCCTGAAGGACACCACGCTGCTCCTGCGCACCCCGCACCTCGTGCTGGACGGCGCGCTGATCGCGGCCGTGGCGCTGGACGCGGAACAGGTGGCGATCGGCGTCACGCGGGCCGACACCGAGGAGTCCCTGCGCCGGGCGCTGGAAGAACGGAGGTCGGTGAAGCCGCAGGTGACGGTGGTGCGGCTGCCCGAACGGTTCGTCACGGGCGAGGGGAGCGCCCTCGCCCGCGGCATCACCAACGGGATCGCCCTGCCCAGGGGAGGTGGCGTGCGCACCAGCGACAGCGGCGTCGGGGGTGCCCCCACGCTGCTGTCCAACGCCGAGACGTTCGCTCAGCTCGCCGTGGCGGCCCGCTGGGGTGCGCTGCCCTACCGGGAGATCGGCACCCCCGAGGAACCCGGTACGGTGCTGCTCACGATCGCCGGCTCGACCGTGGTGGAGACCCCCACCGGAGTGCCGCTGGAACCGGTCCTGGCGGCGTGCGGCCTGGACGTCGGGCAGGGGGTCCTGGTCGGCGGCTACCACGGGAAGTGGCTGACCCCGGAGGCCGCCCGCTCGGCCGTGGTGTCCCGCCAGTCCTTCCAGAGCCTCGGAGGGGCGCTGGGCGCCGGGGCCATCCTGCCGCTGCCGGAGACGACCTGTCCGCTGTGGGAGGTCGTCAGGATCTCCCGCTGGATGGCGGACGAGACGGCGGGCCAGTGCGGGCCGTGCTACCTGGGGCTCCCCGACCTGACCGCGGCACTCGAGGACCTGGTGCGCGGCGGCGGCCAAGCCGCACTCGACCGGGTGCAGGCCGGGATGCGGGCGGTCACCGGACGGGGGGCGTGCAGCCACCCCGACGCCGCAGCCCGTTTCGTGGCCTCGTCGCTGGCCGTGTTCGACGACGACCTGGTCGCGCACTCGTACCAGGGAGGGTGCGGGCGGCCGCTGCAGGACGTCCTGCCGCTGCCGGAGGTCGAGAGCGCCGGCACCATCGTGGTCGACTGGACGCTCTGCGAGGCCCACGGCCTGTGCACCGGCGTCCTGCCCGACGTCATCCGGTTGGGGGCGGACGGGTTCCCCGCCGCGGGCGTGATGCCCGTACCCGCGAGGCTGCTCTCCCGGGCGGCGCGAGCCGTCGACCGTTGTCCCGCGCTCGCGCTGCGGATCCAGTGAGGCCGACGCGGTTCCGGGCGCTGCCGCTCCTGTCCGAGCGCGGACCGGGCGGACCGGGCGGACCGGGCGGCCCGGGTGGGCCGCGTGGCCCGCGCGGCCCCGGGCGCTCGTCGGGGCGGCGGCGGGCCGATCGAGAGCTTCCGGAGGTCCATCGACCCTGAGACCCACGTCCCGTGTCCGCGGACCGGCGTTCGGCGCCGGAGCGGACCTCAGGGGACGCACACATCCACGGAAGGCCAGTTCCACCGATGGAAAGGCAAGCAACATGTTGACGAAGCGATACGGACTGGTCGGGCTCTGCCTGCTGCTGGTCGGGCTCGTGGTGATGGCCCTGACGGGCAGCATGAGCAGCAGCGCCAAGTCGTCGTCCGGGTCGGGCTCCGGCCAGCTGGTCGGCGCGCAGGACGCCGCGCCGGCCGGCGGCGGAGCGTACGGCTCCTACGGCTCGTACGGCGGTGCGGGCGCGTCGCCGTCCGCCGGCGGTCAGTCCGCCGGCGCGTCGGCGGGCGGGGGCCAGGCCGGGGGAGCGCTGACCGTGCGCAACGACGCCGCGCTCGGCATGGTGGTCACCGACGGACAGGGCTTCACCCTCTACCGGTTCGACAAGGACACCGCCAAACCGCCGATGTCCAACTGCAACGACGGCTGCGCCAAGACCTGGCCGCCGGTCGCCAAGGAGGGCACGACCGCGGGGAGCGGGATCGAGGCCGGCGTGATCGGCGAGGTCACGCGGGCCGACGGATCGAAGCAGCTGACGCTGGGCGGCTGGCCGGTCTACCGCTACGCGCAGGACACCGCGGCCGGTGACACCAAGGGCCAGGGCGTCGGCGGCACCTGGTTCGCCCTGGCACCCGACGGCAAGAAGGCGGCCGCCGCGGCCACCGGCGGGACGACCTACCCGTCGGGGACGTCGACGGGTGCAGCGCCGAACCCCCAGCCGTCGCAGCCCGCCCAGGGCGGGGCGCAGGTCTCCGTGACCGTCCAGGCGCAGCTGGGTTCGATCGTCGTGGACGCGCGCGGCATGACGCTGTACCAGTACGCCAAGGACCCGTCCTGGCCGATGCGTTCCCTCTGCGAGGGCCAGTGCGCGATGACCTGGAAGCCGGCGCCGGCCGTCGACCCGAGCCAGGTCAAGGGCGTGGACCCGAAGCTGATCGGCAAGATGCAGCGCTCCGACGGCACCTGGCAGCTGTCCGTCAACTGCAAGCCCGTCTACACCTACGCGGGCGACAACGCCCCCGGTGACGCCAACGGGAACGGCAAGGACAACCTGTGGTCGGCCATCAACCCCGCCGGGAAGCCGGTGACCGGTAAGTGACGGCCGGGGACTCCACCCTGGCGGCCGTCCGGCCGCAGAGGACCGTCCGTCGCAGGCTCCAGTGGCTCGCGCTGACCGTCCTGCTCCTCCTGGGCGTCGTCGAACTGCTCGGCGGTGCGGGCGGGTTGCTCACCCCGTCGCGGACGTCGGCCGACGCCGCCCGGGCCTCGGTGGAGGACCTGGCCCAGCGGATCGGCTGTAAGGCCGACATCACCGCCGACACCACGGACCTCCGCCAGGGGCTGTGCACCCTGGGCGACGACGAGGTCTGGATCGCCACCTTCCCGACCGCCGGGGCCCAGACGGCCTGGACGTCGGGGGCCGAGGAGTACGGAGGGTCGTACCTGGTGGGTGACCGGTGGGTGGTCGTCCTGTCCGACACCACGGCGGACCTCCTGCACGCGAAGCTGGGAGGGGTGATCACGGGCGGCGCCGACCACACCGGGCACGCCGGTCACGGCGACCGAGCCGATGACACCGGCCACGATCCGTCCGGGGCCGGCTGACCCCGGCGAGCGCTCGACCGATCGGGGCGGTGGCGACACCACGGGACTCCCCGGGCCTGGGCCCGCGGGAGTCTCCGTGGCGTCGCCACCGCCGTCGCGTTCCGGGCTTCCACGGGCCCGGGCCGGCAGGTGTGCCCACCCCGCCCGGCGGGTCGTCGAGCCCGGGGAGGCGGGGCCGACGGCAGCGGGGCGGGGACGGGCGCGTCGGCGCTCTCGCGCGAGCCAGGCCGGGTGGCCCCGGGGGAGCAGGTGCCGGGGAGCGGGTGCCGAGGAGCGGGCGGCCCGCGGAGCTGATCCCCTGCGGGCGGGACCTCGGAGGCGGGCCGCCCGCTGACGTCCGCCGAGGCCCACGAGGCGTTCCTCGCCGCCTCCGTGAGGGCCGGCCGCGTGCCACCCGGCCGGGTTCCACCGCCCTGTGCGGCAGAGGGACGTCCGACAGCCGTGCGCGCGACGGGCCGCGACCGGGCTTCTCGGACCACCCTCGGGGCTCCGGACGGTCCCGGCATCGCGCCAACGCCTCCGTCGCGCCCGCGGAACGCCCGGAGAACCCCAGCAGTGAAGACTCGCAGGGCAGTTGCGGCCTCGCCGTCCCGCCGCGGCTGTTCCGGGCCTCCGCCGCCTCGTACGGCGCGGCGCGCGCGTCCGCGCCCGGCCCGTCGACGACGGGCCGGGAACGTCCTCACGAGACGTCTCCCGGCGGCACGACGGGTGCCAGGCGGGGTCCCGGAAGTCCGTCACGGTGTCATGGGTGGTGCCGCGCCATCGATTCGGAACATGCCAAACCCGAATCGGCATTTCTGTTATACCCACGGCGCGGGACACGAGTTCGGGACGGAAGGGACCAGGGAGGTCGGCGGGGAGGCGGGCCGTCGAGCGTCCCGGCGCCGGCGCGCACAGCCCGACGGGAGCCCCCCGCTATTCGGTTTGGGAATGGGCGGGCAGGAGGCGGGCCTGGAGACGATTGCCCGAACGCCGTCCGGCTGGTGTGCTGTGGACCACCTTCCACCGCCTCCCGACGGCACGGCAGTCGTCCGTCACCGGTGTCGTCCAACCCGGGCAGGCCGAAGGCATCGACAGCGTCACGTCCCTCCGGGACCGGGTGCCCCCGCGCCCGTCCACCCAAGAGCCGCCAGGTGCAGCGCCGCGCCTGCCCCGCCTCGCCGACAACCGAGCCACGCCCGATCTCCCCCGACCCCGTGTGCGGCCGCCGCACCCCCCGGTGCGCGCGACCTGCCCCTCACGGGGCGGCCAGAGCTGAGGAGAACACATTGACCGTGCGTTCCGACGACCACGGACTGGGTCTGAGCACCATGAGCGACGTCGAGCTCTCCGCGGTCCTTCCCGCCGCGACCGCCACCGACACCTCCCGGGTCGGAGAGGTGATGGCGGAGGTCTTCACCCGCCACCACGGCGCGGTGCTGGCCTATGCGCGCGGCTACTGCCGTGACCCGCAGACCGCGCAGGACCTCGCCGCCGAGGCCTACGCCCGTACGTACATGTCGGTGGCCCGTGGCCACGGACCGCGTCACGCCTGGCGCCCCTACCTGATGGCCTGTGTCCGGCGCACCGCGATGGAGTGGAGCAGGCACGTCACCCGCCGGGTGCTGCTGCCGGAGGACTTCGAGACCTGGGCCGAACACCTCGCCGGGGACGCGGAGACCGAGGCCGCGCTGCTCGCCACCGAGGAGACCGCCCTGGTCGCCAAGGCCTATCGCTCCCTTCCCGACCGGTGGCAGGCGCTCCTGTGGCTCACGGTCGTGGAGGGGGAGTCGGCGGCCGCCGTCGGACACCGGATGGGGATGACACCGAGCGGAGTGCGCTCCCTCGCCGCGCGGGCCCGGGAGGGTCTGCGCGAGGCCTACCTGCGAGGGGACGCGGACCAGGCGGCCGAGCCGGCGTGCTGCTACGTCACCGCCCGGCCGGCCGACGTGATCCGGCGCCCCGGCCGGCGGCGCGGCCCCGAACCGGTCCGGCACCTGGAGAGCTGCGAGGGTGGCGCCCGGGGGGCGGGGGAGGTCGAGCGTGCCGACCACGGCGCGGTGGCGACGGCGTCGACGGCCCCGGGCCCCGAGGCGGCGCGCCGACGCGGGTGCCCGGTCCGTCGGCGGTGAGGAGCCCGTCCGCGGCACGCGCGCGGCTTCGTGCGGCAGGACACCGCCGTCCCGGCCGTTGCCCGCCGTAGCCGGCCGCGATCCGGGGCGGGTTCCGGCTCCGTGACGACGGCGCTCACGGCCGACGGGCCGACGGGCCGGCGGAGACGCCGGGAGGCGCGGACGCGCCGGCCGTCCGCGGTGCTTGCCGCGGACGGAACCGGCCCCCGGGTGCGCCCGGCCGTCCCCCACGCCTGCCCGGCCGTCACCGCCGGGCGCGCCGCCGGGACGGCCCGGGCACGGTGGAAGGAGCCGGCGGCAATCCGCTCAAACCGGCGTCCGCCCCGAGGGAATGACGGTTCTTCAGGCCTGCTGGGGGTCGTCGTGGCGTACTTCGCGGGGGCCCGGAGAACCCCGGCGGGGCCGACGCCGGCGATCAGCCGCCGCCGTCCCGGGTGGAGGAGTGCCTACGCCCTGCCGGGCGTGGGCACCGCCTCGGGCAGGGTCCTGCGGACGGCCTCGCGGAGGAGCTCCTGGACGTCGTCGAACGAGCCGTTCCCGTCGACCACGACGAAATCCTCGAATTCCGGGAGGGAGCGGTAGGCCGCCCGGTAGTCGGCGAGGAACTCCAACGTCTCCTCGTCGATTCCGCGACGCGCGATCCTTTCCCGGGCGACTTCCGGATCGACGTCCAGGAAAAGGGTGAGGTCGGGCTGCGGGAGGGACCGGTTGAGCCGCCTCAGGAATTCCTCGTTGTCCGCCTTCTGGAGGCGGACGGCGGCGTACTGGCACGCGGTGTAGCGATCGGCGACGGCCACCGCGCCCGGGGTGTTCAGCACCTCCTCGACGGGGGCGAGCGCCGACAGCCGCGCGCAGGCCGAGATGAGCCTGATCGTGTCGGCCCCGAGCATTTCCAGGTGGCCCGGGAAGCCCTCTTCCCTGGCGATCGCGTCCAGGGCCCGGCGGACCGGGAGCTGTGTCTGGTTCAGGAAACGTCGGGTCGGGCGCCCCAGGCCCTCGAACCACTCGGCGAGTCGCCCCACCTGGCTCGTCTTGCCGGCGCCGTCGATTCCCACCACCGCGACGAGATGGCCGCTCCGGCTCCTGGGTGTCACTCTTCCGTACCTCCAAGATGACCCGTGTGCACGGATTCGGGCGCCTCGTTTCCCCTTTCGGCCCAGACTGCACGGCCTGTCCCGCCATGTCAACGACGGTCGGGGCGGGCGACTTTGGGTTCTGGCCGATCGCACCGGAACGCCCGCAAAACCGGGACATGCCGGATGAATGCCTCCCGGATTTCCTTGAGGCCCCCGGGAGGTGATCTTCGCACCGCAGCGCGGCCGCTCCCCGGACCCGGGCGCGTCGGGCGGGGACGGCCCGGGCGGGGTGATCCCGGGAGGGCGGTTCGTGCCGGTGAAAGCACCGTCAATCGAAGATCGACTGTTGCTGATGGTGTAGCTTGTTTACCGTCCATTTTCCGGGAGGGGCGGGAACTCCATGCCGCAACAGCCAGCAGCGCCGCCGTCCGCCCGGGTGACGGCCGCGGAGATCTCCCGCATCGCCGGCGTCACCCGCGCGACCGTCAGCAACTGGCGGCGGCGTCACGCCGACTTCCCGGCGCCCGGCGGCGGCACCGAGACCAGCCCGCTCTACGACCTGGGCGCCGTCCAGCAGTGGCTCCGCGAGCGGGGGCGCACCGCAGCCGCCTCGCCGCAGGAGGCGCTGCGCACGGCGCTGCGGCTGCTCGGGGCGGGCGCGGACACCACCCGCTTCTTCCCGCTGCTGGCCGCGGCGGCGCGACTCGCCGAACAGGAGTCGGACGGCCCCCTGGAGCTGTCCGGTGACCGGCTCGTAGCGGCCGCGAACCGGGCCGCGAACCAGGCCGCCGAGCAGGCCCCGAACCAGGCCGCTGACCAGGCCATGAACCGGGCCGCGACGGCCCGCGGCGCGTCCGGGCCCGCGGCCGGCCCCTACGGGAGCGAGGACGCGGGCGTGATCCGCGCGCTGCTCGCCTGCGTGCGCGGCGCGGGTCCGCGGGCCGCACTGGACGTCCTCGCGGAGCGCGAGCTCGACGAGAGCGCGGCCGGCGGCACCTACCGCACCCCCGAGGGCCTCGCCGAGCTCATGGCCGCGCTGCTGCCCGGGCCCGTCCTCCGGGTGCTCGACCCCGCCTGCGGCAGCGGCTCCCTGCTGGCGGCGGCCCGTCGGCGCGGCGCGCGCGAGCTGTACGGGCAGGACGCCCTCGCGCTCCAGGCGCAGCGGGCGTCGGTCGCCCTGATGCTGGACGAGCCGGGCCCGCCCGCGGAGGGCGGGGCCGTGATCTCCACCGGCGACAGCCTGCGCGCCGACGCCTTCCCCGGTCTGACCGCCGACGCCGTGCTGTGCAACCCGCCGTTCGGGGACCGCGACTGGGGCCGCGACGAGCTCGCCTACGACCCCCGGTGGGCCTACGGCGTCCCCTCGCGCTTCGAGTCGGAGCTGGCCTGGGTCCAGCACGCCCTCGCGCACGTCGAGCCCGGCGGGTACGTCGTGATGCTGCTGCCGCCCGCCCTCGCCTTCCGGACCTCCGCCCGCCGGGTCCGCGCCGAACTCGTCCGCAGCGGAGCCGTGCGGGCGGTCGTCTCCCTGCCGGCCCGCGTCGCCCACCCGCTGCACATCGCCCTGCACGTCTGGGTGCTCCAGCGGCCCGAGCCGGGGGCCGCCGACCGGGCCTCCGTGCTCTTCGTCGACGGGAACGGCGAGGCGTCGGACGGCGCCGGTTCGGGTGTCCCGGTGCGCGGTGGTCCACGGGGCGTCGACGGCGTCGACTGGGCGGGCCTCGCGGAACGCGTGCTGGCGCCGTGGACCGCCTACCGCGCCCGGCCGGAGGGCTTCGCCGACGAGTCGGGGTCGGCCCGCGCCGTCCCGGTGGTCGACCTCCTCGACGACGTCGTCGACCTCACCCCGGGCCGGCGGGTCCGCGCGGCCGAGGTCGACCCGGCGGCACTCGCGGGCAGGATCGCCGCGCTGCACGGTCAACTCGGCGAGCAGCTGGGCGAACTGGCCGCACTCGGCGGGGCGGGGGAGTGCGAGCCGGCCGGCGCCGCGACACGTGAGTGGCGCACCGTGACCGTCGCCGACCTCGCCCGGGGCGGTGCCCTCGCCGTGGTCCGGGCGTCGCCGCCGGGCGGCGGACGCGACCCCAGGGGCGGCGGCAGCGCCCCGGCGGAGGCGGGCGGGCACCGCCCGGTGCTGACGGCACGGGACGTCCGGGACGGCACCGCGCCCTCGGGCGACGGCGGGGACGCCCACCCGGACACCACCCAGGCGATCGCCGCGGGCGACGTGCTGCTGCGCGCCGCCGCCGGCACGGGCGGTGCAGGGCCGATGACCCGGGTCGCGGACGAAGGGGACGCCGGCGCGCTCCTGGGCTCCGCACTGCACCTGCTGCGCCCGGACCCGGCCCGCCTCGACCCGTGGTTCCTCGCCGGATTCCTCGGCGCGGCCGACAACATCTCCGCCGCCTCGACCGGCACCACCACGGTCCAGGTCAACCCGGCGAGGCTGCGCGTCCCGCTCGTGTCCCTGACCGAGCAACGCCGCTACGGCGAGGCCTTCCGCCACGCCCACCGGCTGCGCGTCGCGGCCCACCGCGCGGCGGCCGTGGCCGCGGAGGCCGCCACCGCGGTGACCGCGGGCCTCACCGCCGGCGCCCTGCTGCCGCCGGTGTCCGGCGGCGCCGCTGCGGCCGGGCGGCCGCAGCCGGCCCGCAGCAGCGACCAGACTTCATCCGTCCGGCCCGGCCATGGGCGGACGGCCCGACAGGAAACCGGGGAAACCCCTTGAACAGCAGCAAGCACGCGGAGCTGGCGAACAACGCCTGGTCGGTCGCCGACCGCCTGCGCGGCGACTACAAGCAGTCCGACTACGGCAAGGTCATCCTGCCCTTCACCGTCCTGCGGCGGCTGGAGTGCGTGCTGGAGCCGACCCGCGCGAAGGTCACCGCGACGGCGGCGCAGCTCGTCGGCCAGGACCTGGACGAGGACCGTTTCCTGCGCAAGGCCTCCGGTCACTCCTTCTACAACAAGGGGTCCCTGACCCTGAAGAAGATCGCCGACGATCCGCTGAACGCCGCGACCAACCTCCAGCGCTACGTCGCCGCGTTCTCCGAGAACGCCCGCGAGGTCATGGAGAAGTACGAGTTCAACCAGCAGATCCGCAGGCTGGAGCGGGCGAACCTGCTCTACCAGGTCATCTCCAGGTTCATCGACCTCGACATGCATCCCGAGGTCGTCCCCAACCACAACATGGGCTACATCTTCGAGGAGCTCATCCGCCGGTTCGCGGAGCAGTCGAACGAGACCGCCGGTGAGCACTTCACCCCGCGCGAGGTCATCACGCTGATGGTCAACCTGCTGGTGGGGCCCGACGCCGACGTGCTGAGCCTGCCCGGCGTGGTGCGCACCGTCCTGGACCCCGCCTGCGGCACGGGCGGCATGCTCAGCGCGGCGGAGGACCACATCACCGCGCTGAACCCGGGCGCCAGGGTGGAGGTCTACGGGCAGGAGCTCAACCCGGAGTCCTGGGCGATCTGCCGCTCCGACCTGATGATCAAGGGCCAGGACCCCGACCACATCGCCTTCGGCAACTCCTTCACCGACGACGGCCACGAGCATGAGAAGTTCGACTACCTGCTCGCCAACCCGCCGTTCGGCGTGGAGTGGAAGAAGGTCAAGGAGAAGGTCGAGCGCGAGCACGGGTCGCTCGGCGACGCCGGGCGGTTCGGCGCCGGCCTGCCGCGCATCAACGACGGTTCGCTGCTCTTCCTGCAGCACATGCTGTCGAAGATGAAGCCGGTCGACGCCAACGGGGGAGGCGGCTCGCGGGTCGCCATCGTCTTCAACGGCTCCCCGCTGTTCACGGGCGCCGCGGAGTCGGGCGAGTCCAACATCCGCCGGTGGATCCTGAGGAACGACTGGCTGGAGGCGGTCGTCGCCCTGCCCGACCAGCTCTTCTACAACACCGGCATCTCCACGTACTTCTGGATCCTCACCAACCGCAAGTCCGCCGCCCACAAGGGCAAGGTCGTCCTGCTGGACGCCCGCGAGCACTGGGTGAAGATGCGAAGGTCCCTCGGCGACAAGCGCAAGCAGATGAGCGAGGCGCAGATCCGCGAGATCACCCGCCTGTACGGCGAGGCCCTCCAGGTCGCCGACGACCCGGAGCACCCGCTGCACGGCAAGGTGAAGGTCTTCCGGAACGAGGACTTCGGCTACCAGCGCATCACGGTCGAGCGGCCGCTGAAGCTGCGGTTCGAGGTGACGGAGGAGACGCCGGCGACGCTGGCCGAGGCGAAGCCGGTGCAGCGGCTGGCGTACGCGGAGGAGTTCGTCGACGCGCTGCGGCCGCTGGTCGGCCGGAGCTGGCCGACCAGGTCGGAGATGCTCGTCGCCCTCAAGGACGCGGTCGTCGCGGCGGGCCTGGCCTGGCCCGGCGGCGCGGCGTTCGCGAAGGTCATGCGGGACCTGATCGGGGTCCGCGACGCGGACGGCGAGGTCCAGACGGTCAAGGGCGCGCCCGAACCCGACACCGAGCTGCGCGACTACGAGAACGTCCCGCTGGGGGAGGACGTCGAGGAGTACCTCCGGCGCGAGGTGCTGCCGCACGTCCCGGACGCGTGGATCGACCACGGCAAGACGAAGACCGGGTACGAGATCCCGTTCACCAGGCACTTCTACGTCTACCAGCCGCCCAGGCCGCTCGCCGAGATCGATGCGGAGCTCAAGGCGCTGGAGGCCGAGATCCAGGCCCTGCTGGGCAAGGTGGCGGAATGAGCCAGGCCTGGAAGGTGCGGTCCGGGACCGAGGAGGTCCCGGACGGCTGGGAACTGCGGCGGGTGGGGGACCTGGTCTCCCTCACGAACGGCCACCCGTTCCCCTCGGACACCTTCGGACCCACCGGCGACGTGCCGCTGGTCAGGATCCGCGATCTCGGCGACGGGCCGTTCGAGACGTTCGTGACCGGATCCGTCCCGCCGTCCGTGCTGCTGCGGGACGGCGACGTCGTCATCGGCATGGACGGCGACTTCAACCTCGTGCTCTGGAACAAGGGCCGGGCCGCCCTGAACCAGCGCCTGTGCCTGCTGCGCCCGCGCGGCGGGGTCGACATCCGGTTCGTGGCCTACGCACTGCCGGCCGCCCTGAAGATCATCAACGACCTGACCTTCTCGACCACGGTCAAGCACCTGTCCTCCTCGGACGTCCTGAGCGAGCGGATCATGCTGCCCCCGCTGGAGGAGCAGCGCCGCATCGCGGACTTCCTCGACGCCGAGACCGGTCGCATCGACGGCCTCACCGGCATGAGGCGCCGCCAGATCGACAAGGTGGCGGAGCGCTACAGCGCCTTCCTCTCCGAACTGGTGGTGCCCGGGGCCGGTGCGCCGGGCGCCCGCCATCCGCTGTGGCCGTGGCTGCCGGCGTCCGTGGCCACGGCCAGGCTCGGCTACCTCGCCCGGGTCCAGACCGGTGTCACCGTCCACGGCGCGCGGGACCGCAGCTCCGACGACGCCGAGTACCCGTACCTGCGGGTGGCGAACGTGCAGGGCGAGTGGCTCGACCTGTCGGAGATCAAGACGATCACCATCCCCGTGGCGATGGCCCGGCGCTCGACGCTGCGCCCCGGGGACGTCGTCATGACGGAGGCGAACGGGAATCCCGACAACCTCGGCCGGGGTGCGGTCTGGACCGGGGAGATCGCCGGAATGGTGCACCAGAACCACGTGTTCGCGATCCGGGCCGACCGGCGCAGGCTGATCCCGGACTACCTCTCCGCCCTGCTGGCGTCGTCCCACGGCCGGACGTACTTCCGCTTCACCTCGACGCAGGTCGGGATCGCCACGACGAGCAGCTCGAAGGTCCTGGACTTCCCGGTGCCGACCCTGGACCTCCGGCGCCAACGGGAGGTCGTGAAGGAGTACGAGGCGAACCGCGCGACCACGCGGCAGGCGACCGACGCACTCGTGCGTCAGCTCGACCTGCTGGCCGAGCGCCGGCAGGCACTCGTCACCGCCGCCGTCACCGGCCGGCTCGACGTGTCCAGCGCCTCCGGCCGGGGGGCCGCGCAGTGACCGCCGCGCCCCGGGTCCACGGCGAGGCCGCCTTCCGCGCGGCCGTCGTCGCGGCGATGACCGAGCGCGGGTGGCGCGAGGCGAGGTCGCGGAAGTACCGGGCCGAGCTGGGCCTGGACCCCGGCGAGCTGTTCGCCTTCATCCGCGACACCCAGGCCGACGCGTGGGACGAGCTGGTCACCACCCAGTACGCCGGTGTCCCGGAGGAGGCCGAGCGCGGGTTCGCGAAGCGGCTCGGCCAGGCGATCGCCTCCGACGGGCTGCTCAAGGTGCTGCGCGAGGGCGTGAAGGACCGCAGCGTCCTCCTCCGGGTCGCGTACTTCCGTCCCAACCTGGTCGAGGACGACTCCGTCCTCGACGGCTACCGGGCGAACCGCCTCACCGTCGTCCCGGAGCTGGAGTACGCGACCAAGCGGGCCGACCACGGCAACCGGCTCGACCTGGCCCTCTTCCTCAACGGGATCCCGGTCGCCACCGCCGAGTTGAAGAACCCGCTGACCGGGCAGGGCGTCGAGCAGGCGAAGGAGCAGTACCGCACGAAGCGCGACGAGAGCGAGCCGCTGTTCACCAGCCGGGTCGTCGCGAACTTCGCGGTCGATCCCGACCTGGTCTTCGTCACGACCCGCCTGCGCGGCGCGAGGACGCGCTTCCTCCCGTTCAACACCGGTTCCGCGGGCCCGGGGGAGCCCGGCGGCGCGGGGAACCCCGTTCCCACCACGCCCGGCACCTACGCCACCTCCTACCTGTGGGAACAGGTCTGGCAGCGGGACAACTGGCTGGACCTCCTCCAGCGGTACGTCCACCTCCACAAGGAGCGGACACCGGGCGGCGGGACCACCCGGGAGCCGGTCTTCCCGCGGTTCCACCAGTGGGACGCCGTCCGGAAGCTCGCCGCCCACGCGGCCGTGCACGGGGCGGGCCACAACTACCTGGTCATGGCCTCGGCCGGCTCGGGCAAGTCGAACACCATCGGCTGGCTCGCCCACCGGCTGAGCGACCTGCACACGCTCGCCGATCCGGCCGCCCTCGACCCCGAGGCGCTCGCCGCCGGCCTCAGGCCGGGCGTGCCGGTGTTCGACAAGGTCATCGTCATCACCGACCGCCGCAACCTGGACGCCCAGCTCCGGGAGACCGTCGGCGGCTTCGAGCAGACCGCCGGCCTGGTCGTGAAGATCGACGAGAGCCGGGGGGCGAAGGGCGCGCAGCTGGCGCGGGCCCTCTCCCGGGAGTCCGGGAAGATCGTCACGGTCACCCTCCACTCCTTCCCGGCCCTGCTCGACTTCCTCCGGCAGAACCCGACCGAGATCCGGGGCCACAACTTCGCGATCGTCGTGGACGAGGCCCACTCCTCGCAGTCGGGCGACGCGGCCGCCGCCGTCCGGGCAGCCCTGCGCGACCTGGGCCTCGACGGGGACTCCGGTGAGGCGGGCGCCACCGAGGCCGCCGCGGAGGAGACCCCCGCCACCGTGCAGGAGCGCCTCAGGCGCAAGGCCTCGCAGCGCTCCCGGGCCGCCAACCTCTCCTACTTCGCGTTCACGGCCACGCCCAAGGCCAAGACCCTGGAGCTGTTCGGCACGCTCCGGGACGTCGGCGGCGCGGCCGTGTACCGGCCCTTCCACACCTACTCGATGCGGCAGGCGATCGAGGAGGGCTTCATCCTCGACCCGCTGCGCAACTACGTCACCTACGGCACCTACTGGAAGCTGGTCAACCGGAACCCCGAGGAGCGCGAGGTCGACCCGAAGAAGGCGAACCCGCTGCTCGCCCGGTTCGCGCTGACCCACGACCACACCGTGGCGCAGCACGCGCAGGTGATCGTGGAGCACTTCCTCGCGCACACCCGCGGCCGGCTCGGGGGCCGTGCCAAGGCGATGGTGGTGACGGCGTCCCGCCAGTCCGCGGTGCAGACGGCCCGGGCGATCAGGAGCTACCTCAAGGACCGCGGCTACGACACCAGGTACCCGGACCTCGGTGTGCTGGTCGCGTTCTCCGGCTCGCTCGCCCTCGACGGCGAGGAGACCACCGAGGCCCGGGAGAACGGCGGCGTGTCCGAGGGCGCGCTGCCGAAGGCGTTCGCCTACACCCGGGCGGACGACAAGGCCGTCCGTGCCGGCGGGCCCGGCCGGCAGGAGTACCGGATCCTGGTCGTCGCGGAGAAGTACCAGACCGGCTTCGACCAGCCGCTGCTGACGACGATGTACGTCAACAAGACGCTGACCGGCATCTCCGCCGTGCAGACGCTGTCCCGGATCAACCGCACCGCCGAGCGCAAGGCGCAGGCGGACCTCGTGGTGCTCGACTTCGTCAACGAGGCCGCGGACGTCCGGGAGGCGTTCCGGCCGTACTTCGTGGAGGCGCAGACCTTCCCGTCCGAGCCGAACCTGCTCTACCAGGCGCAGAGCCGGGTCATGTCCGCGCCGGTCCTCACCGCACAGGAGATGGACCGGTTCGCCGCGGCCTACTTCGCCGCGCAGGACAGGGCCGGCGGGTCCGCGGCGAGGTGGGAGCGGCTGCAGGCGGAGCTGTACCGGCTGCTCGCCCCGGCGGTGGCCGCCTTCGAGGCCCTGCTGGACGGCGAGGACGAGGACGACCGGCAGGTGGCCGAGGCCTTCCGGGCGGACCTGAACGACTACGTGCGCAAGTACGGGTTCCTGGCGCAGGTCGTCCCGTACACCGACCCCGACCTGGAGCGCCTGCACCTGTACGGGCGGTACCTGCTCAACCGGCTGCCGCGCCGGGCCGACGGCGGGGTCGACATCGGCGAGGTCGACCTGAGCCATCTGCGGGTGGAGAAGACCGGCGAGTACGACGTGGGCCTGACCGCGGAGGGGCCGGCCCTGGTCCCGAACGTCGGTGACGGCGCGGGCGGCGGCGGGGAGCGGGAGACGTCCCTGCTGTCCCAGCTCATCGCGAGGTTCAACGACAGGTTCGGGACGGACTTCACCGAGCGGGACCTGCTGCCGGCCTTCAACGCGGCGCTCGCCGAGACCGAGGTCCGCCAGGCCGCCGTCGTCAACGACGAGGACAACTTCGGCAAGGTCTTCGACCGGGTCTTCGCCGACAAGGTCGAGGACTACATCGGCATCGTCACCGACCTCGGCAAGCGGTACTTCGCCCCGGACAGGGGATTCCAGTCCAGCCTCAACCGCAGTGCCCGCCGCGCCGCCTGGCGTCTGATCAGGAGCGAGGAGGGCGTCGGCGACGACTCCTGACGCCCGTGCCGCCGCCGCCCGGACGGGGCCGGCGGCCCGTGGAAGGGCCGCCGGCCCCGGGCGCGGCGAAGGCCGGCAGCCGCTCGGCGTCCCGGACCGGGCGGCCGCGCAGCGTCGGCTGCGGGGCGTCCCGACCCGGGCGGCCGTGCAGCCGCTGGTACAGGGGGCGGTCGGGGGCCCGACCGCCGGGGTCACGCGGTGGCGACTGCCCCGCGAAAACGGTACCGACCGGTACCGACAGCAGGACGGTACCGACCGGTGCCGTTTGGCGTCAAGGGTGGTTAGGATCGGGTGCATGGCAGTAAACGCAAGGGCACGCCTGCTGAGCACCGCCGAATCCCTCTTCTACGCCAACGGGATCCACGCGGTCGGCGTGGAGCGCATCCTCTCCGAGTCCGGCGTGGGCCGGGCCTCCTTCTACCGGCACTTCGCCGGCAAGGAGGCCCTGGTGACCGCGGTCCTGGAAGGCCGCGACCAACGCTGGCGCGCCTGGCTCTCCGAGCGGGTCGCCGCCCACGGCGGCCATCCGCTCAACATCTTCGACGCGCTCGCCGAACGGTTCGCGGCGCAGGACTACCGCGGCTGCGTCGCGATCAACACGATGACCGAGATCTCGGACCGGACCAGCCCGGCGCGCCACATGGCGGCGCTGCACAAGACCCGCGTCATCGAGCTCGTCGAGCAGCTCATGCGCGACGCCGACGTCCCCCAGCCGGAGGTCCGGGCCAAGCAGTTCGCCCTCCTGATGGACGGCGCCATCGTCACCGCGCTGCGCGAGGGCACCCCGGACTCCGCCTGGCGGGCCCGCGGCATCGCGGAGGCCCTGCTGGCCTCCTGAACCCCGCCGGGCCCGGCCCGCGGGCGGTCGGCGGCGACCGGTGACGGCCGCCGTCCGGTGGTTGTCACAAGCGCGGGCCCGGCGGTGTCTTCATGTCGCACAGGCCAACCGGCCCGTCGGCCGACGGGCCGGCCGCCGACCCGACAGGAGAACACCATGACACCGCGCATCCCGAAGGCCGAACTCCCCGCCGAGCTCAGGGAGAACCTGGCCCAGCAGTTCGGCGCCGTCCCGGAGCCCCTTGAAGTGGCCTTCAACAACCCCGCGGTCGCCACGTCCAACCTGGAGTTCTCGGCCGCGATGGGCGCCTGGAACGCGGCGGACGAGGGCCTCAAGACCTTCGCGCACATGGCCGTCGCGGCACGGATCGGCTGCGGCTGGTGCCTCGACGTCAACTACTTCGTGGCGCAGAACCGGAACCTGGACCTCGCCAAGGCGAGTCAGGTGCCGCGCTGGCGGGAGTCGGAGGTGTTCACCCCGCTGGAGCGGGAGGTGCTGGAGTACGCCGAGGCCATGACGAACACGCCGCCCACCGTCACCGACGAGCTGTCGGCGAGCCTGCTCGGCCGGCTCGGCCCGGCCGCGCTGGTCGAGCTCACCGCGTTCATCGGCTTCGCCAACCTGGCGGCCAGGATCAACAGGGCGCACGGGATCACGTCGCAGGGCTACTCCGACGCGTGCGCGATCCCGCTGGCCGGGCGCCCCGAGCAGGCCCGCGTGGCGCCGACGGCATGACCGGGGACCCGTTCGTCGCCCACCGCAGTCTGCTGTTCACCGTCGCCTACGAGATGCTCGGGTCGGCGGCCGACGCGGAGGACGTGCTCCAGGAGTCCTGGCTGCGGTGGGCCGGCGCCGACCGGTCGCAGGTGCAGGACCCGCGGGCGTACCTCGTCCGGATCGTCACCCGGCAGGCGCTCAACCGTCTGCGGACACTCTCGCGCAGCCGCGAGGACTACGTCGGCGAGTGGCTGCCGGAACCTCTGCTGACCAGCCCCGACGTCGCCGAGGACGTCGAACTCGCGGAGAGCGTCTCGATGGCGATGCTGACCGTGCTGGAGACGCTCGGGCCGGCCGAGCGGGCGGTGTTCGTGCTCCGCGAGGTCTTCGAGCTCCCGTACGGCGAGATCGCCGAGGCCGTCGGGAAGTCCGCGGCCGCGGTGCGGCAGATCGCACGGCGCTCCCGTGAGCACGTAGCGGCCCGGCGGCCTCGGACGCCGGTGAGCAGGGCGGAGCAGCAGGCCGTGGTGGAGCGGTTCCTGGCCGCGCTGCGCACCGGGCGATTGCAGGAGCTGATGGAGGTCCTGGCGCCGGACGTGGTGATGATCGCCGACGGGGGCGGGCTGGTCGCCGCCGCCCTGGCCCCCGTCCACGGGGCCGGGGTCGTGGCGGCGCTGCTCGCGCGCGCGAACGAGGTGGTCGCCCGGTTCAGTGCGGCGGCGGTCTGGCTCAACGGCGCGCCCGCGGGCCGGATCGAGTTCGACGGCGAGCCGTCCGCGGTGAGCCTCGTGGTGGAGGCCGGGCGGGTCACGCGGATCTACGTGGTGCGGAACCCGCGGAAGCTGACCCGGCTGGACGATCCGGCCCAACTCGCCAGGTGACCCCGGCGCCGCGCCCGCGCCGACCGTGTTCCGGGTGGTTGCCGGCCACCCGGAACACGCTCGGCGCGGGCGGTCGGGCGCCCGGGCCGGTGTTCACCCCGCGGCGGGTGCGGAGACGTCCCGGAACGGCGTGGGGGTGAGCACGCGCAGGGACCGCGCGGCGGTGACCGAGTCGCAGCCGGCCAGCCCGAGCGCGTCCCGCAGCTCCTCGGTCAGCAGGCGCAGGACACTGCCGACCCCGGCCTGGCCCTCCGTGGCGAGCCCCCAGAACACCGGGCGGCCGACGAGCACCCCGGAGGCGCCGAGCGCGAGGGCCTTCAGGATGTCGGTGCCGGTCCGCACCCCGCCGTCCAGCAGGACCTCGCAGCGCCCGTCCACCGCGTCCCGGACCTCGCCGAGAACGGCCATCGGCGGTACGGCGCCGTCGAGTTGACGCCCCCCGTGGTTGGAGACGACGACCGCGTCCACACCGTGCTCCGCCGCCTGCCGGGCGTCGCGCGGGTCGAGGACGCCCTTCAGGACCAGCCGGAGGCCGGTGCGGCTGCGGAGCCGTTCCACGTGCTCCCAGGAGAGCGCCGCCGTCATGGCGGTCCTGGTGTGCTCCGCCACCGCCGAGGACCGGGCCTGGTGGTCGTGCGCCAGGGACGCGGCGCCGTCGCCGAGGTGGGCGGCCCGGACGTCCTGGGGAAGGACGAACCCGTTGCGGACGTCGCGCAGACGGCGCCCCATCCACGGCAGGTCCACGGTCAGCATCAGCGCCTCGCAGCCCGCCTCCTCGGCCCGCGCGACGAGGTCGAACAGGCGGGCCTCGTCCTTCAGCCAGTAGAGCTGGAGCCAGAGCCGGGCGCCCTGCGCGGCGATCTCCTCCAGCGGATGGCTGCTCAGCGTCCCGGTGACGAAGGGCACTCCGGCTTCCCGGGCGGCCCGGGCCACCGCCAGCTCGCCGTCCGGGTGGACGAGCCGGTGGTAGGCCATGGGCGCGACGGCCAGCGGAGCGGACGCCGCGCGGCCCAGCAGGGGCGACGCCGTCGAGCAGCCGGAGACGTCCCGCAGCACGCGCGGCACCACGTAGAGCTGCTCGAAGGCCGCGAGGTTGGCCTGCACGGACGACTCCGTGCCGCTGCCGCCCATGACGAAGTCCCAGACGTCCGGTGGCAGGACCGCGGCCGCGGCGCGCTCGATGTCCCGCAGGCAGAGGGGCCCGCCGGGCGCCGGGGCGGGCCCGGCCGGCCCGCGGCCCGGACCGGGGGACGGCGGGTGCGGAAGGATCGTGCTCACCGCGCGCCACCGCCCTGGCGGGTGCGTTCCAGCTCGACGGCCTCGTACAGCGCCTTGATGTTGGCGCTCCCGAAGGTCTCCGCGCCGATGCGCTCGATGACCTCGAAGAAGAGGGTGTGGCGCGCGTGGGAGGACCGGGTGAAGATCTGGAAGAGCTGGCCGCCGTGGTCCTCGTCCACGAGCAGGTTCCAGCTGCGCAGCTCCTCGATCAGGTGGTTCTTGGGAGTCACGCGATCGGCGAGGAGGTCGTAGTAGGAGCCGGGCGTGGTCAGGAACTCCACCCCGCGCTCCGCCAGGGAACGGACGGACCGCACGGCGTCGTCCACCGAGAACGCGATGTGCTGGACCCCGGAACCCTCGTGACGGGCGAGGAACTCGTCGATCTGGCCGGGCCGGGCGGTGACGTCGGGCTCGATGACGGTGAACGTCACCGTCCCCGAACCGCTGCGGGCCACCTTGGAGTTCATCGCCTGGGCGCCGACGACGATGCGCTCCTCGAAGACGTCCTCGAAGCCCAGCACGCCGCAGTAGTACTCCACGGTCGAAGCCAGCTCCCCGGCGTTGACGCAGACGGCGAAGTGGTCGATCTCCCGCAGCCCGACGGGCGGCACGACCTCGCGCGCGGCGGCGAGCGCGGCCGGATCGGCGACGAGCCCCCAGGGCAGCCGCGGCCGCGCGGGGCCGTCGTCACGGACCAGGGTGTGCACGACGTCGCCGAAGCCGCCGATGGTGGCGGCGGTCCCGTCCGGTCCCGGAGGGGTGACGGACCGCGCCCCGCGCCGGACGGCCTCGGCGTAGGCCGCGGTCACGTCGGGCACGCGCAGCGCGATGTCGGCCACCCCCTCGCCGTGGCGCCGTGTGTACGCGCCGATGGGGTGGTCCGCCGACCCGCTCTCGGTGAGGACGAGCGTGATGCCGCCCTGGACCAGGGCGGCACTCCGGCAACCCGCACCGGGGGAGGCGCCGCGGGCGACGACCTGGAAGGCGTAGCGCTCGACCCAGGCGGCCACGCTCCGGTCGAGGTCCTCCACGCATAGTTCGACGTACTCGATACCCAGGTCGCCGTAGACTGCGGACGTATTCACGTGACTCTCTCCTCAGGTGCGTGGCGGGTCCCGCCGCTGCGGCCGGACGGCCGGCGCGGGGAACCCGTGGAAACGTCGGGCGCCGCCGCCCCGCACCCGGGCCGGCGGACCGGCCGCGGCGGCGCGGGGGCGGCGCCGGTCAGCTGTTGTTCACGGCGTCGACCAGGCTCTTCGGGCGCATGTCGGTCCAGGCCTGCTCCACGTACTCCAGGCACTCCCGGCGGCCGGCCTGCCCGAAGACGGTCTCCCAGCCCTCGGGGGCGGAGATCGAGGCGGGCCAGAGCGAGTGCTGCCCCTCGGCGTTGCGCAGCACGAGGTACGGGTCGGCGTCGTTCTCGAACGGGTTCGTCACTGGTCTGTCCTCCGGAAGGTGAATGGACGATCGTCGGGGAATTCGTCAGGGAATTCGTCGAGAGATCGGGGGCGGGGGATCGCGGGGCGTGGGACCGGGGGCGCGGGTGACGGCGGCCGGTGCGGTGGCCGCCGCCCCGGTCAGGCTTCCGGCCGGGTCAGGCCGTGCCCTGCGCCTGCTTGCGCACGAAGCCGGCGAGCCTGTCCAACCCCTCGTCGATCTCCTCGGGCAGCAGGTGGCTGAAGGACAGGCGCATCACGCTGCGGGGCTCGGAGTCGGCGTAGAAGTGGTGCAACGGCGTCCACAGCACGTGGTGCTCGCGGGCGCTCCGCTCCAGCAGCTCGTCGCTGGTGGCGAAGGGGACGTTCAGGAGCAGGAAGAAGCCGCCCCCGGGGGAGTTCCAGGCCACGCCCGGCACCTGCCCGGCGCCGAAGCGGGCGGCCAGGCCCTCCTGCATCAGCCGCAGGTTCCCCAGGTACGTCTCCCGCTCGCGCTCGTTGGCCGCCCGCAGGCTGTGGCCGTGTTCGAGCAGCTTCCCGCCGATGACCGCCTGGGCGATCGGCGAGGTGTTCACCGTCGTCATGCTCTTGATCTTCGCGAGCTGGTCGGCCAGCAACCCGGCCCCGCCGTCCGGCCCGGTGACGCGCTGGTCGGCGACCGCGTAGCCCACCCGGGCACCGGGCAGCCCGGTCTTGGCGAACGAGCCCAGGTAGACCACGCGCCCCTCGGTGTCGAGGGCCTTCATCGTCGGCGGCCCGGCCGGGGCGCCGAACAGGCCGTAGGGGTTGTCCTCCAGCACCAGGAGGCCGAGCTCCGACGCCGCCTCCAGGGTCCGCAGGCGGTCCTCCCGGCTCATCCGCACCCCGGTGGGGTTGGCGAAGTCGGGCACGAGGTACAGGGCGCGCGGGCGCAGGCCCGACCCGCGGGCCCGGCGGACCACGGCGGCCAGGTCGTCCAGGTCGATCCCCGCGGCGGACTCCGCGACCGGAAGCAGCGGCATGTCCACGAGCTGCGCCGCCCCGTGCACCCCGACGTAGCTGGGGGTCACCGCCACGAGCGCGTCCTGCGGGCCGGAGCGCAGGGCCCGCAACGTCAGGTACAGCGCCTCCTGGCAGCCCACGGTGACCACCACGGACTCCGGGTCGACGACGAACCCCTCGTCGACCTCCAGGTGGGTCGCGATCAGTTCGTGGATGATGCCCTTGGTCCGCCCGTACTGCAGGAGGGTCCGCCGGACCTTCGCCTCGTCCCCGCCGAACCGCTCGGTCAGGTGCCGGCGGTAGGCGTTGATGTACCGGTGGATGTCGTCGACGTCGAAGTAGCCCTCGAAGGGGCGGCCGGCGGCGAAGGAGACCGCGTCCGGGTAGTCCTGTGCCACCTCGTTGAGGAAGTTCATCGACGCGCTCACCGGTGAGCTCAGGGAGTCGTGGAGGGTCCCGAGGTCGAGTCGCAGGGTCGTCGTGTGCTCCGTGGGCCGGTAGCTCATCGCTCCTGCCTCCTTTCTGACGGCAGGTGGGGGGCGGCGTCGGCCGGTGCCCCGGCCCCCGCCGACGGGAGCGGTCGCGGGCCGGACCCGTCCAGTGGGTGAGGGCGCACTCAGCACCCCACCGGCGTGGGAGTGAGCGGCCACCGGCCGGACGCGAAGGAGTCCAGCACCGCGGCCGCGACCTCGTCCGGGGAGGCCGTCGGGCCGACCGACCGGATCCCCGCGGACTCCGGGGTCGCGCCGGCCTCGGGGGCCCCGCCGGCGGTGGTCGTGGCGTGCAGCCTGCGGCGCCCGCCACCGGTCACGTTGAGCAGGCACCTCGCGTCGCGCGGCAGCCGCCCGGACCGGACGGCGTCACGCAGCGCCGCCACGGCCACCGCCGCGGCCGGCTCGATGTCGATGCCCTCCAACTCCTCGAACATCGCGCGTGCGGACTGCGCCGCCGCGCGGTCGGCCACCAGGACGTCGCCCGCGGTGGCCCGCAGGATGTCCCGCACCCCGCCGTGCACGTCGTACGGAGGCGTCGAGTTGGCCAGCTCCGGCGCGTAGGGATCGGCCTGCGCGCCGCCGTCGGCCGGCCCCGGCTCGCCCCTCCAGGCCCGGCCGAGCGGTGCGAAGTCCGCGTTCTGGCACAGGAGCATCCGCGGAACCGACTGGCCGGCGGCGGCTCCGGACGCCAGGATCCGCTCGGAGGCCTCGTACGTGGCGATCGCCCCTGCGCCGCTTCCCACCGCCTGGACGTAGAACTCCGGGAGGGTGCCCATCTCCTCGAAGGCGGTCAGGGCGATGACACCCAGGCCGTCGCGGCGGGCGACGTTGCGGACGCCGCCCTCGGGGAAGAACCCGGGGGTCGAGGCGACGAGCTTCCGGCTGAAGTCGATCACGTCGTTGTACGTCGCGCCCCGGAGCGCCACCACCCGCACGTCCGCGGAGCAGCCACCGGCCGCGGCCACGACGGGCGCGGCCCGGTCCGGGACGACGAGCAGGCGCGGGACGCCCGGGCCGTGCGCGGCGGCGAAGGCGGCAGCGGTGTTGCCCGCCGACGCGACCACCATCACGCCCGCCTGCTGCGGGGTGCGGCCGAGCACCGTGTACGCCTCGAGCTCCTTGAAGGAGCCCGACACCATCCGGCAGCCCCGTTCGGGCCAGTAGCCGCTGAAGGACACCCAGAGGTCCGTCAGCCCCAGCTCCCTGCCGAGGCCTTCGCTGCGGTACACCGCCGGGCGGCTGGAACCCTCGATCTCGCGGCGGACCGGGAGCCAGGAGCGGTAGCGGAAGACGCCGGACGCCTCCGGGGCGACGGTGAACGACGACGTCGCGTACTCCGTACGCAGCAGGGAGCCGTCCCCGCACCGCGGGCAGCTCATGCGCAGCCCGTCGTCGGCACTGCGCCAGTCACAGCCGGTACACGCGATCAGATAGGGATCACCAGGATCCACGCGACGTTCCTTTCATTTCGAACGATGTCCTGCACGGCCGAGTCCGGGTGCGAGGCCGGGGCCGGGGCGGGAGGCGGAGCCCGACATCGGCTCCGGCCCCGGCCCCGGGCCGCTCGGTGGTGACTCGGTTCTCTCCTGCTACCTGCGCATCGGCCGCAGTGCAGGCCTCGTCCCCTTCCGGGGGTCGAGCTTGCCCGTGAGGGTGGCGACGGTCGGAGCCTCGAAGAGGGTGCGGATGGTGAGTTCGACGCCGAGTTGCGCGCGGATGCGCGCGACCAGGCGGGTGGCCAGGAGGGAGTGCCCGCCGAGGTCGAAGAAGTTGTCGTCCACCCCGACCCGGTCCAGGCCGAGGATGTCGGCGAAGGCCGCGCAGAGCAGCTCCTCCTGGGCCGTGGACGGTCCGCGCCCGGTGGAGGCGGCGGCGTAGACCGGGGCGGGCAGAGCCCGCCGGTCGAGCTTGCCGTTCACGGTCAGCGGGAGGGCGTCGAGGACGACGACCGCTGCGGGGACCATGTACTCGGGCAGGTGCCCGGACGTGAAGGCACGCACGGCCGAAGCCAGTTCGGCGGCGCCGTCGTGGCCGGCGGCCGGGACGACGTAGGCGACGATCCGCCTGTCGCCGGGGGCGTCCTCGCGGACGACCGCGGCGGCGTGGGCGACGGCGTCGTGGCCGGCGATGACCGCCTCGATCTCGCCGAGCTCGATGCGGAAGCCGCGGATCTTGACCTGGTCGTCCGCCCGCTCGACGAACTCCAGGTTCCCGTCCGCCCGCCACCGGGCCAGGTCGCCGGTGCGGTACATCCGCTCACCGGGCTCGCCGAAGGGGCAGGCGACGAAGCGTTCCGCCGTCAGACTCGGCCGGTTGAGGTAGCCGCGGGCGAGCTGGACGCCGGCGAGGTAGAGCTCACCGGCCACACCCGGCGCGACGGGCTGGAGGGAGGCGTCGAGGACGTGGACGCGGGTGTTCCAGACGGGGCGTCCGATCGGTGCGCTCGGCCCGGTGTACGCGGTCTCCCTCGTGTGGGGCCAGGCGGTGACGTCGATCGCGGCCTCGGTGGGCCCGTAGAGGTTGTACAGGCCCGCGCCGAGCAGAGCGGAGAACTGCTCGCACAGCTGCGCCGTGAGCGCCTCCCCGCCACTGAACACGGTCGTCAGACTGGTGCAGGACGCGGCGGCGGGCTCCTGGAGGAACACCTGGAGCATCGACGGAATGAAGCTCGCGACGGTGATCTGCTCGGCGTTGATCAGCTCGGCCAGGTAGGCCGGGTCGCGGTGCCCGTCCGGCTTGGCCACGACCAGGGTGGCGCCGCAGGTCAGCGGACCGAAGAACTCCCAGACCGAGACGTCGAAGCCGTACGGCGTCTTCTGGATCACCCGGTCGGCCGGGCCGACCCCGTACTCGGACTGCAGATAGACGAGCTGGTTGGCGATGCTGCGGTGCGAGAGGGCCACGCCCTTGGGGGTTCCGGTGGAGCCGGAGGTGTAGATGACGTAGGCGGGGTGTTCGGGCAGCAGGCCGGGCTGGGGGGCGTGTCCGGGGCGGTCCGTGAGCAGTGCCTGCGTGCCGGGGTCGTCCAGGACGAGGCGGGGGAGGTTCTCGGTTTCGGGGAGGAGGTGGCTGGTGGGGGTGTGGGTGAGCACGCACTGCGGGGCCGAGTCGCGGAGCATCTGGGTGATGCGTTCGGCGGGGTACTGCGGGTCGACGGGGACGTAGGCGGCGCCGGCCTTCACGGCGGCGAGCAGGGCGAGGACCATGTCGGTGGAGCGCTCCATGAACACCGCGACGCGGGACTCCGGGCCGACGCCCTGCTCGGTGAGCAGGTGGGCGAGTTGGTTGGCCCGGGCGTCGAGTTCGGCGTAGGTGAGGCGGGTTCCTTCGAAGACCAGCGCAACGGCGTCCGGGGTGCTTTCGGCCTGCGCGCTCAGCAGCTCCGGCAGCGTCGCCCCGGCGATCGGGCGGGCGGTGTCGTTCCACTCGACGAGGACGCGTTCGCGTTCTGCGGCCGAGAGGATCTGGACCTGGCCGACGGGGTGGGAGGGGTGGGTGGTGACCGCGTCGAGGACCCGGACGAAGCGTTCGGCGATGGCCTCGGCGGTGTCGTGGTCGAACAGGTCGATCGCGTAGCCGAGTTGACCGTTGATGCCGTGCGGGCGGGCGTGGCTGTCGAGCGCCCTGCCGAGGGGCTCGGCGACGGCTCCGTCGAGGGGCTCGGCGAAGGTCTCGGGGAAGGGCTCGGCGAAGGTCTCGCGGAGGGTGAGGGCGAGGTCGAACTTGGCCGGGGGCTGCGGGCCGGGCAGCACGCTCGTCCGCAGGCCCGGGAGTTCGAGGTCCGGGTCGGTGTTGTTCTGGAGGGCGAGCATGACCTGGAAGAGGGGGTGGCGGGCCATGGAGCGGGCGGGGGCGAGTTCTTCGACGAGGCGTTCGAAGGGCACGTCCTGGTGGGCGTAGGCGTCCAGGGCGCGTTCGCGGACCCGGTTCAGGACGTCGGCGAAGGTGGGGTTGCCGGAGACGTCGGTGCGCAGGACGAGGGTGTTGACGAAGAACCCGACGAGGTCGTCGAGGGCTTGGTCGGTGCGGCCGGCGACGGGGGTGCCGATGGGGAGGTCGTCTCCGGCGCCGAGGCGGGAGAGGAGGACGGCGAGTGCGGCCTGG
>NZ_JAGIYX010000024.1:0-15766 GCF_017813315.1 Kitasatospora sp. RG8
AACATATCTGGCGTTGACTTTTGGCACGCTGTTGAGTTCTCAAGGAACGGACACTTCCTTCGGACCGCCTTCCAGCGGGCCCTCCGGGCGCTTCGTTCTTTCGTGTTTGAAGCTTATCAGATGTTTTCCGCTCCGTTTTCCGGAGTTTCATTCGTCGGATTCGCTTTCCGCCGCCCCTCTCGGTGCGACTCCGGAACTGTACGGGGACCGGCCCGCCACATGCAAATCGCCCCCGCCCGGGCATCCGGGCGGGGGCGATCAGGGAAGCTGTCGGCCTGCTCAGCGGACCTCGGTGATCTCCGGGCCGCGGGCGAACGGGTCGAGCGCGGCGCCGCCGAAGCGGTTCTCGCCCTCGCCGCCGGCCGCAGCCGCGCCGCCACCGTCGGCGACCATCTGCGCGTCCTCGGGAAGCTTCAGCACGATCGGGTCGCGGGGCGCCATCGGGCTCTCGCCGCGGACGACGACCGTCTGCTGGAAGACCTGCTCCAGGATCCCGGCCATCTCGGGCTGCACGGCGGCCTGGCCCGAGATCACGCCGCGGAGGAACCAGCGGGGCCCGTCGCAGCCGACGAAGCGCACCAGCTGGACGCCCTGCGTGCCGTCCGGCAGCTGCACGGGGACCTGGGCGCGGAGGTGCCAGCCGAGCGGGCCCTCCTCCTCGTCGACGATGCCGCCCTGCGAGGTGATGCCGTTGGCGATCTCCTCGCGGACCTCGCCCCAGATGCCCTCCGACTTGGGGGCCGCGAAGGCCTGGAGCTGGATGGCGCTGTTGCCGAGGACCAGCGTCGCGGCCACGATCGACTCGCCGGCCACCTCGACGCGCAGCTCCATACCCTCGACACCGGGAACCAGCAGACCCCCGAGGTCTACTCGGCCCTCCTCCGGATTCTCCAGCTCGGAGTAGTCCCACGGACCGTCCGGACGCGGGGCCGGCGGCAGCCCGACCCGGTCCGCCGGGTCCAGGTCGGTCACGTTCTCGCTCTCGGCGGAACCTTCGACGTCATCGGCCGTCTCGTCGGCGCTGATGGCGTCGTCGGCGAGCTGCTCGACAGCGTCCTCGCTCTTCTGGCGACGACGGAACACGGTCACTGTCCTTCCCGGTCCAAGACCGATGCGAATACCTGCTCGGCTTCCTGCGAGGCCGCGGGCAGCCTAGACCGCGGCGTGGCCGCCGGTCGACCCGAACCCACCCTCGGCCCGAGCCGACCCGGGCAGTTCGGCCACCTCGTGGAAGCGGGCCTTCTCGACCTGCTGGATGACCAGCTGGGCGATCCGGTCACCTCGGCGGAAGCTGACGGACTCGCGCGGGTCCAAGTTGACGACGATCACCTTGATCTCTCCACGGTACCCGGCATCGACCGTCCCTGGGGCGTTCACCAGAGCAACTCCGCAACGAGCTGCGAGCCCGGACCGCGGGTGGACGAAGGCCGCGTGGCCGTCGGGCAGGGCGATGGCGATGCCGGTGGGCAGCACGGCCCGCTCGCCGGGGGCCAGCTCGGCGTCGACGGTGGTCCGCAGATCGGCACCGGCGTCGCCGGGCTGCGCGTACGCGGGCAGCGGCAGCTCGGCGTCGATTCGCCTGATCAGAACGTCCACGGGCGGACGGGGGGTGCTGCTCAAGGGTTCACCTCAAAGGCTCGGGCGCGCTTCATCAGATCAGGGTCGTCGAGGACCTTCTCGATGTCCTCGGGACGACCGTTCCTGGTGAAGTGTTCCAGCTTCACCTGGATGAAGAGCGCCTGTGCACGCACCGCGACCGGCCCGTCCGGGCCGCCGATCCGTGCCTCCGCGGCGCTGTAGATCTTGCGGCCGTGCACGCCGGTGACCCAGGCGCGAAGGTGCAGCACCGAGTCGACCGGCACGGGGCAGAGGAAGTCCGTCTCCAGCCGGCCGGTGACGGCGGGCGCGTGCAGCAGCCAGTTCAGTGTTCCGAGCGTCTCGTCCATCGCCGTGGCCAGCAGGCCGCCGTGGGCCAGGCCGGGGCCGCCCTGGTGGTACGAGCGGACGGCGAACTCGGCGGTGACGTCGAGGCCCTCGCCGGCCACCGCGTCGATCCGCAGGCCGCCGGGGTGCTGCGGTCCGCAGCCGAAGCAGTGCTCGTAGTGCGAGCCGAGCCGGGTGCCCGGGGCCGGGGCCTCCGGGGCGCGCGGGGGCAGCACGGCCTCCGGCGGCGGCGTGGTCGGCGACGACGGCACGGTGGCCGCCGGCGAAGGGCTCGGCGAAGGGCTCGGCGCGGTGCCCGACGGGATGCTCGGGGAGGTGGTCGGCGACAGCGGCGTACTCGGCGCCGACTGTGCGGACGGGGAGGCGGGGGCGATGGAACCGGTCACGGCGCCCAACCCTACCCACCAGTAGCCGAGCGGGGAGCGGGGGTGCCTTCCCGGACCGGCCGTCACGACGACCACAATGGGGGCATGTACGACGAACGCCTCACCGTGCCGCGCTCCTGGTGGTTGCTCCCGGTCGCGATCGGGCTCACGCTCGCGATGATCCTGCTGCGTCTCAGCGCGGTGGGCGCGCTGGTCGGGCTGGTGGTCGGCGTCGCCGCCGGCGCGGCCGCGATCAGCAGCTACGGCTCGGCCCGGATCCGCGTGGTGCAGGGGTCGCTGGTCGCGGGCCCGGCCCGGATCCCGGTCGGCGCCCTCGGCACCGCGCACCCGCTCAGCCCGGCGGAGGCGGTGGCCTGGCGCGGGACCAAGTCGGACCCGCGGGCCTTCATGCTGCTGCGCAGCTACGTGCCGACCGCGCTGCGCGTCGAGGTCACCGACCCGGCCGACCCGACGCCGTACCTCTACCTGTCGACCCGCTCGCCGATGAAGCTGGCCGAGGCGCTGGAAGAGGCGCGCCGCGGGGCCCGCGCCTGACGGACACGGCCGAACGCGCCCGGGCGTCCCCGGGAAACGGAGAGGGACGGTTCCGCTGACGCGGGACCGTCCCTGTTGTCTCCGTACTGCACGTGGTGCCCCACGGGGTGCGGCACGACGTACTGCACGTGCTGCACGTGGTGCCGCCCGAAGTGCGGCACCACGCGGTGCTAGGTACTGCGTTGTGCACGGTGTTGCGCTGGTGCCACCTGACTCCGTACTGCCGGTGCGTCCGCTTCGACGGCCGCCGGAACTGCCGTCCGGCCCCGCTGCCCGGGGCCGGAAGGGGCGGTGTACCGGTCTCGCTGGCTGCGAGTCCCGGACCATGGCCGCCCTCGTACTCAGGCGCCGCAGTCCCGGCAGATCGGGTTGCCGTTCTTCTCGCTGTACAGCTGGCTGCGGTGGTGCACCAGGAAGCAGCTCATGCAGGTGAACTCGTCGGCCTGGCGCGGCAGCACCCGGACGGAAAGCTCCTCGTTCGAGAGGTCGGCGCCGGGAAGCTCCAGGCCCTCGGCCGCCTCGAACTCGTCGACGTCGACCGAGCTGCCGGTCTTCTCGTTCCGCCGAGCCTTCAGTTCCTCGATGCTGTCCTCGTTGAGGTCGTCATCGGTCTTGCGTGGGGTGTCGTAGTCCGTTGCCATTTTTTCGCTCTCCCCCTCCGGGTTTGTGCGGTGTGTGCGGTATCTCCAGCGCACGTAACGCATGGGGGGTCGGTCTTGTGCCCGACCCGAGGCGGAGATTTTGCCTTACTTCAAGCCCTGTTACTCAATCGACACTCAGCCAGGGGTCCGTTGGGGTGATCCGCTCGCACGCGGGAGGCCTCACGCTGGGCCATCACCGACCCGCTTCCGGGACCGCCCGTCGGACACGGACAGTGACCATCGGCCGCCTGCCCATCCGCCCACTCCCCTGCCCACCAGGGACGCTCGCCAATCCACCGGGACGGATCGAGCCGCCGATTCCCTCACGGACGGCGACCGGGCCGCCGTTCACCATGATCACGCTCCGGGGTCGGCCCGACCCGCGCAGCGACACGGTGTGAGCTTGCTCACGTTCCGAATCTTCCGGGGCAAAACACGGAAAACCCACCCAAGCGGAGCGGCCGGATCCACGGCCGCCGTGCCCTGCGGTTCGTGTCCGGCCCCTCCCGGCGTCCGGCCCCGTCCGAGCGGCCGTCGGGCCACTGGGCGGCCGGTCGACTACTGGGCGGCCATCCGCGCGGCCCGGCGGGCCAGCAGCGCGGCCTGCCGCTCGTCGAACCGGGTCGCCTGCGCGTCCAGGCCGCCGAGGAACACGCCGAGCTCGTCCTGGGCCTGCTGGCCCTCCGGGCCGAGGCCGTCGATCTCCATCACCCGGAGGTGGCGCAGCACCGGCTGCAACACGTCGTCGTGGTGGATCCGCAGGTTGTAGACGCCGCCGATGGCGATCTGGGCGGCGGCCCGCTCGAAGCCGGGGATGCCGTGGCCGGGCATCCGGAAGTCGGTGACCACGTCGGCGATGGCCCGCATGGCCTGGTCGGGCGCGATCTCCAGGGCGGCCTTCAGCAGGTTCCGGTAGAAGACCATGTGCAGGTTCTCGTCGTTGGCGATCTTCGCCAGCAGCTGGTCGCAGAGCGGGTCGCCGGCGTGGTGGCCGGTGTTGCGGTGCGAGATCCGGGTGGCGAGCTCCTGGAAGGCCACGTACGCGACCGAGTGCAGCATGCTGTGCGAGTTGTCGGACTCGAAGCCCTCCGACATGTGGCTCATCCGCGCCCGCTCCAGCTCGTTCGGGTCGACGGCCCGGGTGGCGAGCAGGAAGTCGCGAATGGCTATGCCGTGCCGGCCCTCCTCGGCCGTCCAGCGGTGCACCCAGGTGCCCCAGGCGCCCTCGCGGCCGAACATGGTGGCGATCTCGTGGTGGTAGCTGGGGAGGTTGTCCTCGGTCAGCAGGTTGACGACCAGCGAGACCCGGCCGAGCGGGGTCACCTGGGACTGCTCCACCGACCAGGCCTCGCCGCCCAGCACGCCGTCGAAGTCGCGGCCCTGGCTCCACGGGATGAACTCGTGGGGCATCCAGTCCTTGGCCACCTTCAGGTGGCGGTTGAGCTCCTTCTCCACGACCTCTTCGAGGGCCATGATCAGCCGCGCGTCGGTCCAGGCGCTCGAACCGAGGGAGGCGGTGCGCTGCACGGGGGCGATGGTCACGGTCTTGCTCCTGAGGGGGGCACGCGCGGGACTGGCGCGTTGGGCGGGCGCGTCGGGACGACGGTCGGGATGCACTTACGCTTCCGTAGGTTACGACACCGTAGGTTGCTCGGTCCAGAAATGACAAGCCGCCCCCGCCAGGCCTGATGTCGTTCTGACAGGCCTGACGGGGGCGGCTGGCAATGGTCGGCGCACGGAGCGCGGGCCCCCGGACGGCGTAACGGGCCCAGGAGGGGCCTGGGAGGGTGGTCAGGGCCCCGGGATGCGCACCCGCATGGTGAGGCCGCCACCGGAGCGCGGGGTGGCCTCGATGGTGCCTCCGTGCGCCCGGACCACCGAGCGGACGATGGAGAGGCCGAGTCCGACCCCCTTGTCGCTGCGGGTGCGGTCGGCGCCCTTGACCCGGCGGAACGGCTCGAAGATGTGCTCCAGCTCGTAGCCGGGCACGACCGGGCCGGTGTTCGAGACCACCAGCTCGCCCGCGTTGCCGGGCACCACGGAGGTGGTGATCTCGACCCAGCCGCCGGGGGTGTTGTAGCGCACCGCGTTCTGCAGCAGGTTGAGCGCGATCCGCTCCAGCAGGACGCCGTTGCCGCCGACCATGGCCGGGGTGAGCGTGGCGCGTACCTCGACCTCGCGCCGTTCGGCCTCGGAGCGGGTCTGCTCCACGGCGCGGCCGGCCACCTCGGAGAGTTCCACGGCTCGCCGGTCGGTCAGCTCGTTCTCGCTCCGGGCGAGCAGCAGCAGGCCCTCCACCAGCTGCTCGCTGCGCTCGTTGGTGGCCAGCAGGGTCTTGCCGAGCTGCTGGAGGTCGGTCGAGACGCCGGGGTCGGAGAGCTGGACCTCCAGCAGCGTGCGGTTGATCGCCAGCGGGGTGCGCAGCTCGTGCGAGGCGTTGGCGACGAAGCGCCGCTGGGAGTCGAAGGAGCGGTCCAGCCGGTCGAGCATGTCGTCGAAGGTGTCGGCGAGCTCCTTGAGCTCGTCGTCCGGGCCGTCCAGCTCGATCCGCCGGTGCAGGTCCGAGGAGGCCACCTCGCGGGCGGTGCGGGTGATCCGGCCGAGGGGGCGCAGCACCCGGCCGGCCATCGCGTACCCGGCGATGAAGGCGATCACGGCGAGGCAGACCAGCACCGTGAGGGACTTGCGCAGCAGGGTGTTGAGGGCCAGGTTGGCCTGGTTGGTCTGGAAGGCGTCGATGTAGCGGTCCAGCGCCGCCTGGGAGGTGATCGCCGTCCCGTCGGGCGTGGTGACCTGGCCACTGAGTCGCAGCGGGGGCAGCAGGGCGCCCTGGAAGGCCTGCCGGATGAAGAAGTACATCAGGAGGAGCAGCACCACGCCAGCCATCAGGAACATCCCGCCGTAGAGCAGGGTGAGCCGGATCCGGATGGTCGGACGGAACGGCATCCAGGCGAGCATGCCGTCGCCGGGGACGTAGGTGTCGTGCGACGCGTGGTGCAGCCGGGGCGCGCGGGGCGGGTGCACGGGCTTGGGCGGCACGGCCCGCGGGCCGCCGGCGGGCGCGCCGGAGGGCCCGCCGGCGGGGGGCGGGGTGGTCATGGTGTTCCTCTCGGAGCGTCCGCCGGCCGGGCGGGCGACGGGCCGGCCGCAGGGGCCGGAGGGGTCAGATCCGGTAGCCGGAGCCGGGGACGGTGACGATCACCGGCGGGTCGCCGAGCTTGCGGCGCAGCGTCATCACGGTGACCCGCACGACGTTGGTGAACGGGTCGGTGTGCTCGTCCCAGGCCTTCTCCAGCAGCTGTTCGGCGGAGACGACGGCGCCGCCGGCCCGCATCAGCACCTCCAGGACGGCGAACTCCTTGGGCGCGAGCTGGACGGGCCGCCCGTCGCGGATCACCTCGCGGCGGCCGGGGTCGACCGAGATGCCCGCGCGCTCCAGCACCGGCGGCAGCGGGACGGTCGCCCGGCGGCCCAGCGCCCTTACGCGGGCGACGAGTTCGCTGAAGGCGAACGGCTTCGGAAGGTAGTCGTCGGCGCCGATCTCCAGGCCCTCGACCCGGTCGCTGATGTCGCCGGAGGCGGTCAGCATGATCACCCGGGTGGCCAGACCCTGCTCGACCACGCTGCGGCAGACGTCGTCCCCGTGGACCAGCGGGAGGTCGCGGTCGAGGACCACGACGTCGTAGTCGTTGACCGCGATGCGCTGGAGCGCGGCCTCCCCGTCGTACACCACGTCGACGGCCATCGCCTCGCGGCGCAGGCCGGTTGCGACGGCCTCGGCGAGCAGCTGCTCGTCCTCGACGACGAGAACCCGCACGGTCGTTGTCCCTTCTCCAGGCCGGCCCCGGAAGCGGACGCACGGCTCCGACGGTGCCTCCATCCTGCCTGGTCCCGCGGTAAAGCAGCGATAAGCTGCCCCGGAGGCACGGGCACCCCGGCGCAGTGATCACCGGGGAGAGCGCGGTTCGTGCCGGGAACACTCCGTTTGGACTGTGACACAGGCAACTTTCTCGCCCGCTGAGGTTTCCCCCGTCCGGGGGCGGGGAGGACAGGTTCACACCCGCGATCTGGCCTGTTGGCCGATCGCACCCACCCGCCGTGCGTTCATCCGCGCCGGCCCTGGGGCTGGGGCGTCACCGGGAGCGGCCGAGGGCCGTCTCCGCGCCCGACCGGAGATCTCGACCCGCCGGATCGGACGCTTCCGCTGGCCAACCACCACCCCGGGGCGGGGGACGCACGAACGTGCACGTCCGACACAGTAAGGGGGCCCGTATGGACGCCTTCACCGCCGGAATCCTGCAGCGCATAGCCAACGCCGAGCAGGACCTGCACCGCGCGATCGAGGCCGGGGACGAATTCCTGGCCGAGGTGGAGCAGTCAGAGCTGGACGACCTGCGCCGGCTCGCCGCCGAGCACGGCGTGGACACGGTGCTGGAGCGCCACCGCACCGCCGCCTGATCCACCCGACCCGCCCGACCCGACGCCGGACCTCCGGCACCAGCGGCCCTACGGGGGCCGTGTGAAACCCAGGCCCTGGCATCCCCTGTATGCCAGGGCTCTTCCTTGTCCGCGTCCCTGCGGGACGGTCCGCGGCCCCGGCCGGGCGGTGTCTCGGCCGGCCGGGGCCGGGGCCCGTCAGTCCGACCAGGCGCGCAGCCGTGCCAGCCGTTCCTGGAGCGGCTCGTACACGCCGGGCGCGGCGGCGACGGTCAGCTCGCCGTCCGGGCCGTGGCCCGGGCGACCGCCGACCAGCGCGCCGGCCTCGGCGGCGATCAGACAGCCCGCCGCGCGGTCCCAAGGGGCGAGCCCGCGCTCGTAGTAGCCGTCCAGGCGGCCGGCCGCGACGTCGCAGAGGTCCACCGCGGCGGCCCCGCCCCGGCGGATGTCGCGGACCTCCGGCATCAGCGCGAGCAGCACCTCGGCCTGCCTGGCGCGCACCCGCTGCACGTAGTTGAAGCCGGTGGCGATCAGCGCCTGCCCCCACGGCGGGGCCGGGCGGGCGGAGAGCCGCACGCCGTCCAGGTGGGCGCCACCGCCGAGCACGGCGTGGAACAGCTCGCCCCGCGCGGGTGCGTACACCACGCCGACGACCGCCTCGCCGTCCAGCTCGGCGGCCACGCTGACGGCCCACGAGGGCAGGCCGTACAGGTAGTTGACGGTGCCGTCGAGCGGGTCGACGACCCAGCGGACGCCGCTGGTGCCGGGCCGCTCGGAGCCCTCCTCGCCGAGGTAGCCGTCCGCCGGGCGGCGGGCGCCGATCAGCTCCAGGACCAGCTTCTCGGAGGCGAGGTCCATCTCGGTCACGACGTCGACGGGGCTGCTCTTGGTGCCCGCCACGCCGAGGTCCGCGGGCCGGCCGTCACGCAGCAGCTCACCCGCCTGCCGGGCGGCGTCGAGGGCGACGTCGAGCAGTTCGTCGAGCAGTTCGTCGAGCAGTTCGGGGCTGGGCACGGGATCCTCCGGGGGACGGGGCGGGGCGGTCAGCGCTCGGCGGCGGCCGGGCGCGCGGCGCGCGGGTTGGGGCAGCAGGCCACCGCACAGACGTCGTGGCTGGGCCCGAGCGTGCCGGTGGCGCAGCGGGCCGGGGCCTCGCCGCGCTCGGTGGCGGCACGCTCCAGGACGAGCTCGCGGACGGCCGCGGTGAACCGGGGGTCGGCGCCGACGGTGGCGGCCCGGGCGACCGGCAGGCCGAGCTCGGCGGCCTTGGCCACCGCCTCGGTGTCCAGGTCGTACTTGACCTCCATGTGGTCGGAGACGAAGCCGATCGGGACCATCACCACGGCCGGGGCGCCGTCCGCGTGCTGGGCCTCCAGGTGGTCGCAGATGTCGGGTTCCAGCCACGGGATGTGCGGGGCGCCGCTGCGGCTCTGGAAGACCAGCTCCCAGGGCCGGTCCTGGACGCCGGTGCGCTCGGCGACGGCGTCGGCGACCAGCCGGGCCACGTCCAGGTGCTGGGCGACGTAGGCGCCGCCGGGCCGGCCGCGGGCCGGGTCGTCCGGGGCGCCGGAGGTCTCGGCCATCGTGTCCGGGATGGAGTGGGTGGTGAACGCCAGCCGGGCGCCGGCCCGGACCTCCTCGGGCAGCCGCTCCAGCGCGGCCGCCGTGGCGTCGATCATCGGCCCGACGAAGCCGGGGTGGTTGTAGAAGTGGCGCAGCTTGTCCACCCGCAGGGCGGGCAGCCCCTCCTCGGCGAGCCGCGCGAGCGCGTCGGCGAGGTTCTCCCGGTACTGCCGGCAGCCCGAGTAGCCCGCGTAGGCGCTGGTGGCGAGGACGGCGATCCGGCGGTGCCCGTCGGTGGCGATCTCGCGCAGGGTGTCGGTCAGGTAGGGCGCCCAGTTCCGGTTCCCCCAGTAGACCGGGAGGTCCAGGCCGTGCTCGGCGAAGTCCTTGCGCAGGGCGGCCAGCAGCTCGCGGTTCTGCTCGTTGATCGGGCTCACCCCGCCGAACATGAAGTAGTGCTTGCCGACCTCCTTCAGCCGCTCCTTCGGGATGCCCCGGCCCCGGGTGACGTTCTCCAGGAAGGGGACGACGTCCTCGGGAGCCTCGGGCCCGCCGAAGGAGAGCAGCAGCAGGGCGTCGTACGGCCGGGCGGCGACCGGAGCGGCGCCGGAGGGTGAGGGATTGCGCACGTCGGACATGGGACCGATCCTGCCATTGAGGGGCCGGAGCCCGTCGGCAGGGCTGCACCGGGTGTCCGGAAAATACTGTTTGCCAACGTACGTAAGCTGTGTTGGCCAGCCTCGTTCCTTACCCCCGCGGAGCTCCCGTGCTGTCCAGCTACCGCCAGATATTCGCCGCCCCCGGCAGTCTGGCCTTCTCCTCCACCGGCTTCATAGCCCGGCTGCCGATCTCCATGACCGGCATCGGCATCGTGACCATGCTCTCCGAGCAGAGAGGGTCGTTCGGGGTCGCGGGCGCGGTGTCGGCCACGCTGGCGATCGCGGCCGGCGTGCTGGGGCCGATGGTCTCCTGGCTCATCGACCGGCACGGGCAGCGCCGGGTCGCCCTCCCCGCCGCCGTGCTCACCGTGGCCGCCGCGGTCGGACTGCTGCTCTGCGCGCACTTCGGAGCACCGTCCTGGACGCTGTTCCTGTTCGCCGTCGGCATGGGCGTGATGCCCAGCGCCGGCGCCATGGTCCGCGCCCGCTGGGCCCACCTCTACCGGGACGAGCCGGCCAAGCTGCACACCGCGTACTCCTTCGAGGCGGTGGTCGACGAGTTCTGCTTCATGGTCGGCCCGATCCTCGCCGTCAACCTGGCCACCAACGTCTTCCCCGAATCCGGCGTGCTCGCGGCCGTCGTCGCGTTCACCGTCGGCATCGCCCTGTTCACCGCCCAGCGCCGCACCGAACCGCCGGTCCACCCGGCCGCCGCCCACAGCGGCGGCAGCGCCATCCGCAACGGCGGCCTGATCGTCCTGGTGCTCACCTTCATCGCCACCGGTGCGATCTTCGGCTCGGTCGAGATCGTCACCGTCGCCTTCGCCAAGGCCCAGAACCACGAGGGGCTCGCCGGCGCCGTCCTCGCCGTGTGGGCGCTCGGCTCCGGCCTGGCCGGCATGGTCTACGGCGCACTCAAGCCGAAGGGCTCGCTGGCCGACCGCTTCTTCGCCGGCGTGCTGTTGATGGCGCTCAGCATGATCCCCGTCCTGCTCGTCGCCTCGACCGTGACGGGCATCGGCGGGCTGCTCGGCGTCGGCGCCGCCCTGCTGATCGCCGGCCTCGCCATCTCCCCCACCCTGATCTCCGCAATGGCCCTGGTCGAACGGCTCGTCCCGGCCGCCCAGCTCACCGAGGGCATGGCCTGGACCACCACCGGGCTCGCCCTCGGCGTCGCCTTCGGCTCCGCGGCCGGCGGCTGGGTGGTCGACGCCGCCGGTGCCGCCGCCGCCTACTGGGTGCCCCTGGTCGCCGGGGCGTTCGGCGTCATCGTCGCCCTCGCCGGGCTGCGCCGCCTGAGGGCCGGACTGTCCTCCACCGAGACCGCCCAGCCCGCCGGCCAGACCGTAGACCTCGAACGGTGAACTGACTAATCTCCTCCCTACTCGCGGGCCTACCCGCGGGTAGGGCGGCGGCGCCGCCCCGGAGCGAGCCGACACCGTTCGGCCACGGAGCAGGAGGCACCGCATGCCCCAGGCCAGTACCGCACCCCGCACCCGCTGGACCAACTGGGCCGGCAACCAGAGCGCCCACCCGGCCAAGGTGGTCACGCCCGGCACCGCGGAGGAACTGGCCAAGGAGATCCTGCGCGCCGCCGACCAGGGCCGCACCGTCAAGGCCGTCGGCTCCGGCCACTCCTTCACCTCCATCGCGTCGGCCGGCGACGGCGTCCTGGTCCGCCCGCACGCGCTGACCGCCGTCCGCGGGATCGACCGCGAGGCCGGCACCGTCACCGTCGAGGCCGGACTGCCGCTGGCCCGGCTCAACCGGCTGCTCGCCGCCGCCGGGCTCTCGCTCACCAACATGGGCGACATCGAGGTCCAGACCGTGGCCGGCGCGACCAGCACCGGCACCCACGGCACCGGCCGGGACTCCGGCTCGCTCGCCGCCCAGATCCGCGCCCTGGAGATCGTCCTCGCCGACGGCTCCGTCCGGCGCTGCTCCCCCACCGAGGACCCGCGGCTCTTCCAGGGCGCCCGGCTCGGCCTCGGCGCCCTCGGCGTGATCACGGCGCTCACCTTCGCCGTCGAGCCGGCCTTCCTGCTCACCGCCCACGAGCAGCCGATGCGCTTCGACGAGGTGCTCGACCGGCTCGACGACCTCACCGCCGTCAACGAGCACTTCGAGTTCTACTGGTTCCCGCACACCGACCGCTGCTCCACCAAGCGCAACAACCGCAGCCAGGGACCGGCCGCCCCGCTGCCCCGGTTCAAGGAGTGGCTGGAGGACGACTTCCTCTCCAACACCGTCTGGGAGGGCGCCTGCCGGGTCGGCCGGCGCTTCCCCGCTACCGTGCCCTCCATCGCCTCGCTGGCCAGCCGCGCCTGGTCGGACCGCAGCTACACCGACACCGCGTACAAGGTGTTCACCAGCCCCCGGAAGGTCCGCTTCCTGGAGATGGAGTACGCGGTGCCCCGCGAGGAGGTCACCGAGGTGCTCCGCGAGCTCCGGGCCATGATCGAGCGGTCCGACTGGAGGATCAGCTTCCCGGTCGAGGTGCGGTTCGCCCCCGCCGACGACCTCTGGCTCTCCACCGCCAACGGCCGGGACAGCGCGTACATCGCCGTCCACCTCTACCGGGGCACCGCCGAGCAGGGCTACTTCACCGAGGTGGAGAAGCTGATGGCCGCCCACCGCGGCCGCCCGCACTGGGGCAAGCTGCACACCCGCGACGCCGGCCACCTCGCCGACCTGTACCCCCACTTCGGCGACTTCACGGCGCTGCGGGACGAACTCGACCCGGAGCGCCGCTTCGGCAACGACTACCTGCGCCGGGTGCTCGGGGCGTAGGGGCCGTCGTTGCCCGCCCGGCGCACGACACCGGGCGGGCGACGCCGTCACTCACCCTCGTCACTCCGCCTTCGCCGACTGGCCCGCAGCGGCGGCCGGCGGGGAGACCGCGGCGGGCGCGCCACCCGGGGCGGGCGGCTGCGGGGTGGTCCCGCCGGACGGCCTGGCGGCGCCGCCGGTCGGGGCCGCCGCGCCGGACTCCCCGGCGGACGGACCCGCGGACGAACCCCCGGACGGACCCGCGGACGGACCCGCGGACGGACCCGCGGACGGCGTGGAGCCCGGGCCGGCCGACGGGGAGGCCTCACCGCTGGCCGCGGCACCCGGACTCCGGCCCGGGGTGGCCGGCGCCGAGGCGCCGCCGTCCTTCCCCGCCGCCGAAGGGCTCGCACCACTCTGAGACGGGACGTCTGACGGGACGCCCGACGGGACGCCCGCGGTGTCGCCGGCCGGCCGGTCCGCCGGGTCCGACCGGTCCGACTGCTTCGGGCCCACCGTGCCGCCCAGCGAGGTGCCGCTGCCCGACTCCCCCTTCACCGTGGCCGACACCGGCTGCCCGGTGGCCAGTTCGAAGGCGACCACCGGAGTCATCGCCAGGAGGAACACCAGTCCGGACACCGCCGCGTACGTCTTCCACGTCCACCGCCGACGCGCCCGGACGACCTGCGGCCGGTTCCACTCCGAGGAGACCGCCGGCGCGGCCGGGGCCGGGGCTGCGGACGGCGCCCCGCGCAGCCCGTTCACCGCCGCCCCGGGGCCGGTCCGGTCCACCGCGTCGCGCAGCTGTTCGCCGGTGCGCCGGAAGACGTGCTGGAACACCGCGCCGCCGGTGGTCGCCCCGACGCTCACCACCGCCGCGCCCAGAATCGTGCCGTAGACGCCGAGTTCGGAGGCGAGCACCGCCCCCACCACGGCGGCGAGCGCACTGGCCGCGACCTGAGCGACACTCAGATCAATTCGCCTGCGACCTTCATCGTCGCCCTCCCCGGCGGCCTTCTCGGCGGACTTCTGCTCCGGCATCAACATCCCTCGGTCCGTACGACTGTCCTTCGAACAAGTCACTCCATCTTGCCCAAAGAAGGACACAAGGGACGAAAATGCGGTTCCGCGCGGGAGATATATGTGAAGATGATCACCGTGCACCGGCTGATCGTCGGCCATTGGGGGTGCGCGCTCTTGAGATTCCCGTGAATCGCGGGAGACTTGAGCGGCGAGCCGCCCCTTTGGATGCCACGAATGGAGTACTGTTCGTAAAGCCTGAGCCCTGGGTCGACTTGTCGACTGGCCATCAGCCGGCAGATTGACAAGGAGCCACGGCGCAGGCACGCACGGCGACGCCGGTCCCGGATCGTCGCGAACACTCCGCGTGCGAGGACGGCCGGGACACCCAGGCGCGACGTCAACAGGTGACGTGGCAAAAAGGCAACCGTGCCACAGCGGCGAGCCCGGGCGTGAGCCCGACACGCCGGGGAACTCAGCAAGGTTGTGGCCAGTCGCGAGCGGGCAGGCCACACTCAGTACGGGAGCAGCGACGCAGGTGACGTCGGCAGGCACCACCCGGGAGGTAACCGTGCCCGAACTGCGGGTTGTGGCCGTCAGCAACGACGGCACACGGCTGGTGCTCAAGGCTGCCGACAGCACGGAGTACACCCTCCCCATCGACGAGCGGCTGCGCGCCGCCATCCGGGGTGACCGTCCGCGCCTCGGCCAGATCGAGATCGAGGTGGAGAGCCACCTCCGCCCCCGCGACATCCAGGCGCGGATACGAGCCGGTGCCTCCGCCGAGGAGGTCGCGCAGGCCGCCGGCATCTCCGTCGACCGGGTCCGCCGCTTCGAGGGGCCGGTGCTCGCCGAGCGCGCCTTCATGGCCGAGCGGGCGCGCAAGACCGCCATCCGCCGGCACGGCGAGTCCACCGGACCGCAGCTGGGCGAGGCCGTCGCCGAGCGGCTCGCGCTGCGCGGCGCCGAGAAGGAGACCGAGCGCTGGGACTCCTGGCGGCGCGACGACGGCACGTGGGAGGTCATCCTCTCCTACCGGGCGGAGGGCGAGGGCCGCAGTGCGTCGTGGACGTACGACCCGCCCCGGCGCCTGGTCCAGCCCAACGACGACGAGGCCCGCGCGCTGATCGGCGAGAACGTCGAGCGCGAGGAGGAGTCGGTCTTCCCGTTCATCCCGCGGATCGCCCGGCTCCCCCAGGACCGGCCGCCGCGGCCGATGATCGACCGGCCCTCGGCCGACCGCATCATGTCGGCCCGTGAGGTCCGCGAGGGCCGCGAGGCCACCGCGGACGCGCGCGACTCGCTGACCAGCCTGCTCGACGTCGTCCCCGCCTTCCGCGGCGACCTCGCCGTGGGCGCGCCGCCGCCGATCGAGCCGGTGCCGGTCGAGGTCGCCGAGGAGACCGAGGAGCCGGCGGCCGCCGCCCCCGCGGTCGGCGCGGGCTCGGCGTACGCGGACATCCTGATGCCGCGGGCCGTCGCCCCGCACCGCGAGCGACTGGTCGGGACGACCGACCGGCAGGCCGAGGCGGACGGCGTCCGGCCCGGGCGCCGGGCCACCGTGCCGAGCTGGGACGAGATCGTCTTCGGCAGTCGGCGCAAGAAGCAGGAGTAGCCGCCGGTTCCGGTCGCCTTCGGGTGACGACCTTCGGCTGACGAAGGGGCGGGAGGCCGTTCGCGGCCTCCCGCCCCTTCGTCGTGTCACCGGCCGCGCGTCACCCGCCGTGTGCCGTCAGGGGCGTGCCCCCGGTGCGGCGCCACCGCCGTCGTGCCTCCGGCCGCGTGCCACCCGCTCAGCCCGGCTGGTCGGTGA
>NZ_JAGIYX010000024.1:15866-154380 GCF_017813315.1 Kitasatospora sp. RG8
CCTTCGTCGTGTCACCGGCCGCGCGTCACCCGCCGTGTGCCGTCAGGGGCGTGCCCCCGGTGCGGCGCCACCGCCGTCGTGCCTCCGGCCGCGTGCCACCCGCTCAGCCCGGCTGGTCGGTGACCGCCACCGGGCGGGTCCCGTCGCTCGACCACTCGCTCCACGACCCCGGGTACAGCGTGGCCGGCAGGCCCGCCACCTCCAGCGCGAGGATCTGGTGCGCCGCCGTCACACCCGAACCGCAGTACACGGCGGTCTCCCGCTCGCCCGCGCCCAGCGCACGGAACCGCTCGGCGAGTTCCGCGGCCGGCCGGAACCGCCCGTCCGGGCCCACGTTCTCGGTGGTCGGCGCCGAAACCGCCCCCGGGATGTGACCGGCCCGCGGGTCGATCGGCTCGGTCTCGCCGCGGTAGCGCTCCCCGGCCCGGGCGTCCAGCAGCAGGCCGGTCCGGGCCCAGGCCGCCGCGCCGTCACCGTCCACCGTCGGCAGGTGGCCCGGCACGGGCTTGAAGTCGCCCTCCTCCGTCTCCGGCAGTTCGGCCGTCACCGGCAGCCCGGCGGCCTGCCAGGCCGCGAACCCGCCGTCGAGCACCCGCACGTCCGGGTGGCCCGCCCAGCGCAGCAGCCACCAGGCCCGGGCGGCGGCCAGCGAGGTGGCGCCGTCGTACACCACCACCGGGCGGTCGGCACGGACTCCGAAACGGCGCAGCGCGGCGCCCAACTCCTCGACGCCGGGCAGCGGGTGGCGGCCGCCGCGGCCGGGCGGTCCGGCCGGTGCGGCGAGGTCGGCGTCCAGGGCGACGAAGTGGGCGCCGGGCAGGTGGCCGGCCGTGTAGTCCTCGATCCCGGGCGGGCCGCCGAGCTGCCAGCGCACGTCGAGCAGGACGGGCGGGAAATCCGAGGCGAGCGCCTCCTGGAGGCCGGCCACCGAGACCAGCGGGGAGCCGTCGTGATAGGTCGTCATGGCGGTCATTCTCGCGCAGGGCCGCCAACTCGACGCTCTTTGTGCGGTCTTTGCCGGAATTTCCGCGCGGCCCGGGGGTTCGGCGCGCGCCAGGGTGGAACCATCACCCTCACGTGCGCAGCTCGTGCGCCGTCCGCCCCGTGAGGAGGCCCGCATGCCCGCGGTGAAACTCCGGCTGGCCCAGGGCACACCGTGCTGGGTCAGCCTGATGACCGACGACCTGGCCGGCGCCCGCGCCTTCTACGGCGGGCTGCTCGGCTGGTCGTACACGCCGGGCCCCACCCAGCTCGGTGCCTACGTGCGGGCCGAGTCGGGCGGCGAGCCGGTCGCCGGCCTCGGCGTCTCCGCGGCGACGGGCTTCCCGGTGCAGTGGACCACCTACTTCGCGGTGGACAGTGCCGACGCGACGACCCAGCTGGTGCGCGAGTGCGGCGGCACGGTGGCGGTCGGCCCGCTGCAGGCCGAGCGGGCCGGGCGGCTGGCGATCGTGGCCGACGTGTCCGGCGCCGTCTTCGGCCTCTGGCAGGGCGAGGAGCACCCGGGCCGGGAGGCGGGCCCCGAGCCGGGAGGCCCCGCCTGGGCGGAACTGCTCACCCCCGACGAGGAGGGCGCGGCGTCCTTCTACGGCGCGGTGCTGGGGCGGCCGGTGGCGCCGGCCGGGGACGGGTCCGCGCTGGTGGTGGACGACCTGCCGGTGGCGGGCATCCGCTCCGGCGCGGCACTGCGCGGGCACCCGCCGCGCTGGCGGGTCCACTTCGCCGTCCGGGACGCCGTGCTGACGTCCCGTCGGGCGGTCGAGCTGGGCGCCCGGGTGCTGGTCGAACCGCACGCGACCGGACGCGGCCGGGTGGCCCGGCTGGCCGACCCGCAGGGCGGGCACTTCTCCGTCCTGGAGACGGGCGCGTAGGGCGTCGTCACCGGGGGTCGGGCGCCCGTGGCGTCGCCACCGGGGGCGGGTTCCCGGGCGGGCGTCGTCAGGCCTGCTGCTCCTCGAAGGGCAGCACGTCCGGGGAGAGCACCGAGGCGCGGGCGGTCGCGGCGGTCAGCCGGCGGCGGTGGTGGCGGCGGCAGAGCACCTCGTAGCCGACCTCGTCCTCGCGCACCGTGATGTCGCCGATCACGACCTGCGCACCCTCGACCACCATGACGCCGCCCACCGTCCGGGCATTGTGGGTGGCGCGCGCCCCGCACCAGCAGAGCGCCTCGACCTGGAGCACCTCGACCCGGTCGGCCAGTTCGATCAGCCGCTGCGAACCGGGGAAGAGCCTGGTCCGGAAGTCGGTGGTGATGCCGAAGGTGAAGACGTCGATGCCGAGTTCGTCGACGACCCGGGCCAGCTGGTCGACCTGCTCGGCGGCGAAGAACTGGGCCTCGTCGCAGATCAGGTAGTCCACCCGGCCGCCGGCCGAGAGCCGGTGCACGACGTGGGCGTGGAAGTCGAAGTCGTCGGTCACCTCGACCGCCTCCGCCTGCAGGCCCAGCCGGCTGGAGATGGTGGCCGCGCCGGCCCGGTCGTTGCGGGTGAGGATGATCCCCTGCCGGCCGCGGGCGGCGTGGTTGTGGTCCATCTGGAGCGCGAGCGTCGACTTCCCGCAGTCCATCGTGCCCGAGAAGAACACCAGTTCAGCCATGGGTGGAGCAGAGGCCTTTCAGGGAGGAGGAGTTCACGCGGAGCCGGGGGTTCACGCGCGGACTTCGAGCAGGGGGACGAACTGCTCGACCGGGGTCATCGAGCCGTGCAGGCCGATCATCGCGGACTCGCCGGGCTCGTTGCGGGAGGCGATCACGGCGACGTCGTCGCGGGCCGCGGCGACCACGTCGCCGATCCGGTGGTAGACCCGGTCGTCCACCGTGGGCCCGAACCAGCCCGCGGCGATCGCCTCGTCCCGGGTGGCCACCCACATCCGGTCGCCGAGCACCTCGCTCCAGACCGTGTGGACGTCGGCGGCGGCCCCCGGCACGGCGTACACGTGCCGGGCCCGGCCCTCGCCGCCGAGCAGCGCGACGCCGGCGCCGAGCTCCCAGTCCTCGTCGAAGTCGATCCGGTCCTCGGGGGCGATGTCGATCATGCCGTGGTCGGCGGTGACGTACATCGCCGAGCGCGGCGGCAGCTGCCGGGCCAGCCTCCGGGCCAGGCGGTCCACCGCGTCCAACGTCATCCGCCACTCGTCGGAGTCGACCCCGAACCGGTGCCCGGCGCCGTCCAGCTCGCTGACGTAGGTGTAGACGAGGGCGCGGTCGTGCTCGGCCAGCCAGGCGGCGGTCTGGTCCATCCGCTCCTCGCCGGTGGTGCGGCCGAGGAAGGTGCCGCCGGAGAGTGCCACCCGGGTCAACGGGGTCTGGGCGAACAGCGGCGAGGAGACCTGCGCGGTCGCCACCCCGGCGGCCTCGGTCCGCTCGAACACCGTCGGGTACGGCTGCCAGCGCCCCGGATCGGTGTGCGGCTGCCAGCGCAGCTGGTTCATCAGGTAGCCGGCCCCCGGCACCGCCACCGTGTAGCCGGCCAGGCCGTGCAGGCCCGGCGGGGTCCCGGTGCCCACCGACGCCAGCGAGGTGGCCGTGGTGGACGGGAAGCCGGCGGTCAGCGGGCGGCCGGTGCCGCCGAGTGAGCTGCCGACCAGCGAGGAGAGGAAGGGCGCGTACTCGGGGTGGCGGAGCAGCAGCTCCCAGCCGAGACCGTCGACCAGGAACACCACCACCCGGTCGGCGGGCGCGATCGGCAGCGTCGCGGTGAACCCGGGCACACCGAGGCCGGCCGCCACCGAGGGCAGCAGGTCGCAGAGCGAGCCGCTGCCGTACGGGGGCGCCGGGGCGGTGGCGGGGTCGAGGATCTCGAAGGCGTCGTGGCCGTCGGGTGCGAAGGACATGGCTGAGGGGCTGGCTTCCTGGCTGTCCGGTGCGCCACGGGCAGGCCGCGGGTGCGGCGTCCGGGCGGGCGTCGGTGCGGGTCGGTCCGTGGGGCTGGTCGGTCCGTGGCCGGTCCGTCCGGGGCTGGTCGGTCGTGGCTGGTCGGTCCGGGCCGGGCCGCTCGGACCGCTGCGGGGCGGTCCGGCCGGGATCCGGTCGGGGTCGGGCCGGTGGGGCTGTGCGGCCGGTGGCCGTCCGGCCGGGGGCTGTCCTGGGGCCGGTCCGGCCCCGGGCTCAGACCCGCGGGCCGTTGCTGATCGTCGCGTCGGACAGCGCCCGGGCGAACACCAGCGCCTGGGCCACCGTCTCCGGCCCGTCGCCGGCCTCGCTGACCCGCAGTGACAGGTCGTCAGCGGTGGCCGAACCGGTGTAGCCGTGGTCCGCCTCACAGTTCGGGTCCGAGCAGCCGGCCGGCTCCAGGTCCAGGCGCTGCACCGCACCCCAGCCGATCGTCAGCACGACCTCGCGCGGCAGCGTTCCCGGGGTGTACGTCTCCGGGTTGGCGACCATCCGGCTCACCACGACCGAACCGATCCGGTCCAGCCGGACGCTCTCGGTCGACGTCGTCGCGTACGGCACGGCCGGGCCGGCACCGTCGCCGGACTGCTCGTCGGTGTGGCTCACCACGAACCGGGTCGGGGTCAGCACCAGCACGGTCACGTGCCGGCGGACCTCGTTGGCGTCGAAGGTGGTCTCCTGGTGCACCAGGTAGGAGCTGATCGGCTCCGGGCCCACCGCGGACTCGACCGCCTCGGACACCAGGGCCGGGTAGTAGCCGCTGCGCTCGATCGCCGAGCGCAGGTCCTGAGTGGTGGTGGTACCGGTCTTCGCCATAACTCCATCCTGGCATGGTCCGCCGACGAAGCGGGCGGCGCGGCGCCGAGCTTCCGGACAACAGCGCCCACGGGCAGGGCGCAACCAAGGAAGGTTACAGCGTGCTCATGGCGCGCGGGCCCAGATCGCTGCGGATGGGCAGGGGTGCGATCCGCACTCGCGCCCCCAGGATCGCCAGCCCGTGCGGGGCCACGACCACGGGTTCGAGATCCACCGAGGCGACCTCCGGGAGGTCGTCCACCAGGCGCGACACCCGCAGCAGCACCTCCTCCAGCGCGTCGGTGTCCACCGCCTCCGCGCCGCGCCAGCCGAACAGCAGCGGCGACGCCCGGACCTCCCGGATCAGCCCCGCGACGTCCTGGTCGGTGGCCGGGACCAGCCGGTGGGCCACGTCACCGAGCAGCTCGGCCGGGGCGCCCGCCAGGCCGAAGGAGAGGATCGCACCGACCGCCGGGTCGACCGTGGCGCCGATCACGGTGTCCACACCGCGCGGGGCCAGCCGCTGGACCACCAGCTCGGCCTGGGCGGCCCCGCCGAGCAGCGCGTCCAGCTCGCGGTGGGCGCGGCGCAGCCCCGGCTCCCCGGTGAGGTCCAGCCGGACGCTGCCGAGATCGGGGCGGTGGCGCAGATGGGGGGCGGTGGCCTTCAGCGCGACCGGGTAGCCGAGCGAGGCGGCGGCCCGGACGGCGGTCTCCTCGTCGGGGGCCGGCAGGGTCGGCGACACGTCGATGCCGTAGCGGGCGAGCAGCGCGGCGGCGTCCGCGTCCGGCAGGGTGATCCGCGCTCCCCCCGGCTGGGTGCGGGCGAAGAAGCTTCGGCGCGTAGCGCCACGATCAAGGGTGGTGGTGGGCGACGGGCGGGCCGCGGCCCGGGTGGAGAGCGCCGCCTCGACCAGGGCCCGGGCGCCCGCCTCGTCGATCCGGTCCAGCTCGGGAACGCGGGCGGTCTCCTCCGCCTCGGCCATCCCACGGCGCCACTGCGCGTAGTGGACGGCGTGCGCGAGGGCGCGGACGGCCCGCTCGGGCGCCGGATAGGCGGGGATGCCACCCGGGCGCAGCCTGCTCGGCAGATCGGTCAGCGCCAGGTGGGCCAGCACCAGCGGCTTGCCCAACTCCCGGGCCCGCTCCCCCGCTTCGAGCAGCGCATCGGCGATCTCCGGGTCGTCGGAGCCCATCTCCGGATCGTCCGGTCCGGTCAGCCGGCCGCCCATGAACGCGTGGGCCGAGGTGCCGATCGGAGGGATCGCGACGGCGATCACCGCGTCCACCCCCGGATCGTCCAGCGCCACGTCCAGCGCGATCCGGAAGTTCTCACCGGTGGCGGCCGTGGTCAGGTCCACCGGGGTGCGGGGGCGCAGCCCGGCGCTCAGGCACGCGTCGTGGGTGAGCAGGCCGAGCGAGTCCGAGTTGCCGACCACCGCCACCCGGTCCCCGGACGGCAGCGGCTGCAGGGCGAGCAGCTCCCCCGTGTCGTACAGCTCCGTGATGGTCTCCACCCGGGTCACTCCGGCCTGCTGGAACAGCGCGTCCACGGTGGCGTCGCGCAGCCCGGTCGCGGTGGCCGGGACGGCGTGGCCCGGCGGCAGGCTGCCGGTGTGCCGGGCGCCCTTCACCACCACGATCGGCTTGGCCGCCGCCAGCCGGCGGGCGATCCGGGTGAACTTGCGGGGGTTGCCGAAGGACTCCAGGTAGAGCAGCACCACCTCGGTCGCCGGATCCTCCGCCCAGTACTGGAGGAAGTCGTTGCCGGAGACGTCCGAGCGGTTGCCGACCGAGGCGAAGGACGAGACGCCGAGTCCCCGGCGGTGGGCCGCCTCCAGCAGGGCCACGCCGATCGCGCCGGACTGGCAGAAGATGCCGAAGCCGCCGCGCTGCGGCAGGACGGGCGCGAGGGAGGCGTTCAACGGCCGCCCGGCGTCGGTGTTGATCAGACCGAAGGCGTTCGGGCCGATCACCCGCATGCCGGCCGCCCGCGCCTGGCTGACCAGGGCGCGCTGGCGGTCCCGGCCCTCCGGCCCGGTCTCCGCGTACCCGGCGGTGACCACCACCAGGCCCTGCACACCGTGCGCGCCGCACTCGGCGACCGCGGCGGGGACGGCGGAGGCCGGGACGGCGACCACCGCGAGGTCCACCGGCCCCGGGATCTCCAGGATCGAACGGTGCACCGGGACGCCGTCCAGCTCGGTACCGGGCGGGGCGTTGCGGTTCACCGCGTAGACGCGGCGGTCGTCGTCCCCGGCCTCGAAACCGCCGAGCAGGTCCCGCAGGATCGCCCGGCCGACCGTCTGCGGGTTGCGCGAGACGCCGAGCACCGCGACCGAGCGCGGGGTCAGCAGCCGCTGCACGGACCTCGCCTCGGCGCGGTGCTCGCGCGCCCGCATCACCGCGAGCGAGGCGGCGGTCGGCTCCAGGTCGAACTCCAGGTGGACGACCCCGTCGGCGAAGCTGCGGTGCTGGGTGTACCCCGCGTCGGTGAAGACCTTCACCATCTTGCGGTTCTCCGGCAGCACCTCGGCCTGGAAGCGGCGGATGCCGCGCTCCTGCGCGACCGCCGCGATGTGCTCCAGCAGCGCGGAGGCCACCCCGCGGCCCTGGTGGGCGTCCTGCACCAGGAACGCCACCTCGGCATCCGTGCCGGTGTCCGACGGGCGGCCGTCGGCGTCGATCCGGTCGTAGCGGACGGTCGCGATGAAGCGGTCCCGGATCACCACGGCCAGACCGACCCGGTTGACGAAGTCATGGTGGGTGAAGCGGCGGACGTCCTTGTCGGAGAGCCGCGGGTAGGGCGCGAAGAAGCGGAAGTACTTGGACTGGTCGGACACCTGCTCGTAGAACTCGACCAGCCGGCCGGCGTCCGCGGGCGTGATCGGCCGGATCCGGGCCGTGCCGCCGTCACGCAGCAGGATGTCGGCCTCCCAGTGCTGCGGGTAGTCCGGCCCCTCCTGCTCGGGGTGCTGCGCCGAGGCGGGCTTCGCCCCCTGTTTCGCGCGGTACGCCGTGCTGTGCGCCGTGCCCTGCCCGGGGTCGTGCGTCGTGCCGTGCTGCGGGTCCAGCTCGGGGTGCGGTGCCGCGGAGTCGTCCACATTCGTCAGGTTATCCGGCAGCGGGCCGAATGGCGCCGGGCGTGCGGCCGGGGCAGGGTGGGCAGGGCTCGACAGGGCCGCTGGCCGGGGCTTATGCCCCCGAAAGAAACAATCACAACTCCTGAACGCGGCGTCTCGGAGGGGCCGCCTGCGTGCAACACTGGTCTAGACAACATGGCCGCCACCCCGAGCACGGCCGTGACCAGCTTCACCGGAAAGGCACGTCTCATGGCTGAGCGCCGCGTCACCATCGGTTGGGCCGAGGGCCTGCACGCCCGTCCCGCCTCCGTCTTCGTCAGGGCCGTCACGGCCACCGGCGTGCCGATCACCATCGCCAAGCCCGGCGGCCGGCCGGTCAACGCCGCCTCGATGCTCGGCCTGCTCGGCCTCGGCGCCCAGGGCGGCGAGGAGGTCGTCCTCGCCTCCGACGCCGAGGGCGCCGACGAGGCCCTGGACCGCCTCGCCAAGCTGGTCGCGGAAGGCCTCGACGAGCTCCCGGCCGCCGCCTGAGGCCAGTCCGCCCGAATCGCTCAGACGCAAAGCGCCCGGCAGTGCATCGGCACTGCCGGGCGCTTTTGTTCGCACATTCGATCGCGTCCACACCACGGGGCGAACCCGTCGGCGATCGGCCCCCGTCGGCGGCCGATCGCACATGCTCGCGGCATGACCTTCTTCTACCTCGAACAGCTGGTGGGCGGGGCCCCGAATCCACGGGGCCCCGCCTGATTTCAGCCCTTGACGCAGACGACCTGCTTCAGGTGCGCCACGATCTCGACGAGGTCCTTCTGCTGCTCGATGACCTTCTCGATGGACTTGTAGGCGCCCGGGATCTCGTCCACGACGCCGCTGTCCTTGCGGCACTCCACGCCCCTGGTCTGCTCGGCCAGGTCACGCGTGGTGAAGCGCTTCTTCGCCGCGTTGCGGCTCATCTTGCGGCCGGCGCCGTGCGAGGCCGAGTTGAACGCCGCCTCGTTTCCGAGGCCGCGGACGATGTACGAACCCGTCCCCATCGAGCCGGGGATGATCCCGTAGTCGCCGGAGCCGGCCCTGATCGCGCCCTTGCGGGTCACGAGCAGGTCGACACCGTCGTACTGCTCCTCCGCCACGTAGTTGTGGTGGCAGCTGATCACCTCGTCGAAGGCGACCTTCGCCTTGGCGAACTCGCGGCGCACGACGTCCTGGAAGAGCGCCATCATCAGGGCCCGGTTCTTCTTGGCGTACTCCTGTGCCCAGAAGAGGTCCTGCCGGTAGGCGGCCATCTGCGGGGTGTCCGCGATGAACACCGCGAGATCGTTGTCGACGAGCCCCTGGTTGTGCGGCAGCGAGCGGGCCACGCCCATGTGATGCTCCGCCAGCTCCTTGCCGATGTTCCGTGAACCCGAGTGCAGCATCAGCCAGACAGCGCCGGTGTCATCAACACACAGTTCGATGAAGTGATTTCCTCCGCCAAGGGTCGCCATCTGCTGCGCCGCCCGCTCGCGCCGCCACTTCACCTCGTGCGCGACCCCGTCGAAGCGCCCCCAGAAGTCGTCCCACCCCGTCGTCGCGAAGCCGTGGAGCTTGCGCGGGTCGACCGGGTCGGTGTGGAGGCCGCGGCCGACCGGGATGGCCTGCTCGATCTTGGAGCGGAGGCGGGAGAGGTCGTCGGGGAGGTCCTTGGCGGTGAGGGACGTCTTCACCGCGCTCATTCCGCATCCGATGTCCACGCCGACCGCCGCCGGGCAGACGGCGCCGCGCATCGCGATCACGGAGCCGACCGTCGCGCCCTTGCCCAGGTGGACGTCGGGCATCACGGCGAGGCCGTGCAGCCAGGGCAGCGAGCTGATGTTGCGCAGCTGCTGCATGGCCTGGCCCTCGACGGTGGCCGGGTCGGTCCACATCCGGATCGGGACCCGGATGCCGGGTACCTCGGTGTACGACATGGTTGAACGACCTCCAAAGGTCGGTTGGTTCAAGCCTAGGTGGGTGCCGCGCGAACGATCCCGGTGCGGCTCGGGGAAGATCAGGGGTGCGCGGTGCTCAGGCCGCGTAGGGGCATCGGGAGGACGGCCTTGGGGAGCGCTGTATGGTCGGCTCGACCCGCATGGTGACCGCCTCCTCTCCGTGTGTGTACCGGCTGCCGGGGGATATCTACCCACAGGGCGATCACGCCCCGCAAGGGATTTAAAACGCGGCGGGCCCGGCGGAGCGGAGTGCTCCACCGGGCCCTGCCCGTAAGGCGGTTCAGGCCTCCCGGGCCTGCCAGGCCTCTCGGGCCTCCCGGACCTCTCGGACCTGTCAGGCCTCTCGGCCGTATCAGGCGGTGATCACGGTGACCTCGCCGATGCCGAGCGCGCGCACGTCGTCGGCGAACGCGGCGGCGTCGCCCACCAGGACGGTGACCAGGCGGTCCGGCGGGAAGGCGGCGACCACGGCCTCGGTGGCGGCGGCCGTGGGGAGCACGGCGAGCTGCCGGTAGACCTCGGCCTGGTAGTCGTCGGGCAGGTGCTGCTCGACCTGGTCGGCCAGGGTGCCGGCGACCGAGCCCGCGGTCTCGTACTTCAGCGGGGCCACGCCGACCAGGAACTGCACGGCGTCGTCGCGCTCGGCGTCGGTGAGGCCCTCGGCGGCGAGGGTGCGCAGGATGGTCCAGGTGTCGGCGAGCGCCGGGGCGGTGGAGGCGGTGTCCACCGAGCCGCTGATCGCGAGCAGCGCGCGGCCGGTGCCGTCGGCGGGGGAGCGCAGCGGCTGGGCGAAGGCCCGGACGCCGTAGGTGTAGCCCTTCTCCTCCCGCAGGACGCGGTCGAGGCGGGAGGTGAGGGTGCCGCCGAGGCAGTAGGTGCCGAGGATCTGGGCGGCCCAGGCCGGGTCGTGCCGGTCGGGGCCGATGCGGCCAATGAGCAGCTGGGTCTGGACGGAGCCGGGGCGGTCGACGATGACGACGCGGCCGGTGTCGTCGGCGGTGACGCGGGCGTGCGTGCTCGCCGCCGCGTCGGTGCCGGTCCAGGTGCCGAGGGTGGCTTCGAGCAGGGCGGGCAGGTCGGTGCCGGTGAGGTCGCCGACCACGACGACGGTGGTGGTGGCGGGCCGGATGTGGGCGTCGTAGAACGCCTTGACCGCGGCCCGGTCGATGGACTTGACGGTGTCGGCGGTGCCGCCGCGGGCGCGGGAGAGCCGGTCGGCGCCGTCGAAGAGCTCGGCGTAGAGGGCCTTGGCGGCCCGGCGGGCGGGGTTGGCCTGCTCGTGGACGATCTCGTCGAGCCGGTTGGCGACGAGGCGCTCGATCTCGTCCTCGGGGAGGGCGGGCGCGCGCAGGGCGTCGGCGAGGAGGCCGAGGCCGCGCTGGAGCCGGCTGGCGGGGACTTCGAGGGAGACCCGGATGCAGGGGTGGTCGGCGTGGGCGTCGAGGGTGGCGCCCGCGCGCTCCAGCTCGGCGGCGAACTCCTCGGCGGTGAGGGTCTCGGTGCCCTCGCTGAGGGCGCGGGCGAGGATGCCGGCGACGCCGTCGAGGCCGTCGGGCTCGGCGGCGAGCGGGGCGTCGAGGAGGATGTCGACGGCGACGAGCTGCTGGCCGGGGCGGTCGCAGTGCAGGACGGTGATGCCGTTGCCGAGGGCGGCGCGCTCGGGGGCGGGGAAGGCCCACGGGCTGGGGGTGCCGGGCTCGGGCTGGGGGTGGAACGTCATGGCGGGGACGTAGTCCGTGCTCATGCGGCAGCGCCCTCCTCTTCGGTCGCGTCGGTGGCGGTCTGGTCGGCGTCGGTGCCGGTGTCGTCGGCGTCGTCGGCCGTGGTGGGCTCGTAGACGAGGACGGCCCGGTTCTGCGGGTGGAGGCGGGCCTGGGCGATCGCCTGGACCTCCTCGGCGGTGACGTCGAGCACCTTGGTCAGGGCGCCGCCGAGCAGCTTGGGGTCGCCGAACAGGACGGCGTAGCGGCAGAGTTCGTCGGCGCGGCCGGCGACCGTGGTGAGCCGGTCGAGCCATTCGCGCTCGATCTGGGCCTGGGCGCGCTCCAGTTCGGCGGCGGTGGGGCCTTCGGCGGCGAAGCGTGCGAGCTCCTCGTCGACGGCGGTCTCGACCTGCTCGATGGTGGCGTCGCCGGAGGTCTTGATGTCGAGCCAGCCGAGGCTGGGGGCGCCGGCGAGGCGGAGCAGGCCGAAGCCGGCGGCGACGGCGGTGCGGTCGCGCCGGACGAGCCGGTTGTAGAGGCGGCTGGATTCGCCGCTGCCGAGGATGGTGAGGGCGAGGTCGGCGGCGTCGGCCTCGCGGGTGCCGTCGTGCGGGAGGCGGTAGGCGGCCATCAGGGCGCGGGAGGGGACGTCCTCGCGGATGTCCTCGCGCAGTTCGCGGCCGATGGTGTCGGGGAGGGTGCCGTCGCGCGGCGGCTGCTTGCCGTCGTGCGCGGGGATGCTGCCGAAGTACTTCTCGACCCAGGCGATGGTCTGCTCGGGGTCGATGTCGCCCACGACGGAGAGGACGGCGTTGTTGGGCGCGTAGTAGGTGCGGAAGAACGTGCGGGCGTCCTCCAGCGTGGCGGCGTCCAGGTCGGCCATGGAGCCGATGGGGGTGTGGTGGTACGGGTGGCCGTCGGGGAAGGAGAGCGCGGTGAGCTTCTCGAAGGCGGTGCCGTAGGGGACGTTGTCGTAGCGCTGGCGGCGCTCGTTCTTGACGACGTCGCGCTGGTTCTCCATCGAGGTGTCGTCGAGGGCGGCGAGGAGGGAGCCCATCCGGTCGGCCTCCAGCCAGAGGGCGAGCTCCAGCTGGTGGGCGGGCATGGTCTCGAAGTAGTTGGTCCGCTCGAAGCTGGTGGTGCCGTTCAGGGAGCCGCCGGCGCCCTGGACCAGTTCGAAGTGGCCGTTGTTGGAGACGTTCGCGGAACCCTGGAACATCAGGTGCTCGAAGAGGTGCGCCAGTCCGGTGCGGCCCTTCACCTCGTGGCGGGAGCCCACGTCGTACCAGAGGCAGACGGCTGCGACCGGGGTGAGGTGGTCCTCGGAGAGGACGACGCGCAGGCCGTTGGCCAGGCGGTGCTCGGTGATGGCGATGGCAGCGCCAGTTCCTCCGGTGGAGGCGGATGCGGGGGCCGGGTTGGCCATGCGCTCGGGTCCTTCCCGTCGTCGATGTCGGGGGCTTCGTGTGGCGTCCCCATTGTGGTGCAACGCGCGAAGGGCGTGGATGTGTCCGCGCGGACGGGGCGTTCGCCAGGGGCGGAAGAGGGGCGCTGGCCGGGAGTGTCGGTGGAAGGGTCCACAATGGGGGCGCTGAGCCGTGATCCGAAGCAGACAGACGTGTCAGACAGATGCAAGGGAGCCCCGCCGCGATGGCCCGCCGCAGTTCGCAGACCCCACCGCCCGGAGATTTCGAGGAGCGCATCCTCGATGTCGACGTCGTGGACGAGATGCAGGGCTCCTTCCTGGAGTACGCCTACTCGGTGATCTACTCGCGTGCGCTGCCCGACGCGCGGGACGGTCTGAAGCCGGTGCACCGGCGGATCCTGTACCAGGCCAACGAGATGGGCCTGCGGCCGGAGCGGGGGCACGTGAAGTGCGCGCGCCTGGTCGGCGAGGTGATGGGCCGGTTGCACCCGCACGGCGACGCGTCGATCTACGACTCCGTGGTGCGCATGGCGCAGCCGTTCTCGATGCGGTTGCCGCTGATCGACGGGCACGGGAACTTCGGTTCGCTGGGCAACGACGACCCGCCGGCCGCGATGCGGTACACGGAGTCGCGGTTGACGGCGGCGTCGATGGCGATGGTGGAGTCGATCCACGAGGACACCGTCGACTTCGGGCCGAACTACGACGGCAGTGAGCAGGAGCCGCTGGCGCTTCCGGCCGCCTTCCCGAACCTGTTGGTGAACGGTGCGACGGGCATCGCGGTCGGCATGGCGACGAACATGCCGCCGCACAACCTGTCCGAGGTGGTGGCGGCGGCCCGGCACCTGATCAAGCACCCGAACGCGGACCTGGACACGCTGATGCGGTTCGTCCCCGGTCCGGACCTCCCGACGGGTGGGCGGATCGTCGGCCTCTCGGGCATCCGGGACGCGTACGAGTCGGGCCGCGGCACCTTCAAGATCCGCGCCACCACGACGATCGAGGCGGTCTCCGCCCGCCGCAAGGGCATCGTGGTCACCGAGCTGCCGTACAACGTCGGCCCGGAGAAGGTGATCTCGAAGATCAAGGACCTGGTCAACGCGAAGAAGCTGCAGGGCATCGCGGACGTCAAGGACCTCACCGACCGCGAGCACGGGCTGCGGCTGGTGATCGAGGTGAAGAACGGCTTCGTGCCGGAGGCGCTGCTGGAGCAGCTCTACAAGCTGACGCCGATGGAGGAGACCTTCGGCATCAACAACGTGGCGCTGGTGGACGGCCAGCCGCTGACGCTGGGGCTGCGGGAGCTGCTGGAGGTCTACGTCGACCACCGCTTCGAGGTGGTCCGCCGGCGCAGCGACTTCCGGCGCCGCAAGCGGCAGGAGCGGCTGCACCTGGTCGAGGGTCTGCTGGTGGCGCTGGTCGACATCGACGAGGTCATCGCGATCATCCGGTCGAGCGACAATGCGGCGCAGGCGAAGGAGCGCCTGATGGAGCGCTTCTCGCTGTCGGAGACCCAGACGGCGTACATCCTGGACACTCCGCTGCGCCGGCTGACCCGGTTCGACCGGGTGGAGCTGGAGCAGGAGCAGGCGAAGCTCAACTCGGAGATCGCCGAGCTGACGGAGATCCTGGAGTCGGACGCGCGGCTGCGCAGTGTGGTGTCGGCGGAGCTGGCCGCGGTGGGCAAGCAGTTCGGCACCGAGCGGCGGACGGTGCTGCTGGAGGCGGGTGCGGTGCCGTCGGCGTCGCTGGCGGTGCCGTTGGAGGTGGCGGACGATCCGTGCCGGGTGCTGCTCTCGTCGACGGGTCTGCTGGCGCGGACGGCGGACGGCGAGCCGTTCGAGCTGTCGGAGAAGCGGTCGAAGCACGACGTGATCGTGTCGGCGGTGCCGGCGACGGCGCGCGCGGACGTGGGTGTGGTGACGTCGGCGGGCCGGGTGCTGCGGCTGCCGGTGATCGACCTGCCGGCGCTGCCTCCGACGCCGTCGCCGACGTTGGCGGGCGGCGCGGCGGTGGGCGAGTTCCTGCGCCTGGAGGCGGGTGAGCGGGTGCTGGCGCTGACGACGCTGGACGAGTCCTCGCCGGGTCTGGCGCTGGGGACGGTGCAGGGTGTCGTCAAGCGGGTGGTGCCCGAGTGGCCGGCCAACAAGGACGAGTTCGAGGTGATCGCCCTCAAGGACGGTGACGAGGTGGTCGGCGCGGTCGAACTGCGCACCGGCGATGAGGACTTGGTCTTCATCGCCTCCGACGCCCAGTTGCTGCGCTACCCGGCGGGCCAGGTCCGTCCGCAGGGCCGTCCGGCGGGCGGCATGGCCGGCATCAAGCTGTCGGACGGCGCCCGGGTGCTGTCGTTCACGGCGGTGGACCCGGCGGCCGACGCGGTGGTGGTCTCGGTGGCTGGTGCCGCGGGCACGCTGACCGGTGAGGAGCAGAGCTCCTGGAAGGTCACCCCGTTCGAGCAGTACCCGCGCAAGGGCCGCGCGACCGGTGGAGTCCGCTGCCAGCGCTTCCTGCGGGGCGAGGAGTCGCTCACCTTCGCGTGGGCCGGCCCGTCGCCGGCCCGGGCGGCGACCGCGAAGGGTGCGCCGGTCGACCTCCCGGAGCGCGACCCGCGTCGCGACGGCTCGGGGACTCCGGTGACGACGCCCATCGCGGTGGTGGCGGGACCGGCGTAGCGGCGCCGGCGGGCGGATCGGACTCGTGGCGGGGCACCTCTCGGTGTCCCGCCATGGTCATTTCGGTACGGGTAGCCTTGCCTGCGTGAGCACTTGTGCGACGTTGTCGCGTGAACTGTCGGAGCCGTTGGCCGCCACGGCGGCGACCGCCACGACCTGGCTGCTGGTCGAGCAGAGCGGGCCGTGGGGGGCCAAGGCGCTGGCGGAGAGCCACCTGGACACGGCGGTCGGGCGGGCGCTGGAGGCGGCCGCGGCGGGGACCGGTGTGCGGGTGGCGCTGATCCGGCGGCCGGGGCGGCATGCCGACTGTCTGCCGGCCGCGCGCCACGAGGTGATCGTGGCGCACACCGTGCCGGGGCGGGGCTGGGTGCGGCGGGCCGGGGTGGCGGATCCGGCGGAGTTGCTGGCCCTGAACTTCGCGGCGCTGGGCGCCGGGGAGCACGGCGGGTTCGGTGCGGAGCACGTCGGCGGGCCGGTGGCCCTGGTGTGCACCAACGGCCGGCGGGACCGCTGCTGTGCGCTGCTGGGCCGGCCGTTGGCGGCCGAGCTGGCGGTGGCCGGGCACAGCGAGGTGTGGGAGGTGACGCACCTGGGCGGGCACCGCTTCTCCCCCACCATGCTGGTGCTGCCGTACGGCTACGCGTACGGCCGGCTGACGGCGGAGTCCGCGAAGGAGGTCCTGGCGGCGACGGCGGCCGGGCACATGGTGCCCGAGTGGTCGCGCGGCTGCTCGGGTTGGGAGCGCCCGGGCCAGGCGGCCGACCACGCGGTCCGGCTGGCCGTCGGGGAGACCGGGGTGGACGCGCTGACGCTGGCGCAGCGGTCGGCCGGTGAGGGCCGCTGGCTGGTGACGGTGCGCCACGAGGACGGCCGCGTCTGGGAGGTCGAGGTCGCCGAGGGCGCGAGTGAGCCGCCCCGCCCCGAGAGCTGCGGCAAGGCTGCGGGCACGCCGTCCCGGATGACCGTGACGGCCCTGCGGGAGGTGTGACGGCCCCGCGCCCGTGGGGGTGGGCGCGGGACCGTCGGCGCGGGTTCAGCCGGTGGCGGCCTTGCCGACGAACTCGGTGGTGTAGGTGCGGGCGAGGTCGATGGTGCCCTCCTTGCCCTTGACGTCCGGATGGAAGGCGGCGAGGACGGCGAGGACGGTCCTGGGGCCGTCGGCGGGCATCACGCCGTCGGTGGTGAACATCGGCAGGGTCGCCTTGATCGCGGCCGCGTACTGCTCGGCACCGCCCTGTGCGTAGTCGGCGGGCATCTTCGCGGCGATCTCCTCGGGGCTGTGGGTGGACATCCACTTGAGGGTCTTCACGAAGGCGTTGGCGAGCTTCTGGGTGGTGTCCTTGTTCTTCTCCACCCAGTCGGTGTTCATGTAGAGCGAGGACGAGGGGTAGAGCCCGCCGAGTGCGGCGCGCGAGCCCTCGGGGGTGCGCATGTCGTAGAGGATCTTGCCGAGGCCCTTGTCGAGGATGTTGGCGACGGTGGGGTCGGTGGTCATGCCGGCGTCGATGGAGCCCTGTTGGAGCGCGGCGATGAAGGTCTGGCCGGCGCCGACCGCGATCGGGCTGAAGTCGGCCACCGCGGTGCCGTTCTTGACGGCGAGGTACTTGGTGAGGAAGTCGGTGGAGGAGCCGATGCTGGTGACGCCGAGCTTCCTGCCCTTGAAGTCCGCGCCGGACTTGATGGCGTCGGCCTGCTTGGCGGAGACGATCTCGACCTCGCCGGGGGCCTGGGAGAACTGGACCACCGACTCGACGTTCTTGCCCTTGGCCTGGAGGTCGATGGTGTGGTCGTAGAAGCCGACCGCGCCCTGGACGTCGCCGGCGAGCAGGGCGGTGGTGGCGTTGACGCCGGCCGGTTCGCTCATCAGCTCGACGTTGACGCCGGCCTCGGCGAAGAAGCCCAGGCGCTGGGTGAGCATGGCGGGCATGTAGATGACCTTGTCCAGGCCGCCGACCATGATCTTGACCTTGGGCCCGTCGACCTGCTGGCCGGCCGGGGCCGCGCCGTTGTGGGAGGTGGAGGCGGCGTCGTTGGCACAGGCGGCGAGCGGGAGGAGCAGGACGGCGGCGAGGGCGGCTGCGGCGACTCTGCCGGTCGGGTTCGGGCGCATGGGTGGGGGTGCCTCTCTACGGACTGCGGGACGGCGGGAACGGGCGGAAGCCGAGGGGGACGGCGGGAAGGGGCGGAGCCGAGGGAGACGGCGGGAAGGGGCGGAGCCGAGGGGGACGGCGGGAACGGGCGGAGCCGAGGGGGACGGCGGGAACGGGCGGGAACCGGGGGTCAGCGGCCGTCGCCGGAGTCGGCGGGCTTCCAGCGGAAGAGTTTCTTCTCGGCGAAGGTCAGCACCCCCTCGGTGAGCAGCGCGACCACCGCCAGGATGGTCATGGCCGCGTACACGCCGGCCGCGTTGAAGGTGCCCTGGGCGGCGGCGACGAGCAGGCCGAGGCCCTTGGTGGCGCCGATGTACTCGCCGACGATGGCCCCGATCAGAGCGAACCCGAAGCTCACGTGGAGGCTGGTGAAGATCCAGGTGGTGGCGGCGGGGATGACCACCTGGAGGGTGACCCTGCGGTTGTCGGCACCCAGGATGCGGGCGTTGGCGACGAGGTTGCGGTCCACCTCGCGGGCGCCCTGGAAGGCGTTGAAGAAGACCGGGAAGAACACCAGGACCACCGCGGAGGCCACCTTGGAGGCCGGGCCGAGGCCGAACCAGATCAGGAAGATCGGGGCCAGCACGATGCGCGGGATGGCGTTCAGCACCTTGATGTAGGGCCCGAACACGTCGGCCAGGAAGCGGATCCGGCCGAGCGCGATGCCCAGCAGCACGCCGCCGGTGACGCCGATCACCCAGCCGGTGAGGGCCTCGTAGAGGGTGTAGCCGATCTGCTCGCCGAGCGAGCCCTGAGCGGTGCCGTGAGTGGTCCACTGCCAGATCTGCGCCCAGATCCTCGACGGCTGGGAGAAGTTGAACGGGTCGATCACTTCGGTGCGGGCGCACACCTCCCAGAGCCCGAGGAAGGCGACGAGCACCGCGACCCGGGCCCCGTACACCCCCAGCCTCCGGTTGCGGGCGGCTCGTTCGCGGGCCTCGGTCCTGGTGGTGGGGACGGCCGCCGGCTCGGCGGCGACCACGGTCTCAAGCGGCACGACCCGCTCCTCTCTCACGGGTGATGCGCACCTCTTCGCCGAGCGAGGCCCAGATCTCGCGGTAGAGCTCGACGAACCTCGGCTCCAGCCGGACGGCCTCCACGGTGCGCGGGCGCGGCAGGTCGACGGTGAAGACCTCCTTGACGGTGGCCGGGCCGGCCGTCATCACGACGACCCGGTCGGCCAGCGCGATCGCCTCGTCCAGGTCGTGGGTGACGAAGACCACCGAGGACCCGGTACCGGCCCACAGCTCCAGCAACTGGTCGGACATCAGCGCGCGGGTCTGCACGTCCAGCGCCGAGAAGGGCTCGTCCATCAGCAGGATCCGCGGGTCGTTGACGAAGGTCTGGGCGAGCGCGACGCGCTTGCGCATGCCTCCGGAGAGCTGGTGCGGGTAGCGGTCCTCGAAGGCGCCGAGGCCGACCCGGTTCAGCCAGTCGCGGGCCCGCTCCCGGGCCTCGGCGGCCGGGACGCCGCGGAAGCGCGGGCCGGCCATGACGTTGGACAGGACGGTGCGCCAGGGGAAGACGGCGTCCTGCTGGAAGACGAAGCCGACCTGCGGGTTGATCCCGTCGACCGGCGCGCCGTACACCCGGACGTCGCCCTCGGTGGGCTCCTCCAGACCGCTGACCAGTGTCAGCGTGGTGGACTTGCCGCAGCCGGTGGGGCCGACGACGGCGACGAACTCGCCCTCCGCCACGGTCAGGTCGAGGTCGCGGACGGCGGTGTGCAGGGTGCCGGACGGAGTGCGGAACCGCTTGGTCGCGCCGGTCAGCTCGATCGCCGGGGCAGCCGCCGGGGCTGCGACCGGATCCGGTACCCGGCTTGTCGCGGGGGTTTTGCTCATGGGACCTCCCGGGTCTCTGCTTGCTCCGGGAGGCTAGGAGCGACCGGGGCGACGGCGGGAGGCTTCTCGGCGTACTGCGGGTTCTCCGCGTTGAGGGCTGTTCTGCTCGTTTTGCTTCCGCTACAACAGCGGGGACGCGGCTGACAGAAACACGTCGGAAACATAGGGTGTGCCGACCACCCGACCGCCCGGACCGAGGGGCACCCGCCCGGCCGATGGAGGACCCCCGCCCGGCCCGACCGCCCCGCCCGACCGCCCGCCGGGCCGGAGGCGGGCACCCGTAGCACCACGCCCCGCCCGTACGCCCGCCCGCGAGCCCGCCGAGAGGAGGCCCGGATGAAGCACCCCCGCTGGCCCCGCCGGGTCTTCGCCCAGCTGCTGCTGAGCCAGACCGTGGTCACCGTCGGCGTCACCGTCGTCACCGCAGGCCTGTTCCTCGCGCCGGTCAGCTCCGAGCTGGACCACGACGCGATGCAGCGCGCGCTCTCGATCGCCCAGGCCACCGCCAGTGACGAGGTGATCGCCCGGGCCGCCGAGGCCCGCGACTCCGCGACGGCGCAGCGCAACGCCGAGCAGATCCGGCTGGCCACCGGCGCCAGCTTCGTCGTGGTCACCGACCTGGACGGGATCCGGCTCTCGCACACCGACCCCGACCGGATCGGCCAACGGGTCTCCACCGACCCGGAGCCGGCGCTCGGCGGCCGCAGCGTCACCGCCATCCAGGAGGGCACCCTGGGCCGCACCGCGCGCGGGAAGGTGCCGCTGCGGATCGCCGGCGGGCGGATCGTCGGTGAGGTGTCGGTCGGGATCAGCGACGACTCGATCCGGCGGCGGCTGCTGAAGATGCTCACCGGCATCCTGCTCTGCGCGGGCGCCGGCCTGGCCGCAGGCACCGTCGCCACCCTGGCGCTGGCCCGCCGGCTGAAGCGGCGCACCCACAACATCGCGGTGGCCGACATCTCGGCGCTGCTGGTGGAGCGCGAGGCGATGCTGCACGGCATCCGCGAGGGCATGGTGGCACTGGACGAGCGCGGCCGGATCCGGCTGGCCAACGACGAGGCGGTCCGGTTGCTGGGCCTGCCCGCGGGCTGCGCCGGGCGGCCGATCGACGAGGTCCTGCCGCCCGGCCGGCTGGCCGACGTGCTGGCCGGCCGGATCACCGGCGCCGACCTGCCGGCCGTCCGCGACGACCGGGTGCTGGTGGTGAACCGGATGGCGACGGCCGAGGGCGGCGCGGTCGTGACGCTGCGCGACCGGACGGAGCTGGAGTCGCTGGTCCGCGAGCTGGACACCACCCGCAGCCTCACCGAGGCGCTGCGGGCGCAGGACCACGAGCACGCCAACCGGATGCACACCCTGCTGGGGCTGCTGGAGCTCGGCCGGCACGAGCAGGCGGTGGCGTTCATCTCCGAGCAGTCGGGTTCGCACGCCGCGGTCGCGGCGCGGATCGCCGAGCAGGTGCAGGACCCGCACGTCGCCGCGCTGCTGGCCGGCAAGACGGCGGTGGCCGGCGAGCGGGGCGTCCGGCTGGTGGTCGCCCCGGCGGCGCACCTGCCGGACGCGGTGGTGGACGCCCGGACGCTGGTCACCGTGCTCGGCAACCTGATCGACAACGCCGTGGACGCGCTGGCGCCGGGCGGGGGCGGCCGGGTGGCGGTGACCCTGGCCGCGGCCGGCTCCACCCTGCTGATCGAGGTCGCGGACAGCGGCCCGGGCGTGCCGGAGGAGCTGCGCGAGCGGGTCTTCGAGGAGGGGTGGAGCAGCAAGGACGCGCCCGCGCACCGGCCGCGCGGGCTGGGGCTGGCGATGGTGCGGCGGCTGGTCGAACCGACCGGCGGCCGGATCGTGCTGGACGGCGGCCCGCTCGGGGGCGCCCGGTTCACCGTCGAGCTGCCCGAGGCCCTGCACGACGGGGGCCCGTACGACGACGCCCTGCACGACGGGGGCCCGTGCGCCGTGGGCCTGTGCGACGCCGCCCCGCCCGCAGGGGCCCCGCCCGCCGGTTCCCTGCCCGAGGGAGCCCTGTACACCGCCGACGTGCCGCACCCGGGGGACCAGCTCACCGCACCGCTCGTGGAGGCGTGATGATCGACGTACTCGTGGTGGACGACGACTTCCGGGTCGCCGACGTGCACGCCGCGTACGTGGCCAAGGTGCCCGGCTTCCGGGTCACCGGCACCGTGCACTCGGCCGCCGAGGCGCTGGCCGCGCTGGAACGCCGCCCGGTCGACCTGCTGCTGCTCGACCACCACCTCCCGGACGAGACCGGTCTCGCCCTGGTCCGCCGGCTGCGCGAGCGCGACGTCACCTGCGACGTGATGATGGTGACCGCCGCCCGGGACGTGTCCACCGTGCACGCCGCGATGCAGCACGGCGCCCTGCAGTACCTGGTCAAACCGTTCAGCTTCGCCGGGCTGCGGGAGAAGCTGGTCGCCTACGCGCAGCTGCGGCACGCGCTCGCCGGACCCGCCGCCCGTGAGGCCGGCCAGGACGAGGTGGACCGGCTGTTCGCTACCCTGCGCAGCGCGGCGGCCCCGGCGGCCGCCCTGCCCAAGGGCCACTCCGCGCCCACCACCGACCTGGTCCTCGGCGTGCTGCGCCGGGCCGGCCGGCCGCTCTCCGCCCAGGAGGTCGCGGACGCCACGGGGCTGAGCCGCTCCACCGCGCAGCGCTACCTCAAGCAGTTGGAGCGCGACAACCGGCTGCGGCTGACCCTGCGCTACGGCGACACCGGGCGGCCCGAGCACCGCTACGTGCTGGCGGTCCGCACCTGAACCACGTGCCGGCCGGTCCGCGCCTGAGCCACGTGCCGGCCGGTCCGCGCCTGGGCCCGGACGTGCCGAACCCCGGCGGGTGCCAGGCCCGCCGGGGTTCGGGAGGAGTGCGGCTCAGGCCGCCCCGGCGCCGGTGAGGGAGCGGACCTCCAGCTCGGCGTAGCGGTCCGGGTCGGCCGGCTCGGGCGAGGTGACCGTGCCGATCCAGCCGGCCAGGAAGCCCAGCGGGATGGAGACGATGCCCGGGTTCTCCAGCGGGAACCAGTGGAAGTCCATCCCCGGGAAGAGCGCCACCTTGCTGCCGGAGACCACCGGCGAGAAGGTCACCAGCACCACCGCCGGGATGAGCCCGCCGTAGACCGAGCAGACCGCACCGCGCGGGGTGAACCGCCGCCAGAACAGGCTGTACAGCAGCACCGGCAGGTTGGCCGAGGCGGCGACGGCGAAGGCCAGGCCGACCAGGAAGGCGACGTTCAGCTGCTGGGCGAAGAGGCTGAGCGCGATCGCGACCGCCCCGATCCCCACCGCGGCGATCCGCGCGACGCCGACCTCCTGCTGCTCGGAGAGCCGGGCGGCCGTTTCACCGGAACCGCTCCCCCCGGCCGCCCGTCCGCCGGCGGCCGCCCTCGCGCGTGCCCGCCGGGAGGCCGGGACGGCGGCCCGGCGGCCCCGGCGGCGGCGCGGACGGCCGCGCCAGGCGCCCGCCCAGATGTCGTGGGCGAACGCCGCCGAGGAGGCGAGCGTCAGCCCGGCGACCACGGCGAGGATGGTGGCGAAGGCGATCGCCGAGATCAGCGCGAAGAGCACCACCCCGCCGGTGGAGCCGTTGCCGCCGCCGAGGACCAGGGCCAGCAGCGGGACGGCGGTGTTCCCCGCCGGGTTGGCGTGCCGGACCTCGGCCGAGCCGACCAGGGCGGTGGCGCCCAGACCGAGCGCGATGGCCATCAGGTAGAAGCCGCCGACCAGCCCGATCGCCCACATCGTCGAGCGCCGGGCGGCCCGTGCGGTGGGCACGGTGTAGAAGCGGGAGAGGATGTGCGGCAGCCCGGCGGTGCCCAGGACCAGGGCCAGGCCGAGGCTGAAGAAGTCCAGCCTGCTGGTGACGCTCCCGCCGTACTTGAGCCCCGGCTCCAGGTACCGCTGTCCGGCGCCGCTGTGCTGGGCGGCCTGGCGCATCAGCTCGGCGACGTCCCCGTGGAAGCGGACCATCAGCAGCACGGTGAGCAGCACCGAGCCGGCCACCAGCAGGACGGCCTTGACGATCTGGATCCAGGTGGTGGCCCGCATCCCGCCGATCGTCACGTAGACGATCATCAGCCCGCCGACCGCGACGATGGTCCAGGTCCGGGCCCCGGAGCTGTTGGTGCCGAGCAGCAGGGCGACCAGGCTGCCCGCGCCGACCATCTGGGCGACCAGGTAGAGCAGGGTGACGACGATGCTGGCGCCGCCGGCGGCCGCCCGGACCTTGCGGCGGCGCAGCCGCAGGGCCAGCACGTCGGCGAGGGTGTACCGGCCGGCGTTGCGGACCAGTTCGGCGACCAGCATCAGGACCACCAGCCAGGCGACCAGGAAGCCGATGCTGTAGAGCACGCCGTCGTAGCCGTAGAGCGCGATCAGCCCGGCGACGCCGAGGAAGGAGGCGGCGGAGAGGTAGTCCCCGGAGAGCGCGAAGCCGTTCTGCAGCGGGGTGAAGTCGCGGCCGCCGGCGTAGAAGTCCTCGGCCGCGCTGCCCCGGCGGCCCACCCAGAGGGTGATGCCCAGGGTGACGAGGACGATGACGGCGAAGAGCACGATGGCCAGGTCGTGGTGGTCCCCGGTGGGGGCGACGGGGGGCGGGGTGGCGGTCCTCATCGCAGCTGGTCCTGGGTGTCCCAGCGGAGCTCCAGGGCGGCCCGGTCCCGCTTGGTGCGGGCGTTGCGGGCGTAGAACCACGTGAGCAGGAACGTCGAGGCGAACTGCAGCAGCCCCAGCAGCCAGGCCACGTTGAGCGGGCCGGCGATCCGGGTGCGCATGACGCCGGGCGCACCGGCCTGGGCCGCGACGTACAGCAGGTACCAGCCGAGGAAGGCGGCGCTGGCGGGGAAGACGAAGGCCCGGTAGCCGCGCTTGATGTCCTGGAAGGCGTCGCTGGCCTGGACGGCGCGGTACACCTCGGTGCTGCTGTCGACGGCCGGCGGGGCGGCGAGCCGCGCGGGTACCTGCGGGGGCACGGCGTGACCGCGGAGCGGCCGGACCGACGGTTCGGCCGGTGCCGCTGCCGTGAGCCGCGCCTGCGCCGGCGCCGTGTACGGCACCGTGACCGGCACCGGGGTCGGCGCCGGGGGCGGCTCCTCGGCGGACCGACCGGGCGGGGCGGAGGCGGCGGGAGCGGCCCACCAGTCGAATCGCTGCCCCTGGCCGGGGCTGCTCGTCTGCTGCTGTGGCACTACTGCTCCTGAGCCGAGGGGTGTACTGACCAAACCATCATGGAGGCCCGCAAACCCCGCCAACTCCCATTGCAGATACGTTCACTCGATGAGGTGATCGATGATCCGACAGACACTCATCGGACTACTGCTGCGTACCGGTGATCCCGTGTCGGAAGGCGTACGCGACCGCCTGCGCCCTGTCCCGGACGGCGGTCTTGGCGAACAGGTTGTTGATGTGGGTCTTCACCGTGGCCGGGCTGACGAACAGCCGCCGGGCGATCTCGGTGTTGGAGAGCCCGTCGGCGATCAGCGCCAGCACCTCGGCCTCACGGGCGGTCAGCCCGTCCGGCAGCTCGCCCGTGGGCGCCGCCGAGGACACCGCCCGGCCCGGCGCGGGCCGGGGCGGGGACGAGCCCGGGGAGGAACTCGTGCCGGGCGCAGCAGCCGGCGCGGGCCCGGCCGTGGGGGCCGCGTCCGCCAGGCGTTCCAGCAGCCGCAGCTGCACCTGCGGTGAGAGCCCCGCCGCGCCCGAGCGGACGTCCGTGATGGCCCGGGCGATCTCCTCGCCGCCGGCGTCCTTGGTCAGGTAGCCGCGCGCCCCGGCCTGCAACGCGGGGAACAGCGAGTCGTCGTCGGCGTAGGTGGTGAGCACCACCACCTCGGTCTCCGGGTGGGCGGACCGGATCCGGCGGGTCGCCTCGACGCCGTCGCAGCGGGGCATCCGCAGGTCCATCAGGACCACGTCGGGGTGGTGCCGCTCCACCAGGGCGACGGCCTCCTCGCCGTCGGCGGCGGCGGCGACCACCTCGATCCCCGGCAGCAGCCCGAGCAGCATGACGATGCCCTCGCGCACCACCGTCTGGTCGTCCGCGACGACCACGCGGACCGGGCTCACGCCGGCACCCTCAGCAGCACGCGCCATCCTCCCTCGTCCGGGCCCGCCAGCAGGGTGCCGCCGAGCAGTTCCGCGCGTTCGCGCATCCCCAGCAGACCGTACCCGCTGCCGCTGGCCGCCAGCTCCCCGGCCGACTCACCGCGCGCCGGGCGGGTGTTGCGCACCTCCAGCTCCACCTCCTCCGGCAGGTAGCGCAGTTCGACGGTGCAGCGTGCGCCGGAGGCGTGCTTGCGCACGTTGGTCAGCGCCTCCTGCGCCGTGCGCCGCACCGCGAGCCCTGCCTCGGCCGCGAGCGGACGCGGCGTGCCGATGACCGAGAGGACGGCCCGCTCACGCCCCGTCAGCTCCACGAGGAACTCCCCGACCGGGGTGAACTCGCCCCGCAACGCGGAGAGTGCCTGCCGGGTTTCGGCCAGCCCGTCCTGCGCCATCCGCCGGGCGGCCACGACCCGTTCGCGGACCTGCGCCCGGTCGGTGCCGGCGTCCAGCATCAGCCGGGCCGCCTCCAGGTGGACCAGCTGCGCGGAGAGGCTGTGGGCGAGCACGTCGTGGATCTCCCGGGCGATCCTGGCCCGTTCGGCGAGCGCCGCGGTCTCCGCCTCGGCGGCCCGGGCCGCGCGCTCCTGGGTGAGGAGCCGGCGGGCGGTGCCGCGCGCCTCGGTGTCCAGCCGCAGCAGGTAGCCGAGCAGGGTGAGCCCTCCGACCGTGGCCAGGACGCTCAGCCAGCTCGCCCAGCTCGCCACCGCGTACGAGACGAGCGCGACCACGGCCGTGACCAGTGCGACGGCGGGCGGCAGCCGGACCAGCGCGGTGACCGCCAGGCCGGACCAGACGAAGTCGGCCAGCAGGTACGCCCGCCCCCAGTTGGCCAGCCAGGCGCTGGCGATCAGCGAGGCGGAGAGGACGACGGTGGGCCGCAGCCGCTGTTCGCGGCTGGTCCACAGGAAGGCCGCCGCCTGGGCGACGCACGCGACCAGCCCGCCCCCGGCCGCCACGGCGCTCCAGCCGTCGTACCTGCCGTTGGAGTACGTCCCCAGGACGAGCGTGACGAGAAGCACGATCCGGCCGATGGCCGTGAGGGCGCGCCGCGCCGGGCTCTCGGCCTCGCGCTCCAGCCCCTCCCGGGACGGCCAGCGGGTCCAGCTCCACCCGGGCGCGGGCACGGGCACCTCCATCGGGGCACTTGGGGTCGTTTCCGGGCCGCATCCGGGCCGTTTCCGGGCCGTTTTCGGGCCGTTTCCGGGCCCGGCGCCCACGGCTCCCGGGAGGAACGGCCCCGAAGGTGCGGCTCCCGGGAGCCGGTCGGCGAGGTCAGTAGTACGCGGGCTCCAGGTGCCGCGCCCTCCAGTTCACCACGAGCGTCCTGACCAGCAGCAGCACCGCCAGGCCGAGCAGCAGCGCGCTGCCGCTCTGGCGGATGTGCAGCGCCGCGCCGGCCCCGAACAGGCCGATCCGGATGGCGAGCATGCCCGCCCAGGCCGCCGCCGTGGCCTGGGTGCCCTGCGCCCAGACCGCGCCGTCCGCGTCCTTCCAGAGCCGGACGGTCCAGCCCCAGACGGATCCCATCGCGAGGACCAGCAGCAGCGAGACGGCGAGCAGGGCGACGGCGGCGCCCTGGTGAGCACGGTCGATCATCTGTGGATCGCGCAGCGCGACCACCGCGAGGATCAGTGGCAGCAGCCAGAAGCGTCGTTCGGTCTCCAGGCGGCGCGCCTGCATCTGGCGGCCGATCACCAGTGCCATCACCGCGATGACCACGAGGATGTTGACGAGGCCGGTCATCGGTCTCTCCGTTCCGGCGGAAGGGGCTGGCTGACCTCTCCGACGCTACGGATCCGGCGCCGTCCGCTGATCGGAGCCGGGGTGGACCGGGGGTGGACCCGCCAGCACGAAGGCCCTCCACCCACGGGTGGAGGGCCTCGCCGCGGAACGGGCCGCTCAGGCGCCGAACAGCCCGGACCTCGAACAGCCCGGACGTCGAACGGCCCGGGGGCGAACGGCCCGGGGGCGGACGACTCAGGCGTCGATGCGCGAGCGGTCCAGGGTGGCCGCCGAGTCCACGATGAACTCCTTGCGCGGGGCGACGTCGTTGCCCATCAGCAGGTCGAAGATCCTCTCGGCCTGTTCGAGGTCGCCCAGGTTGATCCGGCGCAGCGTGCGGTGGCGCGGGTCCATGGTCGTCTCGGCCAGCTGGTCGGCGTCCATCTCGCCGAGGCCCTTGTACCGCTGCACCGGGTCCTTCCAGCGCAGGCCCTTGCGCTGGAACTCCAGCACGGTGGAGCGCAGCTCGGCGTCGGAGTAGGTGTAGTGGTACTTCTCCTGACCGCGCTTGGGGTTGACGAGCTCGATCCGGTGCAGCGGCGGCACCGCGGCGAAGACCCGGCCCTGCTCGACCATGGGCCGCATGTACCGCTGGAAGAGCGTCAGCAGCAGGCAGCGGATGTGCGAGCCGTCGACGTCGGCGTCGGCCATGAAGATGACCCGGCCGTAGCGGGCCTGGTCGATGTCGAAGGTGCGACCCGAACCGGCCCCTATCACCTGGATGATCGCGGCGCACTCGGCGTTCTTGAGCATGTCGCTCACGGACGCCTTCTGGACGTTGAGGATCTTGCCGCGGATCGGCAGCAGGGCCTGGAACTCGGAGTTGCGGGCCAGCTTGGCGGTGCCGAGCGCCGAGTCGCCCTCGACGATGAAGAGTTCGCTGCGGTCGACGTCGTCGCTGCGGCAGTCGGCCAGCTTGGCCGGCAGCGAGCTGGTCTCCAGCGCGGTCTTGCGGCGCTGGGCCTCCTTGTGCTGGCGGGCGGCGACCCGGGTGCGGGCTGCGGCGACGACCTTCTCCATCACGGCCCGCGCCTGGAGCTTCTCGTCCTTCTTGGCGGAGGTCAGGAAGGCCTTGAGCTCCTTGGCGACCACGGCGGCGACGATCCGGTTGGCCGCCGAGGTGCCCAGCACCTCCTTGGTCTGGCCCTCGAACTGCGGCTCGGCGAGCCGGACGGTGACCACCGCGGTGAGGCCCTCGGTGGCGTCGTCCTTGGTGATGTCGTCCTCGGCGACGCGCAGCAGCTTGCTCGCGCGGAGCGCCTCGTTGACCGTCTTGGCGAGCGAGCGCTCGAAGCCGGTGATGTGGGTGCCGCCCTTGGGGGTGGCGATGATGTTGACGAAGGAGCGCAGCGTGGTGTCGTAGCCGGCGCCCCAGCGCAGCGCGATGTCCACGCCGAGGTGGCGGGTGACCTCGGTGGGCGTCATGTGGCCGAGCTCGTCCAGGACGGGGACGGTCTCCTTGAAGGTGCCCTCGCCGCGCAGCCGCAGGACGTCGCAGACCGGCTTGTCGGGCGCGAGGAACTCGCAGAACTCGGCGATGCCGCCGTCGTAGCGGAAGGTCGACTCCTCGACCTTGTCGCTCTCGGTCAGGCGCTCGTCACGGACGACGATGGTCAGCCCGGGGACGAGGAAGGCGGTCTGCCGGGCCCGGCTGTGCAGGTGCTCCAGCGAGAGCCGGGCGTCCTTGAGGAAGATCTGCCGGTCGGCCCAGTAGCGGATCCGGGTTCCGGTGCGGGTCTTGGGGACCTTGCGGGCCTTGGTGAGGCCGTTGGCCGGCTCGAAGGGGGCGTCCGGGCTGGTCTCGGTGAAGATGCCGGGGGTGCCGCGGCGGAAGCTGATCGCGTGGGTGTGGCCGTTGCGGTCGACCTCGACGTCGAGGCGGGCGGAGAGCGCGTTGACGACGGAGGCGCCGACGCCGTGCAGACCGCCGGAGGCCGCGTAGGAACCGCCGCCGAACTTGCCGCCGGCGTGCAGCTTGGTCATCACGACCTCGACGCCGGACAGCCCGGTCTTGGGCTCCACGTCGACCGGGATCCCGCGGCCGTTGTCGCGCACCTCCACGGAGGAGTCGTCGTGCAGGACGACGTCGATCCGGTCGCAGTGGCCGCCCAGCGCCTCGTCGACGGAGTTGTCGATGATCTCCCAGAGGCAGTGCATCAGGCCGCGGCTGTCGGTCGAGCCGATGTACATGCCCGGCCGCTTGCGAACCGCCTCCAGGCCCTCCAGGACGAGCAGGTGCCGAGCGGTGTAGTTGGAACCGTCGTCGCCGGCCAGCAGTGCGGACGGCACGGTCGTTTCGGCACTCACGCGGCACTCTCCTCGGTGAAGTTCTGTCTCATCGGTCACATCCGGCCCGGTCACATCCGACCCGGCCCTGTCCGGCCCGGCCGGTTCCGGGGTGGCATCCGGCCGCAGCCGGACCGTCCGCCAGTGCAGCACACCACACCGACAGCCGTTCCCCTGCGTGTGCGCGCCCTTCCGCCGAGTGCGCAGCACGGCGGGCGGGGCCCGCGCAGCTTGTACGCGCTGCGCGAACAAGCTCCGCGCCGGACGACGGACGCCGGAGCGCCATCTCCTCCCGGTACCACCGGTCCTGGCGGATCGTGGGACCGGGCGCAGGCTCCGGAACTGCCGTTATGCAGGCTACCGGGGCCTGAGACGGGGCTTATGCTCCAACCCAGCAGAGGATTATGCTACGCGGACCTCGCACCCGATCCCGATCGGGCGTTCGAGCCTGAGGCGGATCCTGGGATTCGGTACGCATGAACCACCGGCCCCCGGGGCACGTCCTCATCAACACAGCAGAATCCTCAAAGAAGAAAAGCCACGAGCGGGAACGTTTTCGGCCTGGTTGGATGTTGACCCTGGTACGACAGCTCGTCGAGCTAGAGAAGAGGCGACGTGACTACTGTTCTGACACCTGCGAGCCCGCTCACCGCGGCTGACCGCTGCGACCGCTGCGGCGCCCAGGCCTACCTGCGCGTCGTACTCGCCAGCGGCGGAGAGCTGCTCTTCTGCGCCCACCACGGCCGGAAGTTCGAGCCCGAGCTCAAGAAGATCGCCGTGGAGATACAGGACGAGAGCGGCCGTCTCAGCAACACCACCACTGCCACGGCCAGCGACGAAGAGCGCTGAGTCCAGGCGCCACAGCAGCAACCAGCGACGAGCTGTGTCCGGCCGCGCACCGCGCGCGACCGGTGAGCCGGGCGACGGGCCCCCTTTCCGGGGCCGGTCGCCCGGCTCTGCTGTTCTGTGCCCACCGCTCCCGGTGGTCACGCCGTCACCGGTGCTCCCGCCCGGCCCGGCGACGCGGCGTCAGAAAGTGACCAGGCAACTACAGTACGGAGCGCACCGCGTCCGAGACCGAGCCGATCCTGGTGTAGACGCCCGGGTGTGCCGCCTCCGCGCAGCCCGTGCCCCAGGAGACCAGCCCGGCCAGCCGGCCCGCGACGACCAGCGGGCCCCCGCTGTCCCCCTGGCAGGCGTCCTTGCCGCCCTTCTCCTCCGCCGCGCAGACCATGCCACGGGCGTCGAACCGCCCGTCCGGCCCGCCCGGGTAGGCCTGCGCGCAGGTCTGGTCCGGGATGATCGGCACGTCGACGCCGCGCAGCACCGGTGAGTAGTTCCCCGTCCCGGCGGTGTCCCCCCAGCCGTAGACCTGTGCCCTGGTCCCCGGCTGGTACGGCTCGGTCTCGCCCTGGCCCACCAGGTCGATCACCGGCCTGGCGCCCTGCGACTCGGTGAGCGTGACCACCGCCACGTCGTTCATGTTGGCGGCGAAGGCGTAGTCGGGGTGGATCCAGACCGACTGGACGCCCACCTCACGGCCGACCGAGCCGCGCAGATCGTCCCGTCCGACCAGCACCTTGAGGCCCGGCCGGTCCACCCGCTGGCCCTTGGCCTCGTCGTAGAAGCAGTGCGCCGCCGTCACCACCTTGGTCGGGGTGACCAGCGCGCCACCGCAGAACTGCCCGGACCGGCCGGTGCCGAACTGCTGGCGGCTGGCCAGCGCCACCATCCACGGGTGGTCGGCGGTGGTCGCGACGGCCCCGCCGACGATCCGGCCCTGGGCCCGGGCCGGAGCGGCCGCCGGGCCCAACGCGACCAGCGGCGCGGGCAGCGCCGCGAGCAGGGCCAGCACGGCGGCCCGGTGGCGCACCAACCGGGCGCCCGGGCGTGCCGGTGTCGGGGCGGCGGTCGACAGATCCGCGCGGTCCGGGTTGGGCAGCACCGTGTCTCCAGTTGGCTCGGCAGCAGGCAACCGGCACAGCGTAGGTGATCGACTACGCCCTGCGACCGGTTCCCGCCGCGCCGCCACCCGGACGAGCGACAACCGCCACCCGGACGCTGACGCACCCGGCCCCCGGCTTGCGGAGGGAGCCCGGAGGTGCACTTCCGGGCTCCGGGCAGGGCCAGGGCGGGAGTCCGGCAGGGCCAGGGCGGCCAGGGCGGGGTTTCCCGCAGGGCCGGGACGGGTTGCAGACGGCGCCAGGGCAGGCTTCGGACGGGATCCGGACGGGATTCAGGGCGCTCGGGCAGGGTTTCGGGCGGGCTTTCCTGCGGCGCCCGGCAGGACGGTGGGCCCGGCGGGCACGCGAAGAGGCCCGGAGCGGTGTGCTCCGGGCCTCTTCCGCAGGGCTTCCGCCCCGGATCCTGCCGATCAGTCCAGGTAGTCGCGCAGCACCTGGGAGCGCGACGGGTGGCGCAGCTTCGACATGGTCTTGGACTCGATCTGGCGGATGCGCTCACGGGTGACCCCGTAAACCTTGCCGATCTCGTCCAGCGTCTTCGGCTGACCGTCCGTCAGGCCGAAGCGCATCGACACCACGCCCGCCTCGCGCTCGGACAGGGTGTCCAGCACCGAGTGCAGCTGCTCCTGGAGCAGGGTGAAGGAGACCGCGTCGGCCGGCACGACCGCCTCGGAGTCCTCGATCAGGTCACCGAACTCGCTGTCGCCGTCCTCGCCCAGCGGGGTGTGCAGCGAGATGGGCTCGCGGCCGTACTTCTGGACCTCGATGACCTTCTCGGGGGTCATGTCGAGTTCCTTGGCCAGCTCCTCCGGGGTGGGCTCGCGGCCCAGGTCCTGGAGCATCTGGCGCTGGACGCGGGCCAGCTTGTTGATGACCTCGACCATGTGCACCGGGATGCGGATGGTGCGGGCCTGGTCGGCCATCGCGCGGGTGATCGCCTGGCGGATCCACCACGTGGCGTACGTGGAGAACTTGTAGCCCTTGGTGTAGTCGAACTTCTCGACCGCACGGATCAGACCGAGGTTGCCCTCCTGGATCAGGTCCAGGAAGAGCATGCCGCGGCCGGTGTAGCGCTTGGCCAGCGAGACCACGAGGCGGAGGTTGGCCTCCAGCAGGTGGTTCTTGGCGCGGCGGCCGTCCTCGGCGATGATCTCCAGCTCGCGCTTGAGCTTGGGGGCCAGCTTGTCGGCGGCCGAGAGCTTGTCCTCGGCGAACAGGCCGGCCTCGATGCGCTTGGCGAGCTCGACCTCCTGCTCGGCGTTGAGCAGCGGGACCTTGCCGATCTGCTTCAGGTAGTCCTTGACCGGGTCCGCGGTGGCACCGGCGACGGCGACCTGCTGGGCCGGGGCGTCGTCCTCGTCGTCGTCGGAGAGCACGAAGCCCTGCGACTCCTCCTCGGGCTCGGCCTCCTCGCCCGCCTTGTCGCCGGGCAGGGCGACGTCCTCGAGCAGCTCCTCCTCGCCGATGAGCTCCTCGTCGCCCTTGCCCGCCTTGCCGGAGGCGGTCTTCTTGGCGGCGGTCTTCTTGGCAGGGGCGGCGGTCTTCTTGGCCGCGGCCTTCTTGGCGGGGGCCGCCTTCTTCGCCACGGCCGCCTTCACCTCGGTGACGACCGTGGTCGTCTCCCCGGCGGTGATGTCGGCGGACACCGTGCTGACCGAGGCCGCGGCGGCCACGACCGCCGGAGCGGCGACGGGGGCACCGGGCGCGATCCGCACGGGCGGCTTGGTCGGGGCGGCGGGGGCAGCCGGGTTCCGGGTGGTGACCGCCTTGGTGGCGGTGCGCTTGGTGGGGCTCTTGGCAGCGACGCTCTTGCGCTTGGCGCCGGCCGGTTCGGCCGCGCTGACCATGAGATCCACCCCCTCCTCAATCAGCACCTGGTTGAGGCTGCGCATGACGTTCTTCCACTTGGTGACCGGGATCTGGTCCGCCTCGAACGCCTGGCGCACGTCGTCACCGGCGATCTGCCCCTGGGCCTTGCCCCGCTCGATGAGCGCCAGCAGAGCCGCGGACTCGGCGATCTCGGGGGGAAGTGAACGGGATGTGCTGGCCGACACGAACAACCTCTCGGACGATGAGTGGACTCGAACCCGTACCGGCCGCCCGAGCGGGCGGGGAAGGAAATCGCGCGTCAGGCACGCGGTGTCGATTCCGACCGACTCGGGCTTGAGGACTGGGTTTGCAGGACGGCAGCAGCGCCGCAGACCAACACAGCATTCTGACATGTTGGGGTATTCCGGAGCTGCTTCCGCTCTGGAGACATCGCTGCTACTCGTCAAGTGTTACGCATGGCCTTCGTGTCGCGGGTCACACCGTTCGGCGCCCGCGACCCGGGGCCGGCTTCCATCATCGCGCACTCGCGCCGAAGTCGGTTGGCATGGGCAGGACATGTCGGCGTGGCGGGAGTCCGGAGGGCCGGGCGGGCGGGTGTGCGACCCGGCACGGAAGGGCCCTCCGACCGCGCCGTGGGGTGCAGCCGGAGGGCCATGGGTTCGCCGGGGTCGCTCGGTCGCCAGGTGGGGCGGCTCAGTGCTCCCGGGGGGCCGGGACGGACGGCTCGATCTCCGGGTGGACGGTGAGCAGTGCCCGCATCGCGGCCTCGCCCGCCGTGCCGTCGCCGGTGCCGAGCGCGTCGACCAGCCGGGCGTGCAGGCCGACCGAGGCCTCGGAGGGCCGCTCGCAGGAGGTGGCCGGACCGCCGGACACCTGGAGCGCACCGGAGACGATCCCGGAGAGGTGCTCCAGCATCCGGTTGCCGGCCATCTGCAGGACGAGGACGTGCAGCTCGGCGTCGGCCCGCGAGAAGGTGGCCAGGTCGGCCTGGGCGGCGGCGTGGCCCATGATCTCGATCAGCTCGACCAGCCGCTGCTGGACGTCCTCCCGGCCGTGGCCGGCGGCGAGCCGGGCGGCCAGCGGCTCGATCGCCCAGCGGAGCTCGAACAGCTCCCGGCGCTGCTCGTCGCGCTGCGGGCCGAAGGCGCGCCACTCGATGATGTCCGGGTCGAGCAGGTTCCAGTCGCCGACCGGGCGGACCCGGGTGCCGACGTTCGGCCGGGCGCTGACCAGGCCCTTGGCCTCCAGCACGCGCAGCGACTCGCGGACCACGGTGCGGGAGACCTCGAACCGCTGGCCGATCTCCTCGGGGACGAGCGGGCGGTCGGCACCGAGGTCACCCGAGACGATCATCTGGCCGAGCTGCTGCACCAGCTGGCCGTGCAGGCCGCGGCCGCGGCTGCTGGTGGTCTTGCGGCCGACCCGGGCCAGGTCCGACTCGGCGCCCTCCCAGCGGGGCGCCGGCGGGATCGGCCGGTCGGCGTACGAGAAGCGGTCCAGGTCGCCGGAGCCGGGGACGGCCCCGTCGGCGGAACGGGCGGGGGTCATGGTGGGGTGCGCAAGGGTACTCACAGGTCCTTTGTCGGCGATCGGCGGGCCCAGCTTGAGGATTCTCGTGAAAAGCACACGAAAGGGTGATCGACCGTGACTGGATAATTGACTTCTTATCAGGAAGAACCGCTCATTACGGTCACAGCTGGTCGATCTTGGCAGACCGTCAGCAACGGCCCCGCCCCGGCGGGGCGGCCGGGGCGGGACGTTCCGGAGGGGCTCAGAGCGCGCGGCGACGCGCCTGGACCAGGAGGGCGGCGAGCAGTAGCACCGCCGCGGGCGCCGCCACCGCCGCCAGCAGCGCGGGATCGGTCAGTGCCGACCCGCCCGCCGCAACCCGGCGGTCCCCGCCGTACACCCATCCGTACGCCCACTCGATGCCGGACTGGAACGGCAGCAGCTCCGCCGCGCGGGTCGGCCAGGCCGTCCCCGTCTGCCGCAGCAGCAGCGCCACCGCGGACTCCAGCAGCGGCGGCAGCGCGCAGAGCAGCAGCACACCGGCGACGGCGCTGCGGGTCAGCGAGGCCGTCAGCACGCCCGTCCAGCCCGCCACGACCACCAGTCCGACGAAGGCCAGCAGGGCGGCCGGCACCCCGTGACCGGCCACGAGCGCCGCCGGGGCCAGCGCCCCCGGGAGGTCGGCGAACCCGGTCAGGCCCGCCGAGGAGAACGCCTCGGACACCCGGTCCGAGAGCGCCGCCGGGTCCGACCAGGCGGCCACCGCCACCCCCGCCGGCAGGGCGAGGTGCACGGCCACCACGTCGACCAGCAGCGTGGCCACCGCCAGCAACCCCGCCACCGGGGCGATCACCACCAGCTTGGCCAGCAGCAGCCGCACCCGGCGCAGGTACGACACCTGCGAGGCGGGCAGCCCCGGGTGGCGCACCTCGTGCCCGTACGAGAGCGCGCCCAGCACACCGGCGCCGAGCGCCACGAACGGCAGCGGGATCAGCGGGACGGTCGCCGTGAGCAGCCGGACGCCGGCCGGACCGGCCAGCGCACCCGCCGGCGCCTGCGCGGCCAGCACGGCGGCCACGACGGCGTCGCAGAGCAGCACCGTGGCGAGGAGCAACCAGGTGGAACGGAGGCCGCGCAGCCGGCGCAGCTCGTAGGCCAGGGCACGCACGGTTCACTCGCTCCGGTGGTCGGGGGTGGGCGTCTGGGCGGGGGTGTCGGTGGGGGTGGGGGTGGGGGTGGGTGCGGGTGCAGGGGCGGGGTCGGACGTGGGGGCGGGCATGCGTGCGGGGGCGGTTGCCGGGTCCAGACGGCCGAGGCGGATGGTGTCGGCGGTCAGCAGGTCCCCTGCGGCGGCGGACTCCTCGCGCCGGTCACGGGGCTCGGCGCCGGCCTGGCCGCCGCCGCCCGACCGGACCAGCCCGTTGAGGCCGTCCCGGAAGAGACGGTCCACGGCGACGGTCGGGGAGGGCTCCAGAAGGCCGGCCAGGTCGCCCAGGTCGCCCAGGTCGCCCTGGTCGTCCTGGTCGTCCTGGCCCGGGGTCTCGCGCCCGGTGGGCGGGGTGGTCTGGGTCATCCGGGTCATCCGGGCCATCCGGGCCACCACCGACAGTGCGGTCGCGGCGGAGGCGCTGTCGGGGCTGTCGGGGTTGTCGGCGGAGGTGCTGCCGACGGGGGTGGCCGGGCCCGGGGAGACCGGGCCCGGGGAGACCGCGCCCGGGGTGGCGGGCAGTGCGAGGGCGGGGAGCGCGACGCCGGCCGGTGTCTCGGCACTGGGCTGGGGCACCTGGGCCTGTCCGCCCCGCCGCTCCGGTTCCGGTACCGGCCCGGGCTCCTGGTCCACGGTCGCCGGACGCATCGCCCGGGTGGCCGCCGCCTGACCCGCCATCTGCTTGTCGGCCGCCCGGCGGGCCTTCACCGGGCGCTTCCCGACCGGACGGTCGGACACGGAATCGGCCGGAGGACGGCCGTCCGCCGCCTGGACGTGGAGGCGACCGGAGCGGCCCGAGGACACGGGCAGCGTGGCGCGGGGCGCGGGCTGCTCCACCACCCTGTCGGCGAGTTCGTGCAGCAGGATGCCGTGCTGGTAGGCGAGTTCACCGATCTCGGTACGGCCGATCCCCGACACCGCGAGGCCCGCCCCGCCGTCCCGTCTCACCTGCGCGCCCTGGCCGGCCAGGAGATCGGCGAGACGGGCCATCTGCGGCCCGCGCACCGCCACCTCGGGGCTGAGCCGGGTCCGGCGGAACTCCGCCACCGGCTGGTCGGCCACCATCCGGCCCTGGTCGAGCGTGATCACCCGGTCCGCGAGCTGGGCGGCCTCCTGCGGGGTGCGGGTGGTCACCAGGACCGTCCCGCCCGCCACGCCGAACGAGCGCAGGAAGGAGTGGAACCACTCCACGTTGCGCGGCGACAGGCCCTCGGTGGGAGCGTCGAGGAGGAGGGTCCCCGGGTCTCCGAGCAAGGCGGTGGCGAGCGCCAGCCGACGGTGCATGCCGGGCGAGAAGGTGCGGAGCCGCTGCCCGGCGACGGTGGCGAGCCGGGTCTGCTCCAGCAGCTCGTCGGCCCGCCGGGCGGGGGCTCCGACGGCCGCCGCCAGCATCCGCAGGTGGCTGTGCGCCTTTCGGCCCGGGTGCCCCGCGACGGACCCCTCGGCTCCGCCCGGACCGGGCAGCAGCACGCCGACCTCGCGCTCAGGGCGCCGCAGTCGGCGGTAGGTGCGGCCTCCGAAGAGCGTGACGCCCCGGCCGCGTTCGAGTTCGAGCATCAGCCGCAGTGCAGTGGACTTGCCGGCGTCCTCGGGGCCGAGCAACGCCGTCACCACTCCCGGGCGGGCGTCGAAGGTCAGATCGAGCACCGCTGGCGGCCCGCCTCTGCGGTAGACCTTGGTCAGTCCGGTGATCTGGATCATCGCTGGCTGCTCCCATGCCCTCGGCCGACCTGCGTCCCTGCGTGACGCGGGGCCGCGCCCGCGCGACCCCGCGCCAGCACATTAGGGGGCCACCGTGGCGATTCCGGGCATTACGGGAGCGGCGCGGGCCCGGGGGCCACACACCTCACCCGATCAGGGGACAATCCGATCCTGCGACGGGCCGTCGGCCGACGGGGGAAAGACCCCCCGAGCCGTCTCGCCGCCCCGCTCAGGAGTCCGGGCGCAGCATCGGCGGGTTGAGCACGGTCGCCCCGCCGGCGGTGAACAGCTGGGCCGGGCGGCCACCCTGACGTGTCGTCGTGCCGCCGGAGGGCAGCAGGAAGCCGGGGGTGCCGGTGACCTTGCGATGGAAGTTCCGGGGGTCCAGCACCACGCCCCACACGGCCTCGTAGACGCGGCGCAGCTCGCCGACGGTGAACTCCGGCGAGCAGAAGGCGGTGGCCAGCGAGGAGTACTCGATCTTGGAACGGGCGCGCTCGACGCCGTCGGCAAGGATCAGCCCGTGGTCGAAGGCGAGCGGGACCTCGTCCGCCGGGTTCTTTCCGAGCAGTTCGGTGACGGGCGCCCAGCGGGCGCTGCTGGCGTCGCCGCCGGCGCGCGGGGTCGGCAGGTCCGGGGCCAGGACCAGGTACGCGACGCTGACCACCCGCATCCGGGGGTCACGCTGCGGGTGACCGTAGGTCGCGAGCTGCTCCAGGTGGGCGCCGGCCGTGCCGGGGGTCGCCGCGTCGTGACCGGGGGCGGAGTAGGCACGGAGGCCGGTCTCCTCCGCCAGCTCCCGGGAGGCCGCCTCGGCCAGGCCCTCGTCCGGACGGACGAAGCCACCGGGCAGCGCCCAGTAGCCCTGGAAGGGGGGCTCGCCCCGTCGGACCAGCAAGGCACACAGCGCGTGGTCCCGCACCGTCAGCACCACCAGGTCAACCGTGACAGCGAACGGGGGGAAGGCCGACGGGTCATAACGCGACATGGCGACGATCATAGTCGTCTCTCTGACGATAAGCACAGGCCCGTGCACGGACCGTGCCGTGACCGCGCGACGGAAGGACCGGCGCCGGTCCGGGCGGAACCGGGCGGGACCGGCCCCGGGCCGGGGACGGGTCCGGACCCGGCGGGCCCGGTGGCCGGCCGAGGCGGGCCCCGTGGCCGGCCGGGGTGCCCCGGGGAGCGGGTCCGGCCGGGACCCGCCCCCGCCCGCACGGGACAGGCCGCGGGACAGGCCGAGGCCGACCCGGCAGCCGCCCGCCACGGGTGCCGCCCGCCTGGTGGCGGTGGCGTCAGCGGGCGACCAGCTGCAGCTCCGCGGACGCCTCCTCGACCATCGCCACGCCGATCCGGCTCACCCGGACCGAGAACGGCTCACCCGCGACGCGCAGGCCGGTCAGCTGCAGCTCACCGAGCGGCGCGGTGCTGGCCGGGCGGACCAGCACCCGCCCGCCCGGGACGTCCGGACGGACCCCGGCGAGCGCGAACACCGCGTGCACCGCGCCGGCCGCCGAGACCGCCGCGGGGCGGCAGGCCGCCGGGTGCGGCACCGGCGGGCAGCCGGGCGTTCGCTGCTCCCCCGCGTACATCTCCGGCAGCCGCCCCTCGAAGTGGGCGGCTGCGCCGAGCAGGCCCTCCAGCAGGGCCCCGGCCTCGTTCTCGTGGCCGGCCTCGGCCAGCCCGGCGATCGCGAGGGCGGTGTCGTGAACGCGCACCGCTCCGCTGCGGTGGCCGAGCGGGTTGAACCGGGGCGACTTGGCGCTGAGGGTGCGCAGGCCCCAGCCGCTGTCCAGTTCGGGCGCGGCCAGGCGCTGGGCGAGCAGCCTGGTCTGCTCGCGCTCCAGCAGGCTCTCGTGCCGCCCGCCCTCGGCGGAGAGCCCCGGGTCGAGGAGGTGGACGAGGGAGGAGGCGACCGCGGGCAGTGGCTGGCCGCCCGGTCCGAGGGCGGCCGCCGGGCGCCCACCGGAGAGGTCGTCGACCCAGAACCGGTCGCGGAAGCGTCCTCGCAGTGCGGCCGCCCAGCTGCGCCACTCCTCGGCGCCGGGACGGTCGAAGGCCTCCAGGAGGTCGGCGCCGTGCAGGGCGGCCCGGTGCGCCTGGGCCTGGACCTCGGCCCGGGCCGCCACGGGGTGGGCGGCGCGGTCCTCGACCGGGCGGCTCAGGTCGGTGACGAAGCCGTCGACCAGGCCGCCACGGAGGGCGCCGAGCGCGCGCTCGGCGGCCGGGAGCAGCTCGGCGACCTCCTGCCGGGGCATGCCCCAGCGCCAGGCCTCGGCCAGCACGGTGATGAAGAGGAGCGTCGCCTCGGTGGCCGTGCAGGCGGGCGGCAGCTCGGGCCCGCCGTGCCGCAGGGCGCCGGGCAGCAGGCCTTCGGGGCGACGGCCGGGCTGACCCGGACCGCCCTGGCCGCCCGGCCCCTGCGCCGTTCCCGCCTGGCCGCCGGCGGGGCCGAGCTGCTGCCGGCGGGCCAGCGCCCGGAGGGTGCCGGCGGCCAGCCGGGTGCCGAGCGGGAGGACCATCCGGGCCGTCCACAGCGCGTCGGCCGGGGCGAGCCCGAACCTCCAGGGCGCGCCGGAGGCCGGGTAGAGGTCGGTCGGGCGGTCCGGGTCCGCGAACAGCAGGCCCCCGAGGGCGTCCAGGGATCGCGGTACCAGCAGCTCGACCCGGGGGTCGTCGCTCCGGATCTCCGGTTCCGCCCAGGGCAGCGGGACCCCGGTGCCGCGCCCGCCCGGCGGCCGGGGGCCGGGGGTGGTGCTCTCCAGCTCGGTGCGCAGCTCGACCGACCAACGGGCGCCGGGCTGCACTTCGAGGTCCCAGCGCAGTACGCCGGCGCCGGCCAGGACGGCGTGCGGCGACGGCTTGGCACTGACGACGGCGCTGTGGGTGGGGCCCACCCACCGCAGCCCGGCGGACTGCACCTGGCCCGGCAGGTCCGGCGACCGGTGTCCGGCGGCGATCTCGCCGACCGGGCCGAGGTCGGTGCCGAGCGCGATCTCCAGCGGCAGCCGGGCGGGCCGGCTGCCCGTGTTGCGGACGGTGACGGTCTCGACGCCGTCGGCGTGCCGCAGCCGCTCGACGGTGAGCGCCGGGTCGGGGTCGGGGTCGCCGGGGATCCGGACCGCGCCGAGGAAACGGGCCTGCGCCGCCGTGGTCAGCGTCCCCTGGAGGGGCAGCGGCTCCATGCCGCCGATCCGCAGCTCCATCCGGGCCAGCACCCGGACGCCGGAGCGGTAGAAGCCGTGGAGACCGTGGCCACGCAGCTGCCCGTCCGGCCCGGAGGCGGCCATCGCGGGCGCGTTGACGCAGAGCACCGCGTGGTGGACGGCTGCGGGCTGCGGACGCGGTGGGGCCGAGGCCCGTGCCTGGCCGGCGGGCGCGCCCGCGGGGACCTGGTCGGGGCGGCCGACGGGTCTCGGCGCGCCGGCCACGGTCTCGGCCGGCACGGCCTGTGACGGCCTCGCCTGTGGTGGCCTCATGGCGGTCACCGGACTCTCCTCCCCTCGGCGGTCCGGTGGCCGGTCAGGCCGGTGGGCCGCGAGCATGCTCGATCGCGTGCTGTGGTGCCTGGCCGACGGGGTTTCCCGTCGGCGTGTGCCGTGCCTGGCCGTACCCGGCGCCGGGTCGTGCCATGCGGCGCGCGGCACCGCTCCGGTACCGGCCCCGCCTCGCCCCGGGCACCCCGAGGTGCCCGCGCGTCGTCTTGTCCGGCGGCCGGCGGTGCCGGTGACGCCGTGTCCCGCCCGGTGCCCCGGACCGGCCGTCGCCGGGCGGCGGGGCATGCCGCTTCCTCGGTGTGCCGGCTCGCCCGGTCGGCCGTCGGCGCTTTGACGGACCCGGCTCCGGGCCCACCGCAGCTCGGTCCGTCTCCGGATCCGGAGGCCTTCCGGACGAAGTGCCCCCGGGGTGAACGCCACCGACCGGTCGCAGGTAACGCCCGGCGCACCGGTTCGGAGCTCCCGACCGTGGTTCCGGGTGGTCGTGCCGGTGCTGCCATGGCGTCGTTCGGGCGTCGTTCCGGTCGGACACGACCGCCGGGGTCGCAGTGCACGGCCCGCGGACGGCGCAGCAGGCGGGTGGCCGAGGAGGGCAACCGCCGAGCCGGTGCCCGAACGCCGTCAGGATACGGTGCGGGGGTCGCGGCGCCCGCACCGGCAACACCGTGGACGGCGACACGACCGCTGTGACCTGCACATACCGAGGAGTTGTATGTCCACCGCCAGCCGGCTGCCCGGGATCGTCACGACCGACCACGTCTTCCAGCTGCCCCTCGACCACGCCGCCCCGCAGGGCGAGCAGATCGAGGTGTACGCCCGCGAGGTGGTGGCCCCGGGCCGCGAGAGGGACGACCTGCCCTGGCTGCTCTTCCTCCAGGGCGGGCCCGGTGGCAAGGCCGGACGCCCGCTCGGCCGCGACGGCTGGCTTGAGCGCGCCCTCGACGACTACCGGGTGCTCCTGCTCGACCAGCGCGGCACCGGCCGGTCCACGCCCGCGAACCGGCAGACCCTCGCCCGGCGCGGCGGCGCCCGGCAGCAGGCGGACTACCTGGCGCACTTCCGCGCGGACTCGATCGTGCGGGACGCCGAGCTGATCCGCCGCCGGCTGCTCGGCGACGACCGGAGCTGGAGCGTGCTCGGGCAGAGCTTCGGCGGCTTCTGCACCCTCACCTACCTCTCGATCGCGCCCGAGGGCCTGCACGAGGCGTTCATCACCGGTGGCCTGGCCGGCCTGCACAGCTCGGCCGACGACGTCTACCGGGCCGCGTACCCGCGGGTCGTCGCCAAGAACGAGGGGCACTACGCCCGCTTCCCGCAGGACGTCGAGGCCGTGCGGCGGATCGCCGCGCACCTGGCCGCCTCGCCCGCGACGCTGCCCGGTGGCGGGCTCCTCACCGTCCAGGCGTTCCAGGCCCTCGGGATTGTGCTGGGCGGCGGCAGCGGTTCCGGCAGCCTGCACTACCTCCTGGAGGAGGCGTGGGTGGAGGGGGCGGCCGGGCCCGAGCTGTCCGACACGTTCCTGGCCGGCGTGCAGGCGAAGCTCTCCTTCTCCGAGGGGCCGCTGTACGCCGTGCTGCACGAGTCGATCTACGGGCAGCGGTCGGTCGACCCGGCCGGGACCGCGTGGTCGGCCGAGCGCGTCCGCAAGGAGTTCCCGGAGTTCGACGCCCTGGCCGCGCTGGAGTCCGGGGCGCCGGTGCTGTTCACCGGGGAGATGATCTACCCCTGGATGTTCGACACCGACCCGGCGCTGCGGCCGCTGAAGGAGACCGCCGAGCTGCTCGCCGCCCGCACCGACTGGGCCGACCTGTACGACCCGGCGCGGCTGGCCGCCAACGAGGTTCCGGTGGTCGCGGCGGTCTACCACGACGACATGTACGTCGACACCGCCGACTCGCTGGCGACCGCCCTCGCCGTGCGCGGCCTGCGGACGTGGATCACCAACGAGTGGGAGCACGACGGCCTGCGGGTGAGCGGCGGCAAGGTACTCGACCGCCTGATCGCGATGGCCCACGGCGAGGCGTAGCCGGCCGGGCATTGACCGGTCCGGTCGTGGCCTGCCGGCACACCACGGGTCTGCGTGCACCAGCGCGGGACGGGCGGCGGCACGGAGCCGGCCGGTGGCCTTCCCCGGGCCTCCGCCGGCCGGGCGGGGCCATCGCCCCGCGGCCGGCGGGGAGACGCGGCAGGAGGAGTCCGCCGCCGACGGTGTCACTCCGCATGCCGCGATCCGATCGCCGGGCCCCGGACGCCCCGGCACCGGCCGCGCCTGCCGGTCGGTGCGGCGGGAGCCCAGGGCGAGGCGCGGCCCAGCCGCAGCTTGCGCGGGGCGCGCGGCTGCGCGGACGGCCGGCAACCGGCCAGGCGGTCCGTCCGCTGTCGCAGTTGTGCGACCGGGCCGTCGGGCGGGCCCTCCGCCCGGTCCGCCGACCCGTGCGAAGGCACGGCGTCCGAGGCCCCGGGGGCGGCGGACCCGGACCGGCCCCGGCGGGCCCGCCGGCGTCGGGACTTCGAGGGGGTCGGATCGCGCGGTTCGTCGGGGCCCCGGCCCGGACCTCGGCCCGGGCCCTGGTCCGAGCCCTGGTCCGGATCGCCCGGCGCGCCGCCCTGGGGCTCGTGCTCCGCACCGCGAGCCGACCCGGGCACCCGGCGGACTGCCGCCTCCTCCCCCGCCCCGGCACGGCGGCGCCGCTCGGCATCCGCCCTCGCCAGCAGCGGGTCCGGGGAGAGACCGCCGTTCAGCGACTCGTAGAGCAGCTGGGCCAGCAGGTAGGAGGGATCGAGGCGGAGCGCGTGGGCGAGCACGACCCGGGCCGTCGCGCTGTCCCCTGCGACCCAGGACACCCAGGCCAGCAGGGTGAGCGGGGGCGGGGCGTAGCCCGTGTAGGGCGGCACGCAGCGCCGGGCGAGGAACCGCCAGAGCCGCTGGGCGGGAGCGAGCTCGGCGGGCCGCGCGTACTCGGCGGCGCGGTCCCGGGTGCGCCGGTCCTGGAGCGCGACGAGCAGCTGTGCCGTCCGGTGTTCGTCGAGCTCGCGGGCGCCGGCCATGAACTCGGCCACGGCCCGGTCGAGCAGCTCGGTGCCCTGCTCCAGGGAGAGCACAGGCCCGAGCCCGGCGCCCCTGCCGTCCGTGGCCCGGGCGAGCGCCAGTCGCTGCGCGTCGGCACCGGGCGGGCCGATCGGCGCCAGCCCGGCGACGATCGCCTTGCGGCTGCCGCGCGGCGCGAGACCGGCGAAGGTGGCCGCCGCCGCTCCGGGGCCGGGCGCGTGCCGGATCGGATGGCCCCCCGGATCGCAGCACCCCTCGCGGCGGCAGAGGAAGGACCACCAGCGCCCGGCGGAGACGCAGAGCGACTCCTTCACCGGTACTCCCCTGCTCTCGAAGGCCGCCCGCAGCTCCGCGGCGAGCGGTCCGAGCCGGGCGAGCACGGGCGGGCCGTGCTCGCCGACGGGATCCTGGCAGAGGTAGAGGAGCACCTGGGCCGGGCGGCGGTCCCGCTGCTCGGACAGGCCGACGAGCAGGGCGGCCGTCTCGTCGGCGGCGGCCGCCCACTGCGCCGGCGACTCCGGGATGTCCAGTCGGATCACCCCGCCCTGGTGGAGCTCCAGCCCCTGGAGACCGACGGCGACGATGCTGTCGTCGGGGAAGAAGCCGAGCAGGTAGGGCAGCAGCTCGGCCATGTCGGCCGGGCCCCGCATGGTGACCGGCCGGGTTCCCGGGGAGTGGCCGAAGGGAAGCGTGATGCGTTCGTTGTTCATGGCCGGAAGATTGCCGCAATTCGCGAAGGCCTCCGGATTTTTCTTTTTTCCTGTGGATAAACCCCGCCTGTGGATAAAACGTCCCCCGTTCGGGGCAGCCAGGCCCACCCTCCCGAGCGATATTTGACGGCCGTTCAGCGGAAGAGCGGATGAAATGCACCCGGACTCCACCCGCCCGTGCACGGCCGCCGTTCGCCCATTGTCGGCACCTCGGGGTTACATGGACGGCATGCAGCAGCCGCAGACCCACACCAGCGCCACCGACGACACCGCCACGTCCGGCACCGGCCCGGCCGGCACCGCCCCGGGTAGCGCCCCCGGCAGCGCCACGGCCGCCGACCGCGCCGAGGTCCGGGCGCGGGCCGAGGCCGTCCTGCGCGAACTCGCCGGGCCCGCCGCCACGCTCCGCGACGACCAGTGGACGGCCATCGAGGCCCTGGTCGTCGACCACCGGCGGGCCCTCGTGGTGCAGCGCACCGGCTGGGGCAAGTCCGCGGTCTACTTCATCGCCACCGCCCTGCTGCGCGCCCGCGGTGCCGGGCCGACGGTGATCGTCTCCCCCCTGCTCGCCCTGATGCGCAACCAGGTGGAGTCGGCGGCCCGGGCCGGTATCCACGCCCGCACCATCAACTCGGCCAACACCGACGAGTGGGACGCGATCCAGGCCGAGGTCGCGGCCGGGGCGGTGGACATCCTGCTGGTCAGCCCCGAGCGGCTGAACAACCCCGACTTCCGCGACCAGGTGCTGCCCAAGCTCGCCGCCTCCACCGGCCTCCTGGTGGTCGACGAGGCCCACTGCATCTCCGACTGGGGCCACGACTTCCGCCCCGACTACCGGCGGCTCCGCACCATGCTCGCCGACCTCTCGCCGGGCGTCCCGGTGCTGGCCACCACCGCCACGGCCAACGCCCGGGTCACCGCCGACGTCGCCGAGCAGCTGGGCACCGGTGCCACCGACGCGCACGCCCTGGTGCTGCGCGGGCCGCTCGACCGCGAGAGCCTCACCCTCGGCGTGCTCGCCCTCCCCGATCCGGCGCACCGCCTGGCCTGGCTGGCCGACCACCTCGACCGGCTGCCCGGCTCCGGCATCGTCTACACCCTGACGGTCGCCGCCGCCGACGAGGTCACGGCCTTCCTGCGCGAGCGGGGCTTCGCGGTGGCCTCGTACTCGGGCCGCACCGAGGACGCCGAGCGCCGGACCGCCGAGGCGGACCTGCTGGCCAACCGGGTCAAGGCCCTGGTCGCCACCTCCGCGCTCGGCATGGGCTTCGACAAGCCCGACCTCGGCTTCGTGGTCCACCTGGGCTCGCCGAGCTCGCCCATCGCCTACTACCAGCAGGTGGGCCGGGCAGGCCGTGGCGTCGACCGGGCCGAGGTACTGCTGCTGCCCGGGCGCGAGGACGAGGCGATCTGGCGCTACTTCGCCTCGCTGGCCTTCCCTCCGGAGGAGCAGGTGCGCCGCACCATCAACGCGCTCGCCGAGGCCGGCCGGCCGCTCTCCACCGCCGCCCTCGAGCCCCGGGTGGACCTTCGCCGCGCCCGCTTGGAGACCATGCTCAAGGTCCTCGACGTGGACGGCGCGGTGCGGCGGGTCAAGGGCGGCTGGACCGCCACCGGGCAGAGCTGGCAGTACGACACCGCCCGGTACGCCAAGGTCGCGGCCTCCCGCGAGGCCGAGCAGCGGGCCATGCGCGAGTACGCGTCGGGCACCGGATGCCGGATGGAGTTCCTGCGGCGGCAGCTCGACGACGAGCAGGCCGTGCCGTGCGGCCGCTGCGACAACTGCGCCGGACCGCTGCACACCCCCGAGGTGTCCGCCGAGGCGCTGAATGCGGCCCGGGCAGCCCTCGGCCGGCCCGGGGTGAGCTTCGAGCCGCGCCGGCTCTGGCCCACCGGCATGGACGCGCTGGGCGTGCCGCTCAAGGGCCGCATCCCGGCGGGCGAGCAGGCCGAGACCGGCCGGGCCCTCGGGCGGCTGTCCGACATCGGCTGGGGAAACCGGCTGCGCACCCTGCTCGCCGACCAGGCGCCCGACGTTCCCGTCCCCGGCGAGGCGGTGGACGCCCTGGTCGCGGTGCTGGCCGACTGGGCACGCGGCCCCGGCGGCTGGGCCGGGCCCGCGACCACCGAGGGCGCCCGGCTGGAGCGGCCGGTCGGCGTGGTGACCATGGCCTCGTCCGGCAGGCCGCAACTGGTCGGCAGCCTCGGCGCCCGGATCGCCGAGATCGGTCGGCTGCCGCTGCTCGGACAGTTCGAGTACGCGACCGGACAGCCCCCGCACGGTGCGCGAAGCAACAGCGCCCAGCGGCTGCACTCGCTGGCCGGCGCGCTCGTCCTGCCGCCGGAGGTGGCGGCCGCGGTGGCCGGGGCGGGCGGGCCGGTGCTGCTGGTGGACGACCTGGTCGACTCCGGGTGGACGGTCACCGTCGCCGCCCGGCTGCTGCGCAAGGCCGGGGCGAGCGCGGTCCTGCCCCTCGTACTGGCCGTGCAGGGCTGAGGCACCGGGCCGGAGAGGGGGGAGGGCCGACACGACAGGAGGACCGGCCCGGAGCGGGCGGGCCCCGGAACGGGCCGGACGGTGGAGAGCGGGCGGGACGGTGGAGAGCGGCGGGCCGCGGACCTGGAAGACCCGACGACAACCATCACTCGAATGGAGCAACGGAGGCGATCGCCGGAACGACCGCGACCGCAAGACGCATCGATCGGGGAAGGAGAGGCGGATGTTGCTCGAGATGCTGCGCAGAGGCCTTCGGGCGCCCCGGATCACGATCTGGCGCCGCCCGACTGACACCCGCACGGCGGTGGAATATATCTGGCAGAACGTTGGCTTTCGGGCGCCGTTCATCATTTCATCGTTGCCGCTCCGCCCCATCTGCCCTGAGAATCGGACCGTACCCGGAAGCCGGTCCGATGGACCAGGCCTTCGGCGTACGCAGGTACCCGCGCGCCCGTGGGTCGGGAAGGAGGATCGTGATCAACGGTATCGGCCGAGGTCAGTATCCCCTCGCCCGGAGTTCGTCGCCCAGACGGGTGCTCGATCTGGAGGCGTGGACGGCCGCCGGGGTCCCGTTGCTGCGCGATCCGCGCGAATTCGTCCTGGAGCTGCACCAGCGCCACCTGCCCCAGCCGGGCACGGTCGTGGTCGGCGTGGTGGACGCGTCGCACCGGCTGACCGCCTCCGCCTCGTTCGCACCCTGGCCCCACGACACCGACGGCTGGCAGCACCGCAACGCGATCCTTTCGCACCTGCGCCAGGTCACCCCGCACGACCTGCGACAGGCCGCCCCGACCCGGACGGCCGTGCTGCTGCGCTGCCGCGAGGGTGCGGCCGGCTGGACGGAGCAGGACGGCGCCTGGATGTGGGCCCTGCAGGATGCGGCCGTGCTGCACGGGCTGCGCTGCGGTTCCTACATCGCGCTGACCCCGGCGGGCTGGCAGGTCCTCGGCGACGGGCGCGGCGGACGCAACCCGAACGCGGGCTCCTGGGCGGACGGGCCGGTCCACACCGTGACGGAGCTGCCGCCCCGGTCGGTCCGGCTCCCACCGGCGGAGCGGAGCCAGCGTGGCGACCGGTCGCAGCGCCCCCGGGCGTCCGAGCTCCCGTGGGCTCCGGCCCGCGTCACGGCCATCGAGCCGGCCCGGCGCACCGGGACCCGCTGACGCGACCCGCACCGGCGACGGGGCACGGAGCGCCACCGAACGCGGGGCGCGGTGCAACACCACCGAACGCGGGGATCGGTGCGCCGGGAGCAGGCCTCGGACCTCCGGGGATCACCTGCTCCCACGCACCACCCTGCGCAACGACCGACCCTTCACGGCACCGCGCCGTACACCCCGCGCTTCAGCACCCCGCGCTTCAGCACCCCGCGCTTCAGCACCCCGCGCTCCGGCACCCAGGGCGCCCTGTACGCGAACCCTGCTCGGGCGCCCTGCACAACCACCCGGCGCGGGCCGCACAACGCGAACCGGGCCCGGCGCCTCGGCGGCATCGGGCCCGGACGGTCCAGGGGTGTCAGGCGGGCAGGCGCCCGCTGGTCGGGCCGGCGGCTGCTGCGGCTGCGGGACCGGCGTCGCCGCAGACCACCAGGAGCGCGGCCGTGTGGCCGAGCGCCTTGGTGTACGCCTCGGCGGCGCGGCCGGCCGTACCGCCGTTGACGACCAGCACGACCACCTCACGGCGGGCCGGACGGGTCAGCGCGGCGTCGGCGTAGAACACGTCCCCGCCCTCGGCGAGTTGCGCCCAGTAGCGCTCCTCGCCGAAGGAGAGCTCGTGCTGCTGCCAGGGGTGCGCCGCGCCGACCGTCAGCACCAGGATGTCGCCCGGCTTGCGCCCGGCGTCCAGCAGCTGGTCGACCGCCTCGTCCGCGCGGTCCAGGGCCTGCGCCTTGGTGGCGGGCACCAGCTGGACCTCGGGCTGCGGTGCGGCGGGCGCCGGGCGGCGCGGGCCGGGCTTGGGGATCTGGGCCGTACGCGGCGGCCCCGGGCGGTCGGCGCGCGAGGGCGCCGACCGCGCAGGTGCGGGACGCGGGCCCGGCACCGGAACCGGTGCGACGACCGACGGTGCGGCAGCGGCGGCCGACGGTGCGGTAGTGGTCGAGCTGCCAACGGCAGGCGTGGGAAGGGCTTGTGCGTCCGACTCGCGGGGGAAGGGAACGCCGGGGCCCGGGAGGCTCTTGTGAATCTCCGGCTCCTCGGGGAAGACAGGCATACCCGGATATCTATCAAATGCCGGTCGGGCGCGCACGGGCACCCCACCTATTGGGCACCACGAACCGACCGCCCCCACCCCGGCAATTCCCGACGGAACGTCAGAAACCGAGCGTCAACTGTTCGTCGGCCGGTCCGCCGGAACCCGCTCCGCCCGCGCCCACGCCGACCCTGTTCCGCTTCAGGTGACGCCACTGGGGCAGGCCGTCCATGTACGCCCAGGAGAGCCGGTGCTGTTCGGTCGGGCCGAACTCCTCCAGCGCGGCACGGTGGACCGGCGACGGGTAGCCGGCGTTGTCGGCGAAGCCGTACTCCGGGTGCGCCTCGCCGAGTTCGGCCATCATGCCGTCGCGGTGCACCTTGGCGAGCACCGAGGCGGCCGAGACGCAGATGCAGGACTGGTCGCCCTTGATCACCGTGCGCACCCGCCAGGGGCCGCCCAGGTAGTCGTGCTTGCCGTCGAGTATCACCGCGTCCGGCTCCACCGGCAGTGCCTCCAGCGCGCGGACGGCGGCCAGCCGGAGGGCGGCGGTCATCCCGAGCTCGTCACACTCCAGCGCGGTGGCGTGACCGAGCGCGTACGCGTTCACCCAGTCGGCGAGCACCGGGGCGAGCGCCTCACGACGCAGCTCGGTGAGCAGCTTGGAGTCGGTCAGACCCTCCGGTGGCTTGCGCAGGCCGGTGACGGCGGCTCCCACGGTGACCGGGCCGGCCCAGGCGCCGCGCCCGACCTCGTCGAGACCGACGACGATCTTGGCGCCGGCCCGGCGGAGCGAGCGCTCGACGGAGTGCGTCGGCGGAACGATGGGCATCGCGGTGTCCTTCGAGTGGGGCAACCTCCAGCCTAAGCCCCGCCCGGAGCCGCCCCGACCATCCCGCCCCGTTCCTCCCGCCGCGACCATCCCGCCCCCGCCCCGGGCCCCCGGCACCCCAGGACCCGACGGGCGACGCCGCCGCCCAGACCCTCACACCCCGCCCCGCTCCGGGGCACTCGGAATCCCGGGGCACCCAGGCCCCACGGCCCTCAAGCCCTGCGGGCACGCAAGGCCGCCAGGCCCGGGCCCTCAGCCACCTCAGCCCGCCAGGCGCTCAGGCCCACCCAGCCCCTGAGGCCCCAACCCACGACCCCCGCCGCCTCATGCGCGGATCAGCGGCATCATCACCTCGTCGACCAGCTCGACCGCGAAATTCGCCCCGATCTCCCGCCCGCAGGTCTTCACCCGGTACATCAGCATCGCCGGGGCCACGTCGGCCACGAGCGGGGTGGCCGCGCCGGGCCGGACGTCGCCGCGCCCGGCGCCCCGGCGGAGGATGTCCAGAATGGTGCCCTTGGTCGGTTCGATCACCCTCCGCGTGATGAAGTCCTTGAACAGCTCGGCCTGCTCGTGGTCCAGCTCGGACATCAGCGCGTTCATCGCGGCACCCGCCCGGGAGCCCATCGCTGCGGTGAAACCCTCGATGAGCAGCAGGAGTTCACTACGGGTGGACCCGAGGTCCGGCGTGTCCGAAGGGCGTGGCAGAGTGGAGTCCAGGGCGTCGATGACCAGTTCGACCTTGGACGCCCAACGCCGGTACAGCGCGGCCTTCCCGGTCCGCGCGGCACCGGCGACGCCTTCCATCGTCAGCCGCGCGAATCCGCCGGAGGTGAGCTGATCGAGCGTGGCCTCGAAGATCGCCTGCTCAAGTTCCTTCCCCCGGCGGCGCGCCGGCCGGGAGAGGACCTCGGCGGCCGCCTTGACCGGACAGAGCGCCGCGAGCGCAGCCACCGGGGCGACAGGTGTCGGTTCGGGGGCGACCGGGCGTTCTCCCGAGCGCCCCGCAGTCCGCTCCACGGCCCGGCCGGCCGTCGCGCCCACCGCCTGGCGTCGCACCAACTGATCCATCGTCACCAACCTTAGAGAACGCTTGCGTTCACAATCTCGTCCAGGATATCGTCCACATTAGTGAACGATTCCGTTCCTTCATAGCCAGCGGGACGCCGTAGGGCTGTGCCGGACCCAGGGTCCGCAGCATACGAAGCAATAGCCAGCAGGGGGCATCAACTTGGCTATCTCCGACACACTCAGCAAGAGCACACCATCGCAAGGCGACCAGGGCCGGCACAAGGGCATCACCCTGGCCGTCATCGCGGCCACGCAGCTCATGGTGGTGCTCGACGCCACGATCGTGAACATCGCGTTGCCGCAGATCCGGGACGCGCTGCACTTCTCCACCACCAACCTGTCGTGGGTGATCAACGCCTACACGCTGACCTTCGGCGGCCTGCTGCTGCTCGGCGGTCGCGCGGGCGACATCCTCGGCCGCCGCCGGGTGTTCATCGCCGGCACGCTGCTGTTCGGCCTGGCCTCGCTGCTGGGCGGCTTCGCGCAGGACGGCGGGATGCTGCTCGCCGCCCGCGCCCTGCAGGGCATCGGCGGCGCGATCTGTTCGCCGACGGCCTTCGCCCTGATCGCGACCAACTTCGAGGAGGGACCGGAACGCAACAGGGCGTTCGGCGTCTTCTCCGCGGTGGCCGGGTCGGGTGCCGCGATCGGCCTGCTGGCCGGCGGCCTGCTCACGGAATACCTGGACTGGCGCTGGGTCTTCTTCGTCAACGTGCCGATCGCGGTCCTGATCGCGTTCGCCGCCCCGCGCTACATCGCCGAGTCGGAGCGCCAGGAGGGCCGCTTCGACCTTCCCGGAGCGCTCACCTCGACGCTGGGCCTGATCGGCCTGGTCTACGGGTTCATCCGGGCCGCCTCGGACGGCTGGACGGACACCGTGACGCTGGGCTCGTTCGCCGCGGGCGTACTGCTGCTGTTCGCGTTCGTCGTGATCGAGCGCAGGACCGCCCAGCCGATCACCCCGCTGCACCTGTTCCTCGACCGGAACCGCACCGGTGGCCTGGTGATGATGCTCTGCCTGGCCGCGGCCATGTTCGGCATCTTCTTCTACATCACGCTGTTCGTGCAGGGTCCGCTCGGCTACAGCCCGCTGCGGGCCGGCGTCGCCTTCCTGCCGATCAGCGCCTCGATCATCGTGGCGGCGCAGGTCGCCTCGGCGCTCCAGGCGAAGTACGGCCCCAAGCCCTTCATGGTCACCGGCGCCGTCCTGGTCACCGCCGGCCTCAGCTGGCTCACCCGGATGAACGCCGACAGCGGCTACGTCGACAGCATTCTCGGCCCCACGGTGATGTTCGGCTTCGGCATGGGTCTGATCTTCGTCCCGGTCATGCTGCTCGCCGTCGCAGGCGTCTCCACCCGTGACACCGGCGCCGCCTCCGGCCTGCTCAACTCGATGCAGCAGATCGGCGGTTCGCTGGGCCTGTCGATCCTGACCACCGTGTTCGCCCGGTCCTTCGACGACAAGAAGGCCGAGCTGATGGCGGCGGCCCCGAAGAACGTCGTGCCGACCAAGGAGCAGCTGGCGGAGGCCGGCAACCAGATGCTGGCGTACGGCATCTCGCACGCCTTCATCGTCGGTGCGGCGCTCGCGGGTGTCGCCCTACTGTCGGCCGTGTTCGTGATCAAGGCCAAGGCCTCCGACCTGCCGTCGGACGCCGCAGGTGTCGTGCTGCACTGAGGCCGGGCACCGAGTCGGACGCCGTACCGAGGTCAGGCCGTGGCGGCCTCACCGCAAGGGCCGGCTGGGAGCAGCATCGCTCCCGGCCGGCCCGGTCGTTTCCGTGGCGGCGGCGAAATGCCGACGCCCGACATCAGTACGCGCCGATGAACCCGCCGGTTCTTTACGCGCCGACGAACCCGCGGAATCAGTACTCGCCGAAGAACCCGCGCTGCAGGCCCACCGCCTTGCAGGCGTCCGAGGCGGCGTTCCCCGGACCGACCGGCGGGTGGTCCAGCAGGATCCCGCGGGAGCGCGACTCGGCGAGGCTGGTGGCGTACCAGGGCGAGGCCTCGTCGGGAAGGTCGAACCACTGCTTCTCCAGGGCGCAGGTCCGGTGGTTCGCGGGCAGCCGGTCGAGGGCCGGGACGGCGTCGAGCGAGAGGTCGCGGACGTTGCGCAGGTCGATCTGCCCGGTGCGCTCGAAGCGGGCCACGTTCTGCTCGGCGACGATGGCGTCCGGCCCCATCAGCCCGTAGACGGCGGCGGTCAGTGCGCCGCTGAGCACCACGGCGCGCGGCAGCCAGGCGGCGGAGCGGACCAGCCCGGCCGTGATCAGCAGCACGAACACGACGCCCAGCCAGGCCTCGACCACCAGCACCCAGAGCCGCAGCCTGGTCAGCCCGGAGGCGTCGACGTAGAACCACATCCGGCCGAGCGCCGAGGCGACCACGACCAGGGTGAGCAGACTGAGCGCGCCGAGCAGGACCCGGGCCAGCCGGCGGTCCGACTCCGTACTGCGCGGCGCCCAGCGCTTGGCGACGGCGACCACGACCAGGGTCAGCACGGTGACGGCCATCAGCTGCCAGAAGCCCTGCCGGGCGTACTCGGAGCGGCTCATCCCGGTGTTCTCCATGATCGAGTCCCGGCCGCCGAGCACCACCACGGCCTGGACCAGCGCGAAGGCGCCGAACATCAGGTTGAGCGCGGCCAGCGGCAGCACCCACTCCAGTCGGCCGCGCTCGCGGCCCGGGCGGATCACGGTGCGGTCCCAGCGGCGCGGACCGGCCGCGATGTGGGCGAAGCCGAGCGCGGTGACCAGGCCGAGGACGAAGAGCACGAAGCGCAGCGGGAGTTCGCCCAGGTCGAGGCTGGGACTGAGGCTCCCCAGGACGTCCGCCATCGCCGCGTCGGCGCTGGCGAACAGCCAGCCGAAGACGGTCAGCAGCACGGCGGCCACCACGACGGCCCGCAGCACCGGAACCACCTTGCCGCGGCCGGGCAGCGCGAGGCCGCGCAGGCCGTCCCGGGCCCAGCGAAGGCCGGGCACGAGCTGCCAGAGGATGCCGGGCAGCGCCAGCAGCACGCCCGCCCAGCGGCGGCCGCCGTGCAGGGCGAGCGAGGCCAGGGCCAGCGCGCAGACCGTGGAGAGCACCGTCGGCCAGCCCGCGTCGAAGAGCGCGGGCACCGCGAGCAGGGCCAGGGCGAGCGCGCTCCACGCCACCGTCCAGGCGCGTATTCGCCGACCGGCCGACCAGGCGGAGAGGCCTGCGCCGGTGGCGGCGACCGTGCCGCAGAGCAGCAGGTTCACGCCGAGGCCGCTGTCCATCAGCCAGGCCGTCAGCAGGCCGGTCAGCACTGCGGCGAGCAGCGCCCGCGGCGGGGCCGGGGCCTTGGCGCCCGGGTCGCTGGGGCGCAGCCACCCGTTGGGCCGCGGCACCGCTCCGACGGCCGGCGCGCGGTACGGGTTGGCCGGGCCGGCCGGGCCGCGGTACGCGTCGAACGCCGCCTGGCCGCCGCCCGGAGCACCGGGTGCACCGGGCCCGAACGGGCCGGGCCTGGCTCCGGGCCCGCCGGCACCAGGCCCGTCAGAACCGGAGGAACCCGCCCCGGACGCACCGGCACCGGACGCGCCAGCCCCAGCACCCGCCCCAGCAGCAGCACCGGACGAACTCGCCCCCGCACCCGCACCCGCACCCGCATCGGAGGCACCAGCACCGGAGGCACCAGCACCGGTGGCGCCGGGATCGGACGGCCCGTCCCCCGGTGCGGGTGTGGAAAGACCTGACACGCGTTCCCCCTCAGAGGTCGGTGGGCATGCGGAAGCCGCCCTGGGGGCAGTCCGCGGCAGGCGCCCGGAGCGCCGCTACTGCAGCAGACTGTAGACCATTCTGAACAGGTTCAAAAACGCGGGAAGCGCCTCTGTCACTGGTCTGTGACAAAGGCGCCCCCTGGCCCTGCCCCGAACATGAGGGCAGGTCAGCGGCTCAGTAGGAGCCGTGCAGCGAGTACGTCAGCGAGTCCTTCACCGCCGGCCCGAAGTCCGCCGGCCAGTTGCCGAAGGGCACCACCGCGTTGCTGCAGGCGCCCGAGCCCGTCGGGCCGGTCGCGTAGTTCATGTTGTTGACCGCGGCGCCGGTGCCGTTGGTGGTGCAGCCGAGCCGGTACGCCGTGTTGGCGCTCAGGGTGGCCTTGACCGGCAGCGAGTTCCAGGCTTTGGGGGTCTGCGTGCCGCTGCCGGTGGTCGCGACCAGGGTGCCGGGCGAGCCGCCCGCGTCGCTGTAGACCGCCAGCTGGTACTGGCCGTTGGGCGCTGCGCCGACCGGTCCGACGTGCACGCTCAACGAGGTCAGCGGCACGGCCGAGGCGCCCGTGGTGATCCGGCTGCCGTTGAGGTGGTTGGAGTCGGTGTCGTCGACCAGCGAGCCCACCCCGGTGTTGCCGAGCGTCTTCGGCGGTGCGCCCCCGGTGGTGAACGAGAGCGTGGCCGGGTTCGCCAGCGCGTTCCCCGAGGTGTCGCGCACGCCCTGGACGTGCACCCTGACGTACGCCCGCATGTCGGCCTGCACCTGCCACGACCGCCCCTGTGCCCGTTTCGGCGTGCCCGTTCGGCGTGCCCGCTCGGCGTGCCCCTGTCGGCCAACTGCCCTTAACGGTGTACCGGTTGTGCGGCAAGCGTGGCCACGGAACCACCACAATCGCCGGCCGGGCGGCGTCACCCCTTGACGGATCCGGCCAGCAGACCGCGGACGAAGTACCGCTGGAGGCTGAAGAAGACCACCAGGGGGATCACGATCGACAGGAACGCCCCGGCGGTGAGGAGCTCCCAACGTCCGCCGAAGGACCCGGAGAGCTGCGCCAGCCGGACCGTCATCGGCGCCACCTCGGGGGTCCCGCCGGCGAAGGTCAGTGCCACCAGCAGGTCGTTCCAGACCCAGAGGAACTGGAAGATCGCGAACGAGGCCAGCGCCGGCGCGCAGAGCGGCAGCACGATCGACCGGAAGATCTTGAAGTGCGAGGCGCCGTCCACCACCGCCGCCTCCATCAGGTCCCGCGGCAGCTGGGCGATGAAGTTGTGCAGCAGGAAGATCGCCAACGGCAGCGCGAACATGGTGTGCGCCAGCCAGACGGGCGCGTACGTGCCCTTGAGGTCCACCGCCGGGATCAGCGTCAGCGGGCCCAGGTGCGCGCCGCCGGAGAACAGCCGCAGCAGCGGGATCAGCGCCATCTGGATCGGCACCACCTGGAGCGCGAAGACCACGAAGAACACCGCGTCGCTGCCCCGGAACCGCACCCAGGCCAGCCCGTACGCGGCCATCGCCGCCAGCACCAGCGGGAAGAGCGTCGCCGGGACGCTGATCGCCAGCGAGTTCACCAGGAACGGCATCAGACCGGTGGAGACGCCGGAGCCGCCCTCGAACAGCACCGTGTGGTAGTTGGAGAGGCCGAGGTCCGGGTGGAGGAACGCGTTCCACCAGCCGTTCGCGGTGACGTCCTGCTTGGGGCGCAGCGAGGTCACCAGCAGGCCCAGGGTGGGGATGGTCCAGAGCACCGTCACCGCGATCACGAAGACCGAGGCGAGCGGGGAGCCGAAGGCCTGGCGGACCGGGCCGCGGCGCCCGGCCAGCGGCCGGCCGGCTCCCGTCCCGCGGCGCCCGCCCGACGGGCCGCGCCCGCGCACCGGATCGAGCACGCTCATCGGACCCCACGCTCCTTCCGCAGCTGGACGATGTTGTAGGCCACCAGCGGCAGCACCGCGAGGAAGAGGATCACCGCGAGGGCGCTGCCCCGCCCGGTGTTGAACTGCACGAAGGACTGCGAGTACATCTCGTTGGCCAGCACCTGGGTACCGAAGTTGCCGCCGGTCATGGTGCGGACGATGTCGAAGGCCTTCAGCGTGGTGATCATGACGGTGGTGAGCACCACCACCACCGTGGTGCGGATCATCGGCACCGTCACGTACCAGAACAGCCGCACCCCGCCCGCGCCGTCCAGCCGGGCGGCCTCCGTGACCTCGTCCGGGATCGCCTTGATGGCAGCCGAGAGGACCACCATCGCGAAGCCCGTCTGGACCCAGACCATCACCGCCATCAGCAGGAAGGTGTTCAGCGGCTGGGAGAGCATCCAGTTCGGCGGGTGCTCCCAGCCCAGCGCGATGGCGACCTGGCTGAGCAGGCCGATCTGCTGCTGCGAGGCGTCCCGGGACTCGTAGACGAACTTGAAGATGATCGAGGCGCCGACCAGCGAGATCGCCATCGGCATGAAGATCAGCGACTTGTAGACCGCCTGGCCGCGCATCCGGTCCACCAGCAGCGCCAGCACCAGGCCCAGGCCGGTCGCGGCCAGCGGCGCGACCACCAGCCAGAGCAGGGTGGTGACCAGGACCTTCTGCACCGAGTCGGTGGTGAACGCCCAGCCGAAGTTCTCGCCACCGACGAACCGGCTGCTGTCGTCGTTGTACAGGCTCAGGTAGACGGTGCGGACCAGCGGGGCGACCAGGCCGACCAGCAGCAGCACGACCGCCGGGCCGAGGAAGACCGCGACGGCCAGCGGCCGGGCGATCCGGCCGGAGGCCCGGCCGGCGACCAGGAAGACCAGCAGCAGGATGCCGAGGAAACCCGCGATCGCACCGAAGCTGTTGCCGAACTTGACGGCCGCGTCGCCCCAGGAGCCGTCGGCCAGCGCGGCGGACGGCCGGGGGCCGGCGAGTACGGACATGGCTGCACGTCCTTTCCCTGCCCCGGGTGGAGCGGAGGGGCGGGCGGTGCGGGTGGGTGGCCCCGCACCGCCCTCGACGGATGGACCCTGGCGGCGGCCGCTACTGCGGCCAGGCCGCGTCGATGTCGGCGGCGGTCTTCTGGATCGACTGGCCCTCGGCGAACCAGGCGGTCAGCGACTTCCACTCCTGCCCGGCCCCGACCGCGGCCGGCATCAGGTCCGAGCCGTCGAAGCGGAAGGTGGCCGCCGGGTCGGTGAGCGCGTCGGCGGAGAGCCGGTCGATCGGGTCGGTGTACAGGCTCTTGTCCACGCCCTGGTTGGCCGAGACCCAGCCGGTGGCGGTCTTCACCCGGCTGCTCGCCCACTCCGAGCTGGACAGGTAGTTCTGCACCGCCTGCACCTCGGGCCGGCTCGCGAACGCGGTCAGGAACTCGCCGCCGCCCTCGACCGGGTTGGCGACCTGCGGGTTCACCGCCGGCAGGTGGAAGGCGAAGATGTCGCCGTCCGGCCCGACGTTGGTGCCCTTCGGCCACTGCGCCTTGTAGAACGAGGCCTGCTGGAGCATGAAGCACTTGCCGGTGAGGACCGGCGCGCCCGCGTCCTGGAAGGTCGTGGTGGCGATCGACTTCACGTCGCCGTAGCCGCCGTTGACCCACGCCGGGTTCTGCATCCAGTCCGCGACGGTCTTCATCGCCGTGGTGATCTTCTCGTCGGAGAACTTCACCTTGTGGGTCACCCACTGGTCGTACACGTCACCGCCGTACGAGCCCAGCACCACCTCCTCCAGCCAGTCGGTGGCCGGCCAGCCGGTGGCCGTCCCGGAGGCGATGCCACCGCACCACGGCTTGCCGCCGCCGGCCTTGGCGATCCGGTCGCTGAGCGCCATCAGGTCGGCCCAGGTCTTCGGCACCTCGTAGCCGGCCTGCTTGAAGGCCTTCGGCGAGTACCAGACCAGGGACTTCATGTTGGCGCTCATCGGCGCCGCGTAGAAGGTGCCGTTCACCGAGCCGTAGGTCTTCCAGACCGGGCTCCACTTCTCCTGGTTGGCGACGGTCTGCGCGGGCGGCTTCACCACCTTGCCGCTCTTCACCATCTGCGCCAGCAGACCGGGCTGCGGGATGATCGCGAAGTCCGGCGCGTTGCCACCGGTCACCCGCACCGGCAGCTGGGACTCGAAGTCGTTGGAACCCTCGTAGCTGATCTTGATGCCGGTACACGAGCTGAACTCGGACCAGGACTTCTCCAGGTTGTCCGACTCCGGGCTGAGGATCGACGCGAAGACCGTCACCGTGGTGCCCGAATGCCCCGCGTACTGCTGGAACTTGGCGCAGTCACCGGCCAGGGTCTGGCCGCCGCCCGACCCGCCACCGGAGCTGCTCGAACTGTTCGAGCACGCCGCGGTCAGCGCCAACGCCGCCAGCAGGGCGGGTACGGCCACCAGACGGCGGGAACGGGCGGAGGGCGAACTCGTGGACGGCACGGTCGGGGTGGGGGTCAATGCGGTCCTCCTCGCCAGGGCGCGCAGCGCCGGCAGTACGACAGAACGACATTGCGCTGTACCGGAGATCGACATGGACGCGGCGGCGGCCGGTTTGACGACGTTAACGCAGCGGCCACCCCTCGCCAAGGTCCGCGTTCGACCTTCACCCGCACGTGGCCCAAGTTGTGACCCGTGGCCGCCCCGGCAGGACCCCGGCCCGGACGCCGTAACCCGGAACGGCCCCGGCCCGTATTCCGCGCCCCGGCAGGACCCCGGCCCGGACGCCGCGCCCCGGGCGGACGGAACCCCGCCCCCGGGGCTTCGGACGTTCCCGGAAACGCCGCCGGGGCTCCGGGTGTGCCCGGAAACGCCGACGGCCCCGCCCGGGCCGGGCGGGGCCGCACCACGACCGGCCGTCAGAACAGCCGGACCGGCAGCTCCCGCAGCGAGTTGACCACCAGCGACGGACTCGGCCGCAGCTCCGCGTCCGGCACCGCCACCGCGAGGTCCGGGAACCGCTCGAACAGCGCCGGCAGCGCCACCCCCGCCTCCAGCCGGGCCAGCGGGGACCCGGGGCAGACGTGCGGCCCGTGACCGAACGACAGGTGGCGGATCGGGTCCCGCGTGATGTCGAACAGCTCGGCGGTCACCCCGTGCTGGGCCGGGTCGCGGCCGATCGCGTTGTACGAGATCAGCACCGGCTCACCCTTCGGGATCACCACCTCGCCGACCTCGACGTCCCCGGTGGTGAACCTGAACAGGAAGTTGCTGGTCGGCGGCGTCCAGCGGAGCGACTCCTCGACCACCGCGTCCCAGCCGACCTTGCCCGAACGCACCAGCTCCAGCTGCTCCGGATGGGCCAGCAGCGCCCGCACCGCGTTGCCGATCAGGTTGACCGTGGTCTCGTGGCCCGCCGCGATGATCACCCGCAGGGTGGCCGCCGCCTCGGCGTCGCTCAGCGCGCCGCCCTCGGTGTCCGCCGCCAGCAGCACACTGGCGAGGTCGTCCCCGGGCGCCGAACGGCGCTGCGCCACCAGGTCGTTGACGAAGGCGTTCAGCCCGGCGATGGTCGCCTGGATGCCCTCGGGGTTGGGCCGGATGCCGAAGAACCGCTCGTAGAGGTCACGCAGATGGCCGTGGTCGGACTCGGGCACGCCCAGCAGCGAGCAGATCACCGTCATCGGCAGCGGAAAGGCGAACGCGGTCTTGAGGTCCACCTCCCGCTCCCCCGCCGCCAGCGCGTCCAGCAGCCCGTGGGTGATCTCCTCCACCCGCGGGCGCATCAGCTCCACCCGACGCGGCGTGAAGGCCTGCGCCACCAACGCCCGCAGCCGCCGGTGCTCGGCACCGTCGGTGGTCACCATGCTGGGACCGGGCACCGCCAGGCCGATCAGCGGCCAGGTCTTCGGCACGTCGCCGCGCTGGTACGCCGCCCAGTGCGCGGCGTCCTTCACCAGCCGGGCGTCGGTCAGCAGGTCCCGGGCGGCCGCGTGCTGCGTCACCGCCCAGGCGGCGACGCCACCCGGCAGCTCAACCGCCACCGCCGGGCCCGCCGCACGCAGCAGCGCACCCTCGGCGGCGTTGTCGCGCGCCATCGGATCGAGGGCTATCGGAGCGGTCATCGGCACAACTCTCCTTGAGGTACTGGATCGTGAACAGCCCTGAACAGCCTGCCCGGCTCAGGCGTGGTAGCCCGCGGTGAACGACACCGGCAGCGCCATCAGCCCACGCACCCACGCCGACGGGCGCCAGACCAGCGCGTGCTCGGCCACCGCCAGCCGCAGGTCCGGCAGCCGGTCCAGCAGCACCTCGATCGCGGTGGTGGCGATCACCTCGGCCGCCTCCTGCGCCGGGAACGGGCAGCCGTGCTCGCCGTACGAGTAGCTCATGTGCGCCCGGTTGCCCTCGGCCGGGCTGCCGTCCGGCTGACGCACCGACGGGTCCGCGTTGGCGCCCGCGAAGCCGAGCAGCACCATGTCCCCAGCGGCGATCCGCTGTCCGGCGAGCCGGGTGTCCCTGGTCGCCCAACGGCCGGCGAAGATCTGCGTCGGGGTGTCCTCCCAGAGCGCCTCGTTCAGCGCCTGGCTGATGCTGCGCCGACCGCCGGAGAGCGAGGCGGCGAACCGCTCGTCGGTGAGCATCAGCCGCAGCGCGTTGGAGATCCAGTACGAGCTGGGCTGGTGGCCGGCGATCAGGATCACCCGCAGGTCGCGCATGATCTCGTCGTGCGACAGGCCCGCGTCGTGCTGGAGCATCGCGGTGGCGATGTCGTTGCCGGGGTGCTCGGCCTTCTCCTGGACCAGCTCCAGCATCACGCCGAGCAGCCGCTGCGCACCGGCGGGCGCGTCCGGGCCGCCGTCCAGCATGGTCAGCAGGCCGTCGATCAGGACCGGCGCCTGCGCCTCGCTCAGCCCGAACAGCCGGCAGAGGACCAGCAGCGGCATCCGGTGCGCGTACTCGGCGACCAGGTCGGCCTCACCGCGCCCGGCGAACTCGTCGATCAGCCGGTCGGCGATCTCCTCGGCGTGCTTGCGCAGCTCGTACGGGTCGACGGCGGCCAGCGCGTCGGTGACCGCCCGGGAGCGGCGGACGTGCTCCTCGCCCTCGGCGTACAGGATCGACGGCACCGGGGCCATCATCGGCTTGAGCGGCCAGTCCTCGGGGATGGTCTCCCAGGCGTTCCAGCGGGTGGAGTCGCGGCCGAACAGCTGAGGCTGGCCGGTCACCAGTTGGAGCTCGCGGTAGCCGATCACCAGCCAGGCCGGGACGCCCCCGGCGAGCTCGACCGGGGCGACCGGGCCGTGGGTGGCCCGCAGCTCGCGGTAGAGCTGCCCCGGATCGGTCTGGAAGCGCGGCCCGTACAGCGGGGTGGCGCCGGCGTGCGCGGGGCAGCCCGGCGGCGGGGTGACGGCGGGCTCGGTCACGGGGTGCACTCCTCGTAGAGGGACGGGTCGGTGATGCCTTCTGTTGCGGGCAGGGCGGCCCCGGCCCCGCCGGGCCCCGCGCCTCGGGGCGAGTCCGCACTGCGGGCGGTGTCCGCGCCGCCGTACGAGTCCCTGCTCGGGGCGGTGTCCGCGCCGCCGGCCGGGGACTCGTCGTGGGCCCCGGCACCGGTCCGGGTGGCCTCCTCGACGCTGGCGGCCTCCTCGACCCGGGCGGCCAGGTGGCGGACCAGCTCGATCAGCACCTGCTTGCTCGACTCCCGGTCGCGCGCGTCGCAGTCCACCAGCGGGACGTCGGCCGGCAGGTCGAGCGCCTCCCGGACCTGCTCCAGCGTGTGGGTCGGCTCACCGAAGTTGTTCCGGGCCACGATGAACGGCGTGCCGTGGTGCTCAAGGCGGTCGATGGCGTACCAGGACTCCTCCAACCGCCGGGTGTCCACCAGGACGACGGCGCCGAGGGCGCCGCTGAACAGGCGGTCCCAGAGGAACCAGAAGCGCTCCTGCCCGGGCGCGCCGAACAGGTAGAGCACCTGGCTGGCGGAGAGCGTGATCCGGCCGAAGTCGAAGGCCACCGTGGTGGACCGCTTGCCCCAGGCGCCCGAGGGGTCGTCGATCCCCTCGCCCGCCTTGGTCATGGTCTCCTCGGTGTTCAGCGGGCGGATCTCGCTGACCGCGCCGACCAGCGTGGTCTTGCCCACGCCGAAGCCGCCGACCACGACGATCTTCAGCGCGTTGTCGGCGGTGCCGCGCAGCGGGGTGCGCCGGGCCGCCGGTGCCTCAGAGCCGTTGGAGTCCATGCAGCACCTGCTTCAGCGTGTCGAGATCGGGCAGCCGGGCCTTGTTGGGCGCGAACCGCGGGTGGCGGGCGGTGATCGCCCCGGTCTCCAGCAGGTCGCCGAGCAGGATCTTCACCACCGACACCGGCAGCGACAGTTCCGCGGCGACCTCGACGACGGCGGTCGGGGCCTCGCACATCCGCAGGATGCGGGCGTGCTCCGACTGCATGCCCGAGGCCGGCTCCCGCTCGGCGACGATCAGGGTGACCAGGTCGAAGGCGTTCTCCGGGGACCGGCTGCGCCCCCGGGTGATGGTGTAGAGACGGTCCGGGTCGTCGTCACGGCCCGGCATGACCGGCCGCCCGGTCATGCCCGGGCGCTCTCGCGGTCCGCGGGCGCCGGGCCTGCCACGTCCTCGCGGGCCGGGGCACTCAGGTGCACGCCGATCTGCTCGATCAGACCGTGCATGTTGTGGCCGACCACGCCCACGTCCGCGTCGTCGTCGGTCACCACGGCGAGGTGGGCGCCCTCGCCGGCCGCCACGATGCAGAGGATGCCGCCGTGGAACTCGGTCATCGACTGCCGTACGCCGCCGCTGCCGTCGCCGAACTCGATCGAGGCGCCGTGCGCCAGGCTCTGCATGCCGGAGGCTATCGCCGCCAGCTGGTCCGCCTGGTCGGCGTCGAGGCCCGCCGTGTGGCAGAGCTTCAGGCCGTCGGCGGAGAGCACCAGGGCGTGCCGGGTGCCGGGGGTGGCCGTCAGCAGGTTTTCCAACAGCCAGTCGAGGTCACGGTCGGTGGCGCTGCTCATGAGGAGTCCTTCTCGGTGACGACGGGGGAAGCGTCGGGTGTGGTGTCCGTGGTGGGTGCACCGCCCTTGGCCTGCTGGGCGGCGCGACGGAAGGCGCCGAACCGGGCGGCGGCGCTCGCCGCGTCGGCACGGGCGGGCTCGGCGGCGGGGGCCGCCGGGGCGGTGGTGGCGAGCGTCTGCCCGCGGCGGCGCTGCGGCAGGCCGCTGTCGGTGACCGGCACGGGCGTCCCGGCCCGGTCGGCCGGGGCGGGAGCGGCGGGGGCCGGCACGGCGGGTGCTGCGGGCAGGGAGCGTGCGGGAGCGAGGGCGGGCGTGAGGGCCGGGGTGAGCGCGGGGCGCGCGGGAGCCTGCACGGCCGGCCGGTCCGGTACGGCCGGGACGGACTCCGGCGCGGGCTCCGGTGCGGGGTGCGTCACCAGCTGCTGCGGGATCAGCATCACCACCCCGGTGCCGCCGCGTGCCGACGGCCGGAACGAGATCTGCAACCCGTGCTTGCGGGCCAGCGCACCGACCACCGCGAGGCCGAGCCTGGTGCCCGCCGAGAGCGTGGTGAGGTCCAGCGGCTCGGCGGAGACGGCCCGCTCGGCGCGACGCAGCCAACTGTCGCTCAGGCCGAGTCCGCTGTCCTCCACGGTGACCGCCAGCCCGGCCGGCACCTCCTCGACGTAGACGTGCACCTCGGCCGGCGGGGCGGAGAAGTTGGTGGCGTTGTCGAGCAGTTCGGCGAGCGCGTGCATCACGCCCTCGGCGGCGAACCCGGCCACGGCGGCGGCGCTGGCGTTGTGCAGCCGGACCCGCTGGTAGGCGCCGATCCGGCCGAGCGCGCCGCGCAGCACCGACTCCACCGCGATCGGCTTGGCCCAGCGCCGGCCCGATCGGGCGCCGGTGAGCACCGCGATGCTGTCGGCCATCCGGCCCGCCTGCGCGGTGGAGTGGTCCAGCCGCAGCAGGTCGCCGAGGACCTCCTCGTCGTGCCGGTGCTGCATCTCGCGCAGCTCGGCGTGCATGCTCGTGGCCAGCGCCTGGACCCGCCCGGCCGCGGTCGCGCAGACCGCGAGGGCGGCGGCCCGCAGGCGCTCGCCGCGGCCGACCTCCTCGGCGACGGCGCGCAGCAGCGCGTACTGGGGGTGCCGGCGGTGTGCGGCCAGCGCACTCTCGACGGACGCGCCGCCGCGGAGCCTCTTCACCAGCTCGGGCAGCACCTCGTCGGCCAGCCGGTCCAGCTGGGCCCGCTCGGCCCGCTCCGCCTCGGCCTCCTCCCGCACCCGGGCCAGCTCGGTCTGCGCGGCGGTGAGGTCGGCCCGGGCCTGCGCGAGCTCGGACCGGGCGGTGTCGCGCTCGGCCTTCGCCGCGGCGGTCCGCTCCCGGGCGGCCGTCTCGGCCTGTCTGGCCGTGCCGGCCACGACCAGCGCCGCCATGGCCTCGTCGTCCTTCGCGGCGAGCCCGGCCGCCAGCCGGCGGGCGCGCTCGGTGGCGGAGGCCGCCAGCCCGACGACGATCAGCCAGAGCGCGGCGACCGCGCCGACCGCGACCGCGGTCAGCGGCTGGTGGGCCGCCGAGGCCCGGCTGATCCCGATCGGGGCGACGACCAGCGCCAACAGGACCGCCCCCGCCGTGAGGGCCGCGGTGCGCGCGGCGGGCCGACGGCTCGGACCACCTTCGGGGCTGGTGCGTTCTGTCATCGATGCGGTCCTCGGCAGCGGCGGCGGGCGTCGACGGGCTGACGCCGACAGCGGGGCTAGGCGAATGCGCGACCGCCCGGCCGACGTGATGAAACGTCTCCGGGCGGCTGATCGGTTCACGCAGTCGGCCGATCATATCCATTCAGCTGTTGGCCTCAACTGGAGAGTTGACGGACAGTATCGTTCGTTCACGCTTCGTGCACCGTTCCGCGACCAGCCCGCCGCACCTCCGTCAGCCCAGCGTCGCCTCCACCGCCCGGCGGACGGCCTGGGCATCCAGCCCGTGACCGGCGATCACCTTGGCCCCCAGGCCCTCGCCCTCCCGGAGCACCCCGAGCAGCAGGTGCCCGACCGCGATGTGACCGGACTTCAGCCGCAGCGACTCGCGCAGCGACAGCTCCAGCACCTTCCTCGCCGGCGCCGTGAACGGACTCCGCCGCGCCTTCGGCTCCGACCTGAACCAGCCGCGCCGCCGCGCCGCCGGCTCCTCGTCCGGAGCGTCCAGCGCACCCTCCCCGAACACCGACTCGACGGCCTCCCGGACGGCGCCGAGGTCCACCCCGATCGCCGCCAGCGCCTCCGCGTCGTCCCCCGGACCCAGCAGCCGGCGCACCGCCTGCTGCGCGGTGGCGTGATCCAGGCCCGCATCGACCAGCACGGCCGCCGACGGGTCCCCCGGCAGCGCCAGAACGGCCAGCAACAGGTGCTCCGTCCCGATGGACCCGTGCTTGAGCTCCGCCGCCTCCTGCCCCGCCCGGCCCACCACTCGTCGCGCATCGTCGGTGAAACGCTCGAACATCGCTCAGCCTCCATCCTTCTCGCCGCCGAAATCGCCGCCGGATTCGCCGCCCCCGCGCCGGGCGTACTTCTTGTGGACCGCCTGCCGGCTCACCCCGAGGCAGACCGCGATGTCCTGCCAGGACCAGCCCTGCTGCCGGGCGTTCCCGACCTGCAACCCCTCCAGCCGGTCCGCCAGGTCCCGCAACGCCCGCACCGCCCGCAGCCCCACCGCGGGATCGCGACTGCCCGCCGCGGCCGCGAGTTCTCTGCTCTCGCTCATACTGTCAACCTAGGTTGACACCCGCCCACTGTCAACCCTGGTTGACAACAGGGGCACAAAAAGGGCGGGGCGAGGACACGAAGTCCTCGCCCCGCCTCAGCGGTGGATCACCGCTCGCGGGTCAGCGGTACTGGCGGAGATCACTTGTTCCTGACGTGCGCTACTCATCAGGGGTACGTAACGCTCCGTGAAAGCCCGTAGCGGTCTCCCGAGCTGCGATATAGGAGGACCAGTCTCGCTTGACGTAGGAGACCCAGTCGACCGCCGTGTTGATGTGGATCCCGAGGATCTTGCTGAGGATCGGGGCGGGCAGGTCTGAGGCCAACGTCATCAGCGCAGTGTTGCGGGCGGGACGAACATCGATACCGTGCCGCAGCAGCTTCCCAGAAAGCTTGGACCCATCAATGGAGCGGCCGACCAGCGCTCCCGGAAACAGCCAGCCGTCTTGCCGCCGGGGAGTCCGGCGCTCTACCACCGACAAGACCGGGACTCGCATCTGTTCGTCGAGGAGTCGAGCGAGGGCTGGCGGCAGCACGACCGCGTGCTCACCCAACCGGATATACGAGTCGACCCCACGCTTCTCAACGTTCTGGTGGGTGAGTTGGGCAACCCGCGTCACGGGCAGACCGTAGAGCAGGATCAGCGAGCCAGCCGTCCGAACGTCCAGCGGTAGGGCGGGATCGTTGATGCAGCGGTGCAGCAGGGCCAGGTGCTCGTCCTCGTCGAGGAAGTTGGCAGGTTCGCCGTCTGGTTGCCAGGGCACGTGCAGATCGTCAACGAGATGGCATCGACGTGCCCATCGCAGAAAGTCGCGCAACCGGCGGCGCGAAGTTGCTCCTTCGGCCAGCCAGCGATCAACTTCGGCTTGAGTGACCGATGCCAGGGTCAGCTTCTGGGCCTCGACCCACTTCAGGAAGTCCAGCGTCGCTGAGACTTGGCTGCGGGCGTAGTTGATGCTGGACCTGCTGTTCCCGCGGGTGCGGGCTTGGTGGCGGACTCGTCGCAGGACGACCCACTGGGCATAGGGTTGCAGGATGCCGCGGTGGTGAGCCTGGGTGTCAGCGAGGTAGCGCTTGAGCCACAGTTCCATACTCGCTACGTACTCGTCGCGCTCCGGCAGGATGCCGACGTGGACCAACAGGTGACGCAGATGGACGGCGGCTTGCCGGCCAGGGAAGGTGTCCAGCAGTTCGTGGGTGATGGGGTAGCCAGCGGCGAGCATGTCCCGCAATAGGGCGGCCCCGCTGGTGTCCTTACGCATCCACAAAAGCACGGACCGTGGCGTAGCCGCAGCGGTGAGCGCGTTGATCAAGGGCGCCAGAGGAGAGCCTTCGAGCGGACCAAATTGTTCGCACAGGTGGGTTCGTAGTACGCAGCGGGCGCACTGGCTCTCCTTGTAGATGTCGCCCGCCTCACCGCAGGTGGAGCAGTTGTAAGTCAAGTCGACGCCTGAGCATGGGCCGCAGATGGGCTGACGTCGTGCATCGTGGCCGATCAGCGGGCGGCGCTGCTGACACGCGGCGCATTCCGCAGGGTGAGTGCAGATGTACTTGTAGCAGCTTGGGCAGACAGGCCCCATGGGCCAACGTGCCGTGACTCGGCGCAACTGACCGCACCGGACGCAGGTTACCTCCGGACGATCACGGCAGCTGCGGCATACCGGCTTCTCGGATCGTGCGCGGAGGCACGGCCGCTCGCGTCCGCAGCGTGAGCACGTCGCCACGGGGCCGGGATCGCAATTGGTGCACAAATCTGGCTGTCCGTCCCGGGCCCGGGTCTTGATCCGAACGACTCGCTTGCAGCCTCCGCATTCGCGCTTGGGGTGGCGGTAACAGCTGGCGCACACGGGGCCGAGGTCTGTCTTGGCCTTGGCGGGCCGCAATTCACCACAGTTGACGCACTGCTGTGCGGGGCGGGCGTAACAGTTGGAGCACTGTGGCTCGCCGCTCGGCCCGCGGGTGGCAACGAAGCCGGCGTGACCGCAAATGGCGCATACCTCGTGGCGGGCGGGGTCCGAACGGTAACAGTCCCGACAAACGACGCCTTCGATCTCACGAGCGGCGACCGGTGCCGTCTTGCCGCACCGCCCACATGGGCGTGCCGATCTGCGCGATGCACACATCTGACACAGGCGGGCGCCCTGCCTATCGGTGCATCGCAGCGCGCGGCGCTTGCCGCAGCTGGCACAACGCGGGACAACGATCCCCTCGGCCCCGGTCGCCTCCAGCTCCGTCAGCAAGCGGAACATGGCCGCGGGCAGCACCGGGCTACCGCTGGTCAGGGCGTCCGAGTGACACTGGATGTGCTGATGGAGCCAGAACAGCGCCTTCTGCGGCGCGACCCGATCGACGATGCTGAGCAGTGCCGTCGGCGTCACGGAGGGCAGTTGTGGTGCCAGCAGGTCAACAATCTCCTGCAGCCGTTGAGCTCGGTTCACGACAGGTCCGGGCGTCGGATCGTGGCCCTTTGGACGCGCGGTGCCGCGCTCGCGCCGATGGGTCCTGCCGTGCCGGCCTTGCGCACGACCTGCTCTACGACTGTCACCTCGATCAGTTCCTGGACGCCGCAGCCGAGGATGTCGCACAGCGCGGCGAGGGTGTCCATCGACAAGCGCTGTGGGGACTGCGTGACGAGGCGGTAGACCTGCTCGCGCGACAGATGGACACCGCGTTCTGCCAACAGCGGCACCAGATCGCTGGTCTGGAACATCCCCCGGGTCGCCATGACCTGGCGCAAGTGCCAGTGGTATCCCATCTTTTTGATCACTGTTGCGGCTCCCACAGGTCAGCGTGCCGCTGTCGCAGCGACTGCTGCACCAGACGGTTGCGATACTCGTCAGAGACACCGGTGTAGATCGCTGTCGTGGAAGCGTAGGAGTGTCCGACCTGGTCCTGGACGAACTTCTCCGGGTATCCGAACTCGATCAAGTGCGTCACGTAGGAGTGCCGCAGCGAGTGGAGATCAAGTTCTTCAGGTAGCCCGGCTGCATTGCGCGCCTCCTCGAAGGCTTCGTTGATCCCCCGCCACGACAGTCGGCCACGACGCTCGGTTACCCACAGGGCGGGATGGCTTCCTGGCGCGAAGAGCGGGCGAACCTCCGACACCCACTGGTGGACGACAGGAACGATCCAGTCCATCTCAGGGACGGTCAGCACGGTGCGGCGCTTGGGTTGCCCACCGCGCGAGGACTTGCCGAATCGGACGAAAAGCGCGCCACAGTTGCCGTAGTCGGCGGCTCTCGGGTTCCGGCGCAGGTCCACCACGTCCAGCCCCCAAGCTTCCCGTCGGCGCAGTCCGAACGCGTACACCGTTTTGAGCAAGGCCGCGTCACGCATCGCGGCCACCGCTCCTTTGCGTCGCCGCGAGCGGATCTCGTCCACCCTGGCGTCAGCGGCATCCAGCAGCGCCTGCACCTCGTCGTAGCTCAATGGCCGTCGGCCCGGTCGCCCCTCGTACTCCGAGGTATGGGCCACCGTGTTCCACTCATGCAGGATCTGGGCCGGCACATCGCCGAACCGTTCCTGACATACCGCCGGCCACGCGTACCGCGCGTCCGTGACGTACTCCAGGAAGAGCCGCAACGCGTTCTGGTAGCCCCGGGCCGTCGAGACCATCACCGGCCGTTGCCCTGACCGGAGGCCAGCGATGAACTCCTCAGCTTCTGCCGCCTGCCACTGCCAGGGGTACTGGTTGGTGAAGCTAGCGAACCGGCGTACCAGATCGATCCGCGCCCGGATTGTGTCTGCTTTGAGAAACCGCGCGCGCTGCTGTGTGGCCCATCCCTCAAGCATCGCCTCGAAGACCGCCGGCGCGGGGTCCAGGAAGCTGACACCACCAACGAGCATCAGTCGCGCCGATCCGGCGAGTTCAACTGCCTTGGTCACGTTGTATCCAACGCAACATCGTTGAATCGGTTACGGAGCCACGGCGAACTACAAGCCGCCATCGGGCATGGGCAGGCCGCCCTGGGCCAGGGCCCAGGGCGGCGAGGTGTTACTTCTTCTTTCCCTTGCCGGACGGCGTCTGCGCCAGGGCGCTGGCCGCGGCGGTCTTCTCCGCCTTCGTCGCCCTAGGGTCCGACAGGACCCTACCGGCAGCCGAGGCGGCCTTCTTCCCGGTCTGCTTCGGGTTCGTTGCCATACGATTCACCTCCCTCCGAGCCGTTTTGCGTCGCAGCTCGGAACGTGGTGTGATGCAGGTTCTGACGCAAGCAGGACACCACATCCTGACTGCACCGAGCGCCCAGCCCTTACGGCCGGGCGTTCGGCATGTTCCAGCGGTTCTCACCGCTGGAAGATCCTCGGGACTGCACTGCCAACAAGTTGTCGGCACCCTTGACGAGGCCGCCAGTGAGCTGACTGGCTATTCAAGGCCCTCAAGAAGCAGTCGCCCTGCTCGCGATCACCACGTCTGCGATCTCTCTCGCGATTTCCGCGACAGTGTGCTGAGCGGTGCTTCTGGCCAACTTGTCCGCCAGCGAAGGACTTTGGGCGATGACCTCATCCTTGGTGATGTTGTGCCAGATCGGCAGGAGACTCTGCTCACCTGACACAGACCGGGTCACAATCCCATCGAGCTCATACTGCGTCCAACCCTTCTTGAAGAACGCGCGCGAGAAGACCACGACACCGAAGCCACTGCGTGCAAGCCCCTGATCGATCCTGCGACGAAGACTGTCCCCAATCTTCAACTCCAGGGCGTCAAGCCACACTGACACGCCAGCATCCTGCAGGCATCGAGCCAGTGGAGCCGCTACATCGGCTTTGTCCTCGCTGGCGTGCGATATGAACACATCCCACACCGACTCGTCCGTGGCTGCCGCAGGCGGTGGTTCATGTCTGATCTGCGCAAGCGATCCCTGACGGATCGGCCGGAGCGCAGGGAGCGGCGGCGGTTCAACTCGGGCCGAGGAACGAACGGTTCCTCTGAGACCGATCATGTCCACGGTTACGTACCACTGGCCGTGGCTCGGGATGGCAAGCCGTACCGGTGTCTGGGTCGCCAAGCCACCGACGTACTGGTGGCGACCACCGCTCTTGTAGGAGTGGAAGTTACTCGAGTCCATGAGCCGGACGTTCGCCGCACTACCGGACAGGTTGATCACTACGACAGCACCCTTGGGCTGCCGTCCTAGGTCGTGGACTATGAAGTCCATGGTTACCACCTGCAACTACACAGGGGACCTCTGAGTGTTGCGCCAGATGCAACATCGTTGCGTGCGCTCAGACAGCCGGTGTATCCCCAGGCCGGCCGCTGCGGGGAGGGGCGTCAACACAAGGCTGACGCCCCTCTGATCAGGCATGACTTACTTCAGCTGCCTGTCGAAAATGTTGCAGCGGATGCAATACCGCCCAGTTTCAGCTGCAGCCGCTGGTGGAGCCGCAGCCCTCGCAGAGGTAGCAGCTGCCGGCGCGGCGCATCTTGGTGCCGCAGGAGAAGCAGAGCGGCGCGTCGGCGTTGAGGCCGAGCTGGATCTCCATCAGCTCCGTCGAGTTGTGGGCCTGGGCCGGGGTGGCCTTGGGGGCCTCGACCGCCGGGGCGGGCTTGGCCACCGGGGCCGCCGGGGCGACCGGGGCGGACTGGGCCAGCGTCTCGGTGTCCAACTCCTCGGCCTCCAGCGGCTCGTAGGAGCCGGTCTCCAGGTGGCGCTGGCGCTCCTCGACGGAGTGGATGCCGAGCGCGGAGCGGGTCTCGAAGGGCAGGAAGTCCAGCGCCAGGCGGCGGAAGATGTAGTCGACGATCGACTGCGCCATCCGCACGTCCGGGTCGTCGGTCAGACCGGCCGGCTCGAAGCGCATGTTGGTGAACTTCGAGACGTAGGTCTCCAGCGGCACGCCGTACTGGAGGCCGACCGAGACGGCGATGGAGAAGGCGTCCATCATGCCCGCGAGGGTCGAGCCCTGCTTGGACATCTTCAGGAAGACCTCGCCGAGGCCGTCGTCCGGGTAGGAGTTGGCGGTCATGTAGCCCTCGGCGCCACCGACCGTGAAGGAGGTGGTGATGCCCGGGCGGCCCTTGGGCAGGCGCTTGCGGACGGGGCGGTACTCGACGACCTTCTCGACCGCGACCGGGGTGTCCTCGGCCTTGGCGGCCTTCGCCTCGCCGTCCTTCTTCTTGGCCGAGAGCGGCTGGCCGACCTTGCAGTTGTCGCGGTAGATGGCGAGCGCCTTGACGCCCATCTTCCACGCCTCGAAGTAGATCTCCTCGATCTCCTCGACGGTCGCGGACTCCGGCATGTTCACGGTCTTGGAGATCGCGCCGGAGATCCAGGGCTGGATCGCCGCCATCATCCGCACGTGGCCCATGGCCGAGATGACCCGCTCGCCCATCGCGCAGTCGAAGACCTCGTAGTGCGCGGTCTTCAGTCCGGGCGCGTCCACCACGTTGCCGTGCTCGGCGATGTGGGCGACGACCGCCTCGATCTGCTCGTCCTGGTAGCCGAGGCGCTTGAGGGCGCGCGGCACGGTGCCGTTGACGATCTGCATCGAGCCGCCGCCGACCAGCTTCTTGAACTTGACCAGGGCGAGGTCGGGCTCGACGCCGGTGGTGTCGCAGTCCATCATCAGGCCGATGGTGCCGGTCGGGGCGAGCACCGAGGCCTGGGCGTTGCGGAAACCGTTCTGCGCGCCGATGCGCACGACGTCCTGCCAGGTCCTGTTGGCCGCCAGCCAGACCGGGGCGTCCAGCTCGTCGACCGAGACGGCGTCGAGCGAGGCGTCCGCGTGCTGCTTCATGACCTGCTGGTGCGCGGTCGCGTTGCGGGCGTAGCCGTCGTACGGGCCGACCACACCGGCGAGTTCGGCGCCGCGGCGGTAGGCGGTGCCGGTCATCAGGGAGGTGATGGCGCCGGCCAGGGCGCGGCCGCCCTCGCTGTCGTAGGCGTGGCCGGTGGCCATCAGCAGGGCGCCGAGGTTGGCGTAGCCGATGCCGAGCTGGCGGTAGGCGCGGGTGGTCTCGCCGATCTTCTCGGTGGGGAAGTCGGCGAAGCAGATGGAGATGTCCATCGCGGTGATGACCAGCTCGACGACCTTGGCGAAGCGCTCGGCGTCGAACGAGTCGTCGTCGCGCAGGAACTTCATCAGGTTGAGCGAGGCGAGGTTGCAGCTGGAGTTGTCCAGGTGCATGTACTCGGAGCAGGGGTTGGACGCGTTGATGCGGCCGGACTCCGGGCAGGTGTGCCAGTGGTTGATGGTGGAGTCGTACTGGATGCCGGGGTCGGCACAGGCCCAGGCGGCCTCGGCCATCTTGCGGAAGAGCTTCTTCGCGTCGACGGTCTCGATGACCTCACCGGTCATCCGTGCGCGGAGGCCGAATTCGGTGCCGTTCTCGACGGCGGTCATGAATTCGTCGTTGACGCGGACCGAGTTGTTGGCGTTCTGGTACTGGACGGAGGTGATGTCGTCCCCGCCGAGGTCCATGTCGAAGCCCGCGTCGCGCAGGGCACGGATCTTCTCCTCCTCCTTCACCTTGGTCTCGATGAAGGCCTCGACGTCGGGGTGATCGACGTCCAGGACGACCATCTTGGCCGCGCGGCGGGTGGCGCCGCCGGACTTGATGGTGCCGGCGGAGGCGTCGGCGCCGCGCATGAAGGAGACCGGGCCGGAGGCGTTGCCGCCGGAGGAGAGCAGCTCCTTGGAGGAGCGGATCCGGGAGAGGTTGAGGCCGGCGCCGGAGCCGCCCTTGAAGATCATGCCCTCTTCCTTGTACCAGTCGAGGATCGACTCCATGGAGTCGTCGACGGCCAGGATGAAGCAGGCGGAGACCTGCTGGGGCTGCTTGGTGCCGACGTTGAACCAGACCGGCGAGTTGAAGCTGAACACCTGGTGGAGGAGGGCGTGGGTCAGCTCGTGCTCGAAGACCTCGGCGTCGCCGGGGGTGGCGAAGTAGCCGTTCTTCTCGCCGGCGGCGCGGTAGGTGAGCACCACGCGGTCGATGATCTGCTTGAGGCTCCACTCGCGCTGCGGGGTGCCGACGGCGCCGCGGAAGTACTTGGAGGTGACGATGTTGACCGCGTTGACCGACCAGAAGTCGGGGAACTCGACGCCGCGCTGCTCGAAGTTGATCGAGCCGTCACGCCAGTTGGTCATGACGACGTCGCGCCGCTCCCAGCGGACCTCGTCGTAGGGGTGGACGCCAGGGGTGGTGTGGATGCGCTCGATCCGCAGGCCGCCCTTGGGGGCCTTGCCGGCACCCTTCGTCGTGGCCTTGTCGGACTTCGACCCGCGTGCGGAACCGCTCGTGGTGTCTGTCACTTCTCGCTCCTCCTCCTGGGCAAACGCCCAAAGTGCCCTGAAAAGTCCGGGCACCGCTGGTTCGCTCTTCCGGTGTGCGGGCAGGCGGCGACTGCCTGTTTCCGCACGGTTTGTGGTGTTCTGTGCGCCGTTTTCGGGCGCGCGTCGACCCCGAAGGGCCGGTGTGACGGCCGGCCCCTGGGGGCCGGTGTGCTGAGCCGGGCCTCCTAGGGCGCGGCGGCGGGGACGGGCACGCAGGTGCCGTCCGCCTCGGGGACGGGCCGTTCGGCGCGGATCTCCGCGATGGCGGCCTCGAAGTCTTCCAGTCCGTCGTACGCCTGGTACACGCTGGCGAAGCGCAGGTAGGCGACGACGTCGAGCTGCTTGAGCGGTCCGAGTATGGCCAGGCCCACGTCGTGGGTGGTGAGCTCGGACTTGCCGGTGCCCCGCACGCACTCCTCGACCTTCTGGCCGAGCTGGGCGAGGGCGTCCTCGGTGACCGGGCGGCCCTGACAGGCCTTGCGGACTCCGGAGATGACCTTCTCCCGGGAGAACGGCTCCGTGACGCCGCTGCGCTTGATGACCATCAGCGCGGCCGTCTCCACCGTGGTGAAGCGGCGGCTGCAGTCCGGGCACTGCCGGCGGCGGCGGATGGAGCTGCCGTCTTCGGTGGTCCGGCTGTCGACGACGCGGCTGTCGGAGTGCCGGCAGAAGGGGCAGTGCACCTGAGGATCCCTCCCGGGCAGGACGTGCGGACTCGGTCGAGTCTATGCGAAGACGACCCGGCCCCGCCAAGCTGATCATGCGACGTGACCACTAGTACTGGGCACGGTGAGGACTGTAGCCACTACATGTAGGTCTGCGGGGGAGGCGACACCCCTGGCGTGTCGATGCGGATTAGACTGCCGGAACCGACTTCGAGTCGAACATTTAATCGATGTACAACAAAGCCTTGATCGAGTCAGCCAACTCCCGAATAATTCACTCGAACGTGTGTTTGGCGCAACCTTTCGATAGGAGGTGCCGTTGGGCTGGAAAAGGGAGAGGACAGCCGTCGAGAGGGGCCGCCGTGAACACGATCGAAACCAACACCATCCCGGTGCAGGAACACTCCCAGCTCAAGGTGGGGCAGCGCACCACGAATCAGCAGAGTGTGGACGTCAGCATGGACCGTAGCGAAGAACACCGACTCTCCGGCGCGGCCATTTCGCACCCGGGCCGCGTTCCCGACCAGCCGATCGAACACTCCCCCGTGCTGGACGACTCCCACCCCGCCCCCGCGCGCTCGATGCCGGGGCGCCCCCCCGGCATCCGCACCGACGAGGCCGGGCTGACGGAGCGCCAGCGCCGCGTGATCGAGGTCATCCGGGACTCCGTCCAGCGCCGCGGCTACCCGCCGTCCATGCGCGAGATCGGCCAGGCCGTCGGCCTGTCCAGCACCTCCTCGGTCGCCCACCAGCTGATGGCCCTGGAGCGCAAGGGGTTCCTCCGCCGCGACCCGCACCGCCCGCGCGCCTACGAGGTCCGCGGCGTCGAGGTGGCCCGCCCCAACACCGCCGAGACGGCCGGGCGCCCGTCCACCTCGTACGTGCCGCTCGTCGGCCGGATCGCCGCGGGCGGTCCGATCCTGGCCGAGCAGACGGTCGAGGACGTCTTCCCGCTGCCGCGCCAGCTGGTCGGCGAGGGCGAGCTGTTCGCGCTCACCGTGCGCGGCGACTCGATGATCGAGGCGGCCATCTGCGACGGCGACTGGGTCACCGTCCGCCGCCAGCCGGTCGCCGAGAACGGCGACATCGTGGCCGCGATGATCGACGGCGAGGCCACCGTCAAGCGCCTCAAGCGCGAGGACGGCCGGATCTGGCTGATGCCGCACAACCCCGCCTACGAGCCGATCAACGGCGACAACGCGACCATCCTGGGCAAGGTCGTCGCCGTCCTGCGCCGCCTCTGAGCGCCCGCCACCGCACGCACCGGGAAGGGGCTCCACCGCAGGGTGCGGGGAGCCCCTCCGGCGTCTCCGGGGGCGCGCGGCCCTCCTGAGCGCGCGGCCCTTCCTGGGGGCGCGGCCCGTCCGGGGCGTGCGGCCCCCTGCCGGAGCGCGCCGCCCCTCCCCCGGTTCGCTCAGCCCTTCTTGACCACCGGCCGGACCGGCGCCGCGGAGGCGTCGATCGCCGCCAGCGAGCGCCGCACCTGGTTGCGGTCCGTGGTGTACCAGAACTCCGGCATCGAGGACCGGAAGAAGCCGCCGTACCGCTTGGTCTCGACCCGCGGGTCCAGCACCGCCACCACGCCCCGGTCGTCCGCCGCGCGCACCAGGCGGCCCGCCCCCTGCGCCATCAGCAGCGCCGCATGGGTGGCCGCCACGGCCATGAAGCCGTTGCCGCCGCGCTGTTCGACGTCCTTCTGCCGGGCGCTCATCAGCGGGTCGTCCGGCCGCGGGAACGGGATCCGGTCCATCACCACCAGCTGGCAGGCCGAACCGGGCACGTCCACGCCCTGCCAGAGCGAGAGCGTGCCGAACAGGCAGGTGGTGGAGTCCGAGGCGAACTCCCGGATCAGCTCGCCCAGGGTGTCCTCGCCCTGGAGCAGGATCCGGTTGTCCAGCCGCCCGCGCATCGCCTCGGCGGCCGCCTGGGCGCCGCGCATCGAGGAGAACAGGCCGAGCGTCCGCCCGCCGGCCGCGCCGATCAGCTCCGCCAGCTCGTCGAGCATGTCGGGGCGCTCCGGGTCCCGGCCCGGGTCGGCCAGGTGCCTGGCGACGTAGAGGATGCCCTGCTTGGGGTACTTGAACGGCGAGCCGACGTCGATGCCCCGCCAGTGCGGCACCGGCTCGTCGCCGAAGTCCGCACCGGCCGCCGGGGTGTCCCCCGGCCCGCGCACGTCCGGCAGCCGGGCCTCCGAGGGCAGGCCGACCGAGGCGGCCACGCCGTTGAAGTCCCCGCCGAGCTTGAGGGTGGCCGAGGTGAGCACCACCGACCGCTCCTTGTACAGGCCCTCGCGCAGCAGCCCGGAGACGCTGAGCGGGGCGACCCTCAGCGAGGCGGTGCCCAGCCCGTACCGGTCGCTGCGCTCGATCCAGACCACGTCGTACTCGGAGTCGGCGAGCAGTCGCTCGGCCGTCTCGTGCAGCGCCTCCGCCGAGGCCATCGCCTGCTTGCGCACCGCGTCCTCGTCGCTGAGCGCCTTGTCCCTGGTCTCGCCGAGCGAGGTGATCACCTGCCGGCTGGCGTCGCGGATCGCGGTGACCGCGTACGCCAGGTACTCGGGCAGCTCCTCGACCCGGCCGGGCTGCGCGGTCTCCATCAGGCCGTGGTAGTTCTCCGCCGCACCCTGGAGGGCGTCCACGGCCTTCTCGTTGGCGAGCCGGGCGGCCCGCTTCACGGCGCGGTTGACCGCGCCGACGGTCAGCTCGGCGGTGGCCGCGCCGGTGACCCGGTTGACCAGCTCGTGCGCCTCGTCGACGATCAGCAGCCCGTGCTCGGGCAGCACCGGCGCGCCCTCGATGGCGTCGATCGCCAGCATCGCGTGGTTGGTGACCACGACGTCCGCCAGCTTGGCCCGTTCGCGCGCCTTCTCGGCGAAGCACTCCTGACCGTACGCACAGCGGGTGGCCCCCAGGCACTCCTTGGAGGTCACCGAGAGCTGGGCCCAGGCCTTGTCCGAGACGCCGGGGCTGAGGTCGTCCCGGTCACCGGTCTCGGTCTCGTCCGCCCAGTCGCGCAGCCGCAGCACGTCCTGCCCGAGCTTGCCGGTGGGGCCGCCGAGCGCGTCCACCGGGTCGAACAGGCCCTCGCCCTCCTCGCTCGGGGTGCCCTCGTTGGCCCGGTGCAGGCAGAGGTAGTTGGAGCGGCCCTTGAGCATCGCGAACAGCGGACGGCGGCGCAGCACCGGGTGCAGTGCCTCCACCGTGCGCGGCAGGTCCCGCTCGACCAGCTGGCGCTGGAGCGCCAGGGTGGCGGTGGCGACCACCACGCGGTCCCCGTGGGCGAGGGCCGGCACCAGGTAGGCCAGGGACTTTCCGGTGCCGGTGCCGGCCTGCACCAGGAGGTGCTCGCCGTGGTCGACGGCGTCGGCGACGGCCTCGGCCATCCGGACCTGGCCGGGGCGCTCGACACCGCCGACGGCCGCCACCGCGGCGTGCAGCAGCTCGGGGAGGCGGACCCGCGGGACGGCTGCCTCGGCGGCGTCGGCGGCGGCCGAATCGTCGGCGGCTTCCTCGGCGGCGTCGGCGGGGAGCTGGGATTCGGAGTCGTTCGTCATGACCCTCCCACCCTACGGGGCGGGGGTGACAATCCGGTCCCGTTGCCCGGGGAGCCCGGCCGTCCCCTCCGGGGTGAGGGCGTTCGGGACGGTGCCGTGCCGGGCCGCGTGCGGGCGGTGCGGGCGGTCCCGGTAGCCGTCGAGGAGCAGCCGGTTGCGGTTGAGGCAGAGCCGGTCGATCCGGGGGCGGAACAGGTCGAAGAGCGCGAACCGCTCCTTCAGCCCGGGGAAGCGCTCCTGGTACCGGAGGACCTCGGCCCGCAGCAGCGCCCAGAACTCGGCCTCGGGCAGGCCGGTCTGTGCCTCCAGCAGCGGGGCGAGGTAGCGGAAGACGCCGATGAAGAGGCCGGAGTGGAGGAACTGGCAGAGGTCCTGCGGGTCCTCCCGCAGCAGTACCCCGGCCACTTCGGCGGGCAGCCCGCGCAGCTCGGGCAGGTCCTGGTCGCTGAGGTTGACGTCGTCGACGAAGTCCTTGACCGCGAGCCGGGCGGGGGCCTCGGAGGAGTCGAAGACCAGGATGGCGTTCTCGCCGTGCGGGGAGAAGACCAGGCCGTAGCGGTAGAGGAAGTGGAGCAGCGGCGGCAGCATGGCGGCGAACAGCCGGGCCGTCCAGGCGGCGGGGGTGAGGCCGGAGCGGGTGATCAGTTCGGCGGCCAGCGCCCGGCCGTCGGCGCCGGTCTGCAACAGGGCGGCCAGGGTGCGTCCGCGTTCGCCGGCGTCGAGGGCGGGGCCGAGCGGTTCGCGCCAGATCGCGCCCAGGAGCTCCTTGTACTGGTAGGGGGCCTCGGGCAGCTCGCGGTAGAGCGGGTGGTCGACGGTGACGGAGGCGATCTCGCCGAGCAGCACCACCCGGCACTCGTCGCGCAGGAACGGGTCGGCGTCCCGCAGGCCGTGGATCCAGGCGGTGACGGCGGGGGCGGCGAGCGTGCGCTCGGTCGGCAGGCCGCGCCAGACCAGGGTGTTGAGGATGGCGAGCGGCAGTTTGACCGTGCAGCGGTCGGGGCGGCTCTGGTTGAAGAAGGAGCGGATGGACTGCTGGGGCAGCCGCAGGTCGCCGTCGGAGGGCAGCGGGACGATCTCGCCGGACGCGATCCACGGCGCGAACAGCGGGACGACGGTCTCGTCCCACTGCCAGGGGTGGACGGGCAGCAGCAGGTAGTCGTCGGCGTCCGGGCCGAGGGCGGCGCGCAGGGCCGCCGGGTCGTCGAGCTCGCGGGCGTACAGCTGCCCCGGCTCGGCGAGGCCGGGGACGCCGCGGTACTGGGCGAGCCGGCGGTGGACGGCGATCCAGGGCAGCGGCAGCGGGGTGCGCGCCTCCGGGGTCCAGCGGGCGGCGTCGGAGGCGGAGAAGCCGATCCGGCCCTTGTTGGGGACGATCCACGGGTGGCCGCCCTGCCGCCCCTCCAGTTCGGTGTGGCCGAGGTCGGCCAGTTCGGCGGCGGTGAGTGCGGTGGCGAGCTGGTGGGCGTCGGAGAGCAGGGTGGCGGTCAGCTCGCGCACCAGGTGGCCGGTGGTCTCGCCGCGCAGGCCGAGGGTGTGCCGGGCGTAGGGGAGGAAGCGCAGCGGGTCGAGGCCGTCCGGCCGGGAGCAGTGCACGGAGTCCTCGTCGACCTGCCAGCTGTCGTAGGCGCCGCGGCGGGCGGTGAAGCGGTACTCGGCCTCGGGCAGCAGGAGCAGGTACTCGCCGTCGGCGGCGCCGGGGACCGGGGTGATCAGCTCCTCGTAGGCGAACTCGCCGAGCATCTTGGCCAGCAGCGCGCGGCCGGCCCGCTGCCAGTGCCCGGCGGTGAGCTGCGGGGGCAGGTAGAGCGACGGTTCAGCGGCCGGCGGTTGCGGCACGGGAGAGCTCCTGGGGGCGAGGGACGGTGGTGGTGGCGGCGGGGCCGGTGGGCAGGGCGGTGGTGGCGGCCGGCTCCGGCGGGGCGAATCCGGTCCAGGCGGTGCGGGCGGGCAGCCGGTGGACGGTCCGGCCGGTGACGGCGTTGAGGATCACGGCGGCCCGGTGGGCGCCGAGGCCCAGGTCGGGGGTGCCGACGCCGTGGGTGTGGAGTTCGGCGTTCTGCACGTACAGCCCGCCGGTGAGCTCGGGCCTGGTCGCGACCCGGTGGTCGAGGTCGACCCGGTAGCGCCCGGCGCCGTCCCAGTCGATCAGCCCGGCGAGCGGCTCCAGGGCGACCGGGCGGGCGGCCCGGTAGCCGGTGGCGAGGACGACGGCGTCGGTGCGCAGCAGGCGCCCGGCGCCGGAGTCGGTGTGCCGGCAGCGGAGTTCGAGCCCTCCGCAGGGGCCGGGCCGGGCGTCGGTGACGGCGGTGCCGGGGGTGATCTCGACCGGGTCGGCGTCGATCGGGCGGCCGATGGTCCGCTCGTACAGGTGGTCGTGGATCTCGGCGAGGGTCTCGGCGCTGGCGGCCTTGTGCAGCTGCCACTGGGCCTCGACGAGGTGGTCGCGGACCGGCTCGGGGAGGCCGTGGAAGTAGCGGGTGTAGTCGGGGGTGAAGTGCTCCAGACCGAGCTTGGAGTACTCCATGGGGGCGAGGGCCCTGCTCCGGGTGAGCCAGCGCAGCCGGACGCCGTCGTCGGCGTGGCGCCGCAGCAGGTCGAGGAAGACCTCGGCGCCGGACTGCCCGCTGCCGACGACGGTGATGTCGCGGGCGCCGTCCAGGGCGGCGCGGCGGTCCAGGTAGTCGGCGGAGTGGAAGGCCCGCGGGTGCCCGGCCAGGCCGGCGAAGGCCTCGGGCAGGACGGGCCGGGTGCCGACGCCGAGCGCGACGTTGCGGGCGTGGACCTCCTCGCGCCGTCCGGTGACGGCGTCCAGCAGTTCGGCCCGGTAGAGCCCGCCCTCCCCCGGCCCGCCGGTGCCGTGCCCGCCCTCCCAGTGCAGGGCGGTGACGACGGTGGCGAACCGGCAGTTGGTGAGCCGCTCCGCCGCCCAGCGGCAGTAGTGGTCGTACTCCCGGCGCGGCAGTTGGAAGCGCTCGGCGAAGTAGAACGGGAAGAGCCGGTCCTGTTCGCGCAGGTAGTTGAGGAAGGACCAGCGGTTGGTCGGGTCGACCAGCGAGACCAGGTCGGCGAGGAAGGGCACCTGCATCCGGGCCCCGTCGACCAGCATCCCGGGGTGCCAGCGGAACTCCGGACGCTGGTCGCAGAAGAGCGTGCGCAGGCCAGGGACGGGCTCGGCGAGCGCGGCGAGCGAGAGGTTGAACGGGCCGATGCCGACCCCGAGCAGGTCGTACGGCGCGGGCTGGGGTGCTGGGGTGTCCATGGGGTGGGCGGTGTCCTAGGCGGGATCGGAGGGGGCGGGCACGGCGGGGTTCGCGGCGGGGCGGGGCGGTACGCGGTCGCGGACCATCAGGGCGGCCCGTTTGTCCGGCAGGTCGATTTCGGCCGTCGCCCGGAACCCGGCCCGTTCGAAGGCCCGGACGGAGCGCCGGTTCCGGACGTCGGGTTCGGCCACCACCCGCTCGCAGTGCGGCCGTTCCCGCAGGATGCGCTCGGCGAGCGCGGCGAGCAGGGTGGCGCCGAGGCCCCGTCCGCGGCGGTCGGCGGGGCCGAGCAGCAGGTGGACGCCGGTGTCGTCGGGCCGGGCGGGGTAGTGCCCGGCGAGCGGGTCGAGGTCGGCGCGGTAGATCTCCCAGTAGCTCATCGGGGTGCCGTCGAGCAGGCCGAGGCAGGGCGCGCTGCGGCCGTCGCCGTCGAGTTGGGCCCGGACGTGCCTCCCGGTGGTGGCGGGAGGGCCGGCGAGGTCCCAGAAGGCGGCGACGTCCGGGTCGTTCATCCACCCGGCGAGCAGGTCCAGGTCGGCCGGCAGCCGGACCGGGCGCAGCCGGAACTCCCCGGCTGCGGTGGGCATGGCGCCCCAGCCGGGGACGGAGTCGGCCAGGCTCACGGCGGGGGTCACGCGCCGGCCACCGGGTTGGGGATGTCGACGTAGACGGACTGGTTGGCGACCGGCCCGACCAGTTCGTCCATGCCGTTGATCCGGGTGAGCAGGTTGGCCTTGCAGGGCAGGGTGGTGGCGTCCAGCAGCAGGGCGGGCAGCGTGGACCTTGTGGCCGCGACCCGGGGGCCGGCGAGGAAGCCGCGCAGCGCGGCCAGCAGCACCGCCTCGTCGGCCAGCCGCTGGGAGCCGAGGGCGCCGATCAGGCCGAGGACGTGGTTGATGCCGAGGTAGTAGGCGAAGTGGTGGTCGATCACGTCGTCGGCGAGGAAGGTGTCGCTCTGCGCGCCGAGTCCGGGCAGCCGGCCGGTGAGCCGTTCGGCGGCGCTCTGCCGGTAGTAGAAGCCCTGGTTGTCGCGGTAGCGCCCGCCGACCGGCCAGCCCTCGGCGTCGAGCATGACGAGGCTGTTCTGCTGGTGCGCCTCCAGCGCGATGCCGGCCCGTCCGTCGAGCCAGAGGACGGGCAGGACGACGGCGTCCAGGTAGCGCAGGAACCATTCGGCGGCCACGGTGGTGAGCGGGCGGCCGCAGCGGAGGGCGAGGGCGCGCAGCGTGTCGCCGAGCCGGGACGGCACGGTGTCGCCGGTGCCGAGCGGCTGTTCGGCGACCAGTCCGGCCACGCAGAGCGCGCGCTCGCCGGGGGCGAAGGGCTGGGCGCGGAGCACGGTGTCCAGGCCGCCCGGGTCACCGAGGGCGGGGTGGTCGACGCCGATCCACGCGGGGTCGCGGACGATGTCGAAGCCGGGGTGGGCGGCCCGCCACTCGGCGGCCAGCCCGCTCTCCAGCAGCCGGTGCATCTCCAGGCCGCGGTGCAGCTCCTTGCGGAGGTTCTCCCGGCGCGAGTTGGTGATCCGCAGGCCGAGCGAGAGCTTCAGCATCCAGGGTGTGCCGGGCCGGTAGACGGTGCGCACCGAGGAGGTGGGGTACCAGGGCGCGCCGGCCGGGCCGAGGTCGTGCAACAGGCCGTCGGCGAGCAGGGCGGCGACGGCCGGGCGCAGTGCCAGCTCGCGGGCCTGCCAGGGGTGCAGCGGCAGGGCGGCTGTGCCGGGCGGCAGCGGGGCGCGGTCGCCGAGGAGCCGGGCGGTGATGAGGTCCGCGCTCTCGGTCAGCGCGGAGCCGGCGGCGAGGAGTTCGCGGTCGACGGCGTACCAGTGCAGCTGGAACGAGCCGTGCAGCTCCGGGGAGTAGGCGGCGCTCTGTGCGGGGCCGAGGCCGTCGCGGCTCTTGGGGGTGGGGTGCAGCGGGTGGCCGAGGAGCAGGGACTGCTCGGTGGCGAGGAAGTGGGAGCCCTCCGGCCCGCCGGGGGCCGCGGCGGTCCGGCGGTGGGCGAGGATGTCCGCGGTGCGGACGACGGAGTCGGCGACCCGGGCTGCGAGGTCGGCGACCTGGCCGGGGTCGGGGCGGGCGGCGGCCGCGGCGGCGAGCAGCGCGGCGGCGGTGACGGCGTCCACCGGGGCGTCGCAGGGGTCCCCCGGCGCGGCGGTCCCGCCGGCCGAGAGGGTGGCCGGGCCGAAGCGGTGCCAGCCGGCGGGCGACCAGTAGCGGACCGGGGCGCAGAGCCGGGCGGCGCCGCCGAGGACGGCGATCCGCAGCCGGCCGTCGGGGCCGGGCGTGGCGCCGGTCTCCCTGGCCCAGCACCGGAGCAGGGCTTCCAGGGCGGCCTGTTCGGCGGCGACGGCCGGGTCGGGGTGCAGCAGCGGGTCGGGCTGCGCCGCACCGGCCGCGGCGGGACGGGCCGGGGCCGGGCGGCGCGCCGGGCTGTGGGGCGGGGCTCCGGTGAGGGCGGTGCTCAAGGCTGCTCCTTGGGGCGCGTGGGGTGCGGACGCGCGCGGGTGGTGGAGAGGGTCTGGCGGGCGCTCGCACCGTCGCGTCAGGTAAGGGTTACCTATCCCTGACGGGTGATCACAAGGACGGCTCACTCGTCCGGGTGAACAGCGTGGATTGTTCACCCCTGAGGTGGGAGGCCCTGCTGTGGCAACGAGCCGACCGGGGGTTCGTCACAGATCGGTGACCTCGGGTCAGTTCCGGAACCCGGGGGTCGGCCGGTGCCGTCCTGGTCGCCAGTGGCAGACTCCAGGGCGGCTAGCCGCCGCAACAGGACCATCCAGGGGGAAGCGAACACCATGCCATCGATCCACCGGTCAGCCGTGGCCGCGGCCCTTGCCGCCGGAACCCTGCTCGCCGTGAGCGCCTGCGGCCCGGACGGCCCCGCCGGCGACGGGGGCACCGCCGCACCGCCGCCGTCCCCGGCCGTCACCACCGCCTCCGCCGCCGCGGGGGGCGGCGGCGTGATCGGCGGCCTCACCCTGCCGACCGGCATCCCGACCAGCCTGCTGGAGGGCCTGCCGAAGAGCTGGGACGACCTGAAGAAGTGGAAGTTCGAGGACTGGGACAACTGGGCGTCCAAGCACGTCTTCAACAACCCCGTCGTCAAGGACTTCTGGAACCCGGACAAGATGGGCGACTCCAAGCCCGCCGATCCGGCCCCGCCCACCGCCAAGCCCGCCGGCGACGCCGGGGTCACCGACCCCGAGCCGCCGGTGGTCAAGGCGACGCCGGTGGCCCGCCCGTACACCAAGCAGCCCTCCGGGAAGGTCTTCTTCTCCGCCGACGGCGGCCGCGGCAACTGCTCGGCCACCGTGATCGCCGACCCGGCGCACCCCGGCAAGAGCAACCTGGTCTGGACGGCCGGGCACTGCGTGCACCCGGGCAAGGGCGGCAACTTCTACAAGGACCTCGTCTTCGTCCCCGCCTACAACAACTCCGGTGCCTCCAGCGGCGGCAAGAAGGCCCCGCTGGCGGAGCTGGCGCCGCTCGGCACCTGGTGGGCCAAGGACGTCGTGACCTCGCCGCAGTGGACGGTCGAGGGCGGCGGCACCGGTGACGCCGCCAGCCAGTACGACTTCGCGGTCATGCGGGTGCAGAACCAGAACGACACCGGCAAGTCGCTGGAGGAGACGGTCGGCGCGGCCGTCCCGGTCTGGTTCGACGCCCCGCGCGACCAGCTGAAGGTCTCGGCCGTCGGCTACCCGCTCTACAAGCCCTTCGACGGGCAGGAGCTGTACAAGTGCGACGGGGGCAAGCCGGTCCGGCTCTCCTTCGACCCCAAGCGCCCGTCGATGCACACCATCGGTTGCACCATGACGCAGGGCTCCAGCGGCGGAGGCTGGTTCGCCCCGATGCCGGACGGCAAGCTCGCCCTTGTCAGCAACACCTCCATCGGCACCCAGGACCACACCTCGCTGAGCGGCCCGTACCTGGAGACGGTTGCCAAGCAGGCCCTGGACTACATCTCCCGCAAGCCGAAGTAGCCGGCCGCGCAGGAACCGACCGACGGGGGACAGATCACCATGCCACTCATCACCGCGGCCGGGCCCGGCCGCCGGGCCGCGACGGCCGGAGCCGCCGTGCTCGCCGCGCTTGCCCTCACCGCGACCGCCTGCGGGCCGGACAACGCGGGCAGCGCCGATGCCGCGGCCACCACGGCCACCACCGCCGCGGCCGTCACCACCGCACCCGGCAAGCCGGGCGTCACCCTGCCCGGCAGCCTCCAGGACCTGGCCAACTGGAAGCTCGACGACTGGGCGAGGTTCCTCGGCGACAACGCCTTCGTCAACGAGGTCGCCCAGGGCTTCTGGTCGATCGCCAAGATGGAGAACGCCAAGGGCCGGGCCACCCCTGAGTACTCGCACAAGACGGCCGGCAGCACGGTCGAGCGGGACGCCCCTCCGGCCGCCATCCCGGCCAAGCCGCAGCCGCACCCGTACAGCCCGGCGACGGCCGTGGTCGGCAAGATCTTCATGACCACGCCCGAGGGCGACTCGATGTGCTCCGGCACGGTGGTCTCCGACCCGGCCAACCCGGGGCGGAGCAACCTCGTCTACACCGCCGCGCACTGCCTGCACGACGGCAAGGGCGGCTCCTGGCTCAAGGACATCACCTTCGTCCCCGGCTACAACCGGGACGGCCAGGCCAGCCGGGGCAAACCGTACGGCGAGCAGCAGGTCTCCCCGTACGGGCGGTGGACGGCGGTGCGCGCGCTGGTCTCGCCGACCTGGGTGAAGGAGGACGGCGTCGGCGCCAACTCCCAGTTCGACTACGGGATCATCCGGGTCCGCAACGAGAACGGCTCCGGCCGGTCACTGGAGGAGACGGTCGGCAGCTCGGTCCCGGTCTGGTTCAACGCCCCGCGCGAGCAGATCACCTCGGCCTTCTCCTACGGCTACCCCGCCGAGCGGCCGTTCGACGGCATGGAGCTCAACCACTGCGACTCGGCGATCCGGCCGGGCCGGCTCTCCTTCGACCCGGCCCGCCCGCCGATGTACGTCATCGGCTGCACCATGACCGGCGGCTCCAGCGGCGGCGGCTGGTTCATCACCAAGGACGGCAAGCCGAACCTGATCAGCGTGAACTCGATCGGGAACCGCAACCCGTCCGAGTACATGGCCGGGCCCTCGCTCCAGGAGCAGGCGCGGCAGGCCTTCGACTACTTCTCCAAGAACGCGAAGTAGCGCCCGCGGCAACGCCGACGGCCCCGGTCTCCGTGCAGGAGAACGGGGCCGTCGGCGTGATCGCCGGACCGGCGGGGCCTCAGCCCCGCGAGGTCAGGGCGACCGAGAAGCCCTCCAGCTCGGCGGCCAGCTCGGCCTTCACCTTGGCGCGCAGCAGGGTGCCCTCCGCGGTGTGCTCGGTGGAGATCAGCTCACCCTCGGCGTGCACCCGGGACACCAGGGCGCCCTGCGTGTACGGCACCAGGGCCTGGACCTCGATCGCGGGCCGCGGCAGCTCGTCGTCGATGAGCTTCAGCAGCTCCTCCATGCCGAGCCCGGTGCGGGCCGACACCACGATGGCGTGCGGCTCGCGGCGCAGCAGGCGCTGGAGCACGTGCGGGTCGGCGGCGTCGGCCTTGTTGATCACGACGATCTCGGGCACGTTCTGCGCCTCGACCGAGACGATGACCTCGCGGACGGCGGCCAGCTGCGTCTCCGGCTCGGGGTGCGAACCGTCCACCACGTGCAGGATAAGGTCGGCGTCGGCGACCTCCTCCATGGTGGAGCGGAAGGCCTCGACCAGGTGGTGCGGCAGGTGCCGGACGAAGCCGACGGTGTCGGCCAGCGTGTAGAGCCGGCCGCTCGGGGTCTGCGCCCGGCGCACGGTCGGGTCCAGGGTGGCGAACAGCGCGTTCTCCACCAGGACGCCCGCACCGGTGAGCCGGTTGAGCAGGGAGGACTTGCCGGCGTTGGTGTAGCCGGCGATGGCCACGGACGGCACCTGGTGGCGCTTGCGCTCCTGGCGCTTGGTGTCGCGGCCCTTCTTCATCTCGGCGATCTCCTTGCGGAGCTTCGCCATCTTCTCGCGGATGCGGCGCCGGTCGGTCTCGATCTTGGTCTCACCGGGGCCACGGGTGGCCATACCGCCGCCGGACGAGCCGGAGCCACCACCACCCATCTGCCGGGAGAGCGACTGACCCCAGCCTCGCAGCCGCGGCAGCATGTACTGCATCTGCGCGAGCGAGACCTGCGCCTTGCCCTCGCGGGACTTGGCGTGCTGGGCGAAGATGTCCAGGATCAGGGCCGTCCGGTCGACGACCTTGACCTTGACCACGTCCTCCAGGTGGATCAGCTGGCCCGGGGTGAGCTCACCGTCGCAGACCACGGTGTCGGCGCCGGTGGCCGCGACGATGTCGCGCAGCTCCTTCGCCTTGCCGGAGCCGATGTAGGTGGCGGCGTCGGGCTTGTCACGGCGCTGGATGACGCCGTCCAGCACCTGGGAACCGGCCGTCTCGGCGAGCGCGGCGAGCTCCGCCATCGAGTTCTCCGCCTCCTCCAGCGTGCCGTCGGTCCAGACGCCGACGAGCACCACGCGCTCCAGGCGGAGCTGGCGGTACTCGACCTCGGTGACGTCTTCGAGTTCGGTGGAGAGGCCGGCGACTCGGCGCAGGGCTGCACGCTCGCTGCGGTCGTACTGGTCGCCGTCGTAGTGGTGGCCGAGGTCCTCGTCGATGGCCGCGAGGTCCTCGTCCATGAGGGCTTCCGCCCGCAGACCGTCGAGGCGGCGCGGGGCGTCGGCGTGGTCGCGGGTGTCGAACGTGGAGGTCATTCTGTCCTTTGGCTCGCTGGTATGGGGGCCTGTGGGTGCGACCGTACCGACGGTCACACCCGGAGTGTGCCCAGCTGCCGCCCCGTCTACCGCTCGGGCGAGATGCGAGCCACCCCTCGGGACCGCAGCCCCACTCAGGCAATTCTCTCAGTGCCCGGTGAACGCCGCGGACCGGCCGTGAATTCCCCATGATGGTCGCACGCCCGGTGCGGACGGGTCATCCCCATTTACCGCGCCGGACACCGCGCCGCCCTGCGGTTCCGCCGCCCCCGCCGGCTCGTCCTCCCCCTGCGGTTCCGCCTCCCCCTCCGGCTCGTCCTCCCCCTGCGGTTCCGCCTCCCCCTCCGGCTCGTCCTCCCCCTGCGGTTCCGCCTCCCCCTCCGGTTCCGCCTCCCCCGCCGGGGTACGGGTGGTGCCGCCGCCCTCCGGGGCGTGCGGGCGGCTCACGTCGTACACCCCGGAGACCCGCAGCATCGCCCGCATCACCGCGGTCAGCGCGCCCGGCTCGGGCAGCTCCACGGTGTAGGTGTGCCGCACCCGCAGCTCCTGCGGCGGCTCGACCTCGGCCGAGACGATGCCGACGCCCTCCCCCGAGATCGCCGCGGTGAGGTCGGCCAGCAGTCGGGGCCGGTTGAGCGCCTCGGCCCGCAGCGTCGCCCGGTAGCCGGACGGCGGCGCCCCGTCCGGCTGCCAGCGGATCTCCAGCACGCCGCGGCCGTCCGCCCGCATCCGCTCCCCCGCCGGGCAGCCGGTGCGGTGCACCGCGACGGCGCCGCCGCGGATCGCGAAGCCGCTGACCTCGTCCGGCGGCACCGGGGTGCAACACCGGGCCAGCCGGACCGGCGCACCGGGCCGGCCGGTCACCGCCACCGGGGCGGCGCCGCGCTCGGCGGTCCGGTGCGCGGGCGGCGCCGGCTGGCCGGCCGAGGGGCCGGTGCGGACGACCGGCACCCGCGCCGGGTGGTCGGCCAGCCACCGCTCGATGGCCAGCCGGGCGCCCGGGGTCCGGGCGTGCGCCAGCCACTCCGGGGCCGGGCCGGAGGGGTGGGCCGCCGGGTCGCCCTGCTCGGTGAGGATCGCCACCTGGTCACCGTCGCGCAGGACGGTGGAGAGCGCGGTGAGCCGGCCGTTGACCCGGGCGCCGATACATCGGTGGCCGGTCTCCTCGCCGAGCAGGTAGGCGGCGTCCACACAGCTTGCGCCGGCCCGCAGCTGAAGCGTTTCGCCGCTCTCGGTGACGACGGTGATCTCCCGGTCCCCGGCCAGGTCGGCGGTGAGCGCGGACCAGAAGGCGTCCGGATCGGGTGTCTCCTGCTGCCACTCCAGCAGCCGGCTGAGCCAGCCGGGCCGGGCCGGGTCGGTGCGGTCGAGCTCGTCCCCGCCCTGGTCGGCACCGCTCGCCCCGGGCTGGCGGGGGTCGCCCAGGGCGACCACGCCGGTCTCCGCGACCTCGTGCATCCGCCGGGTGCGGACCAGCACCTCGACCACGACGCCGCCCTCCAGCGCCACCGCGGTGTGCAGCGACTGGTACAGGTTGAACTTGGGGGCGGCCACGAAGTCCTTGAACTCGCCGGGCAGCGGGGTCCAGCAGGTGTGCAGCTCGCCGAGGACGGCGTAGCAGTCCGCGTTCTCCTCGACCACCACCAGCAGCCGCCCGAAGTCGGCGGGCTGCGGCCCCTGCGGCCGCCCGTCCGGGCCCGGTGCGGCAGCCCGCTTGAGCAGCACCCGGTGCAGCGAGACGCAGTGCCGGGGGCGGACGGCGACCTCGGCGGCGACCCCGGCCTCGGTGAGCTGGCGGGCCAGCGTCCGGGCGAAGGGTTCGAGCAGGGCGTCCGGTTCGGCCTCGTGGCCGGCCTGCAGGGCGCGGGTGCGGGCGTACTCCTCCGGGTGGAGGGTGGCGAAGACGATGTCCTCCAGCTCCGCCTTGAGCACCTGGATGCCGAGCCGCTCGGCCAGCGGGATCAGCACGTCCCGGGTGACCTTGGCGATCCGGACCTGGCTGGCGGGCCTCATGTGCCGGATGGTGCGCATGTTGTGCAGCCGGTCGGCGAGCTTGATCACCATGACCCGGACGTCGTCCCCGGTGGCGACCAGCATCTTGCGGAAGGTCTCGGCCTCGGCGGCGGCGCCGAAGTCCACCTTCTCCAGTTTCGTCACCCCGTCGACCAGGTAGGCGACTTCGGGCCCGAACTCCTCGCCGACCTGGGCCAGCGTCAACTCGGTGTCCTCGACGGTGTCGTGGAGCAGCGAGGCGACCAAGGTGGTCGTCCCGGCGCCGAGTTGGGCCAGGATCATGGTGACGGCCAGCGGGTGGGTGATGTACGGCTCGCCGCTCTTGCGCTTCTGCCCGCGGTGGCTGGCCTCGGCGAGCCGGTAGGCCCGGCCGAGCAGGCCGAGGTCGGCCTGCGGGTGGTGCCGACGGTGGGCCTGGACGAGCGGTTCGAGGGCGTCGGGCACCGGCGTGCGGCCGGTGGCCAGCAGGGCGGCGCGCCCAGCCCGGCCGAGTGCGGCCCGGCCGAGCCCCCCGAGGGGCCGCCTGGGCCCGGCCTGCCGTGCGGACGTCGGCTGCCCCGCGAGGGGCGGCCCGGCTTCGATGGTCATCGGCACCTCCGGCAGCGGTCACCGGTGGCGAGCCCTCGTTGCCATCCCGCCGAGGGGCGATCGACCCGGTGGTCCATGCTACCGAGCAGAGCACGTTCCGCGACGCCCTGCTTCCCGTCCGTGAGCCGGATCACCCGAACGGGGGGATTCGCCACTGCACGAAATGGGCAAACCGCCCGCGCCGGTCGGCGCAGGGCGGTCTCCGGCCCCTCGACCCGGGACGGTCACCCGGCCCGGGACGGTCACCCGGCCCAGGACAGTCACCCGGCCCGCGACGGCCGCTCAGCCCAGGACGGCCGCCAGCCACTGCGGGTCGATCTCGCCGCGGGCCACGATCACCGCCGGCCCGGTCTTCTCCACCCGGCCGTCCGGGTACTCGGTGATCAGCAGCCGGCCGCCCGGCACGTCCACGGTGTAGCTGACGGCCTCGCCGGTGACGGCCGGGTCGGCACCGTCCCGTCGGGCGGCGGCGACGGCCACGGCGCAGGCGCCGGTGCCGCAGGAGCGGGTCTCGCCGGAGCCGCGCTCGTGCACCCGCATCGCGACGTGCCGCGGCCCGCGGTCGACCACGAACTCGACGTTGACGCCCTCCGGGTAGACGCCCTCGGGGCTGGTGAACGGAGCCCGCAGCAGGTCGCCGGCGTGGTCCAGGCTCTCGACGAAGGCGACCGCGTGCGGGTTGCCCATGTTCACGTTGCAGGCCGGCCAGCGCCGCTCGCCGACCGTCACCTCGATCCCGTCCGGCCCCGGCAGCACCGCGTGGCCCATGTCGACGGTGACCTCGCCGGGCGTGCCGTCCTCGGCGTCCTCGGCGACCCGGACCGTCCGGAGACCGGCGCGGGTGGCGATCGGGAGCTCGCCCGGCTTGGCCAGCCCCTCCTCGACCAGGTAGCGGGCGAAGACCCGGATGCCGTTGCCGCACATCTCGCCGATCGAGCCGTCGGAGTTGCGGTAGTCCATGAACCACTCGGCCCGGTCGGCCAGGGCGGCCGCGGCCGGGTCGGCGGCCGAGCGCACCACGCGCAGCACCCCGTCGCCGCCGATGCCGGCCCGGCGGTCGCAGAGCGCGGCGACGGCCTCGGGGCCGATCACCAGCCTGCCGTCGGGGTCGGGCACGATGACGAAGTCGTTCTCGGTTCCGTGCCCCTTGAGGAAGGGCAGGCCGGCGGGCTGCGGGGAAGATTCGCTCACCCTCCCGATGGTACTGAGCCGCCGCCCGGGAGGGCCCGGCGGACCGCCTGGTGGGACCGGGCCTCAGTGCAGGTGGACGACGCGCCAGAGGGCGAGCGCACAGGCCGCCAGCGCGATCAGGGTGTAGATCACGATCGCCTTCCACCCGGCCCGCTGACCGGAGCCGCGGCGCGGCAGGCCCGGCCACTTGTACCCGGCGTGCCGGGCGGCCATCGCGCCCCAGCCGACGGAGGCGGCGGTGAGCAGCAGCCCGAGCATCCCGATCATCGCCGATCCGGCCCCGGCCGAGCCGAAGGCCAGCGGGAAGGCGAACATCAGCGAACCGGCGGTGGCCAGCAGTGCGATCGGCAGCGTCTGCCACCAGCGCAGCCGGCGACGCGGACGGATCTCCCGCTCGTGCACCGCACCGGCCGGCGCGCGGGTGTCCAGCGCGGGCAGCGCGAGCGCGTACGAGGTGGGTGCGTCGAGGCCGGGCAGCACGGGAAGGTCGGGCAGGGTCGACGCGTCGAGGTCGTCGGCCTGTGCGGTGGCGCCGCCACTCATGGGCCTGCCGCTCTGGCCGGTTTCGGGGCCGGTACCCGTGGACACGCGGCCTCCCCTGACAGATCGACACGAGTGCGGACTCGCGGCCGGGCGTGGCCGGCCCGCGCGGACCGACCCTTATGACCTCGATGATGGCATGTCCAGGGGGGCGTTTCCGGGCCGGACCGGGGTCATCGGGTGATCCGTGGCCATCACGTGATCCGGCCGTAACCGCGGGTTCGTCCTGCACGCCCACCTGCGCGCGCAAGTGCACCGCCGGTATGGCCGGATACCGCCTACGGCGCGGCCTGTTCCTGACGGTCGATCAGCTCCAGCGAGCGGGCGAGGAGCTCGGCGGGGTCCGCGCCGGCCGGGCGGGAGAGCCAGTGGATCCGGTCGTCGCGGCGGAACCAGGACTCCTGGCGGCGGGCGAACCGCTTGGTGGCGCGGACGGTTTCGGCCCGCGCCTCGTCCTCGGTGCACTCGCCGGCGAAGTGGTCGAGCACCTGCTGGTAACCGAGCGCCCGGGAGGCCGTGCGCCCCTCGCGCAGGCCGAGCTCCTCCAGCTCCCGCACCTCGTCCAGGAGTCCGGCCTCCCACATCCGGTCGACCCGCAGGGTGATCCGCTCGTCCAGTTCGGGCCGGGGCACGGCGACGCCGATCTGCACCGCGTCGTAGACGGCGGTGTTGCCCGGCAGGTTGGCGGTGAACGGCTGCCCGGTGATCTCGATGACCTCCAGCGCCCGGACGATCCGCCGGCCGTTGCTGGTCAGGATCGCCTCGGCGGCGGCCGGGTCCAGCTCCGCCAGCCGCCGGTGCAGCGCGAACGGGCCGTCTTGGTCGAGTTCGGCCTCCAGCCGGGCCCGCACCGCCGGGTCGGTGCCGGGGAACTCCATCTCGTCGATCGCCGCCCGGACGTACAGCCCCGAGCCGCCGACCAGGACGGGGGTGCGGCCGGCCGCGAGCAGCCGGTCGATCTCGGCCCGGGCGAGCCGCTGGTACTCGGCGACGCTGGCGGCCTCGGTGACGTCCCAGACGTCCATCAGGTGGTGCGGGACGCCGCCGCGCTCGTCGGGCGTGAGCTTCGCGGTGCCGATGTCCATGCCCCGGTAGAGCTGCATCGAGTCGGTGTTGATCACCTCGCCGCCGAGGCTGCGGGCGATCGCGACGGCCAGGTCGGACTTCCCGGCGGCGGTCGCGCCCACCACGGAGACGACCCGGGCACGGCTGGCGGGGGGCTGGACGGGACCGGGCTGGGCGGTACTGGAGCTGCTCACCGGTCCAGTCTCGCAAAACCGCCGCGGCGCCGGAGACCTCCCCGCCCCGCCGGTCCCATTGCGCGACGATATGACCGTTTCGGGCAATATCCCCAGTTGAGAACGGTTCGGCCGCGGGAGACGTTGAGCAGGACACAGAGAGAAGGGTGAGAACACCATGGGCCTGATGGACAACCTCAAGGGCAAGGCCGGGGAGCTCAAGGAGAAGGCGAGCGAGCTGGCCGGCAAGCACAGCGACCAGATCGAGCATGCGGTCGACAAGGCAGGCGGAGCCATCGACAAGGCCACCAAGGGCAAGTACAGCGAGAAGATCGAGCACGGCGCCAGCAAGGCCAAGGGCGCGGTGGACGACTTCGCCCACAAGCCGACGGAGCCGGGCGACGGCACCGCGCCGGGCCGCCCGTCCGGCGGTCAGGGCCCCTCGGCCTGAGCCCGTCCGTCCGGGCGCCGGCCCCGGCGGCACCCCCGCACCGGCTCCCGGACGGTCGGCTCCGGCGCGGTCGACTCCGAGACGGTCGACTCCGAGACGGTCAGCTCCGGGACGGTCAGCTCCGGGACGGTCAGCTCCAGGACGCCACGACGTAGCCGACGCCGTACGGCGCGTCCTGGTAGCCCAGCCGTGCGGTGAGGCCGGCGCCCTGCGCGGCGCCGGCCAGCACCTGCCAGGGGGCGCGGCCCTCGGCCTTCAGCTCGGCGGCCAGGCCCGTGTCCAGCGCCGCCAGCGCGTCCAGGTCCGCCGAGCCCAGCGCGTCGGCGAGCGCCGCGTCGAAGCCCTCGGCCCGCTCGTCCAGGTAGCCCGGTGCCTTCACCGAGCGGCAGGCGCTGCCGTCACCCATCACCAGCAGCCCGACCCGGCCGGCCAGCTGGGCCAGGCCCTGGCCTAGCCCCAGCATCCGGTCGGCGGGCGCGTCGGCGGGCACCGAGCAGGCGTGTGCCGGCAGGGTCGCCCCGGCCCGCTCCAGCAGCCAGGCGCCGACGGTCAGCGAGGGCGCCAGCTCCGGGCCCTCGACCCGGCCGGCCGGCAGCTTCACGACCAGCGGCACGCCGTAGCGGTGGAAGGAGCCGGCCCCGCCCTCGGTCCACACCTCGGCCTCGGGCCCGGTGCCGACGACCACGACCAGCTCCGGCCCGGCCGCGAGCAGCGTGGCCAGCGCCTCGTCACAGGCCGCGCGCAGCGGCTCCAGCTCGGCGGCGGCCCCGGCGGCGACCTCCGGGACGAGCAGCGGCGGGCAGGGGCAGACGGCGGCGGCAACCAGCATGCGGATCACTCTAACGAAGAACGAAAGCGGCCCGGCGGGATCGGGGATCCCGCCGGGCCGCCGTGCGCGGAGCGGTCAGTCGCCGCAGCAGCCGCCCGCCGGGGCGGCCAGGGGCAGCGCCGCCGGGACGCCCACGGTCGGCAGACCGAGCATCACGCCCGTCGGGGCGGGGGCGGCGGGCTTGGCCTGGCGCTTCTCCCAGGCGTCACCGGCCCGGGTGCGGCGCACGGCGAGCGTCGGTCCCTCGGCCAGCAGGTGGTGCGGGGCGGCGTAGGTGATCTCCACCGTGACCATGTCGCCGGGGCGGACCGGCTCCGACGGACGCGTGAAGTGGACCAGCCGGTTGTCGGGGGCGCGGCCGGAGAGCCGGTCGGTCTTGTCGTCCTTCTTGCCCTCGCCCTCGGCGACCAGGATCTCCAGGGTGCGGCCGACCTGCTTCTTGTTCTCCTCCCAGGAGATCTCCTCCTGGAGCGCGATCAGCCGGTCGTAGCGGGCCTGCACGACCGCCTTCGGCACCTGGTCCTCCATCTCGGCGGCCGGGGTGCCCGGGCGCTTGGAGTACTGGAAGGTGAAGGCGTTGGTGAAGCGGGCCTCGCGGACCGTGTGCATGGTCTGCTCGAAGTCCTCCTCGGTCTCGCCGGGGAAGCCCACGATGATGTCGGTGGAGATGGCCGCGTCCGGCATGGCCTCGCGCACCTTCCGGATGATGCCGAGGAAGCGCTCCTGCCGGTACGAGCGGCGCATCGCCTTGAGCACCGTGTCCGAGCCGGACTGCAGCGGCATGTGCAGCTGGTGCATCACGTTCGGGGTCTCCGCCATCGCGGCGATCACGTCGTCGGTGAAGTCGCGCGGGTGCGGCGAGGTGAAGCGGATCCGCTCCAGGCCCTCGATCTGCCCGGCGGCGCGCAGCAGCTTGGAGAAGGCCTCGCGGTCGCCCAGGTCGGAGCCGTAGGCGTTGACGTTCTGGCCGAGCAGGGTGACCTCGATGACGCCCTCGTCGACCAGCGCCTCGATCTCGGCGAGGACGTCGCCGGGGCGGCGGTCCTCCTCCTTGCCGCGCAGCGCGGGGACGATGCAGAAGGTGCAGGTGTTGTTGCAGCCGACCGAGATGGCCACCCACGCGGCGTACGCGGACTCGCGGCGGGTGGGCAGGGTGGAGGGGAAGGTCTCCAACGACTCCAGGATCTCGACCTGGGCCTTGCGCTCGACCGCGGCCCGCTCCAGCAGCGCGGGCAGGTGCCCGATGTTGTGCGTGCCGAACACCACGTCGACCCACGGGGCCTTGCTGACGATGGTGTCGCGGTCCTTCTGGGCCAGGCAGCCGCCGACGGCGATCTGCATGCCCTTGTGGCGGCTCTTGACCGGCGCGAGCTGCCCGAGGTTGCCGTACAGCTTGTTGTCGGCGTTCTCACGCACCGCGCAGGTGTTGAACACGACCAGGTCCGGGTCACCGTCCTGCCCGGCCTTCACGTATCCGGCGTCCTCCAGCAGGCCCGACAGCCGCTCGGAGTCGTGGACGTTCATCTGGCAGCCGTAGGTAACGACCTTGTAGCTCTTCAATCCGCTCTCACCGCTCACCAGACCAGGGTACGGGCAGCCGCGAAGCGCTTTTCCCCCGCCGGTCCCCACCCGTCCCGGGCGGCGCCGCGCTTCGGCCCCTCCCGTTCGGTGCGCGCGCCTGGCACTATCCCTCCATGGCCCCCAGTTCCGCGCCCCGACCCGGCGCCGCCCTCCGCGCGGTGCTGTGCAGCCCGCTCTGGCGGGCTGTGCTGGCCTTGGTGCTGGTGGCCGCGGCCCTCGGCGGCTGGTGGCTCTCGGCCGGCCGTTCCCCGGACTACCCGCGCGGACCGGTGGGCTTCGCGACCGGCGTCCGGGGCGGGGTGTACGACCGGTACGGGCAGCTGCTGGAGGCCCACGTCGCCAAGGCGATGCCCGGGGTGCGGCTGCAACTGGACAACTCGGAGGGCTCGATCGACAACCTGGCCCGGGTGACCGGCGGCCAGGACGACTTCGCGATCGCCACCGCCGACGCCGTCGCCCAGTACTCCGGGCCCGGCAGGGACCGGCTGCGGGCGATCGCCCGGCTCTACGACGACTACCTCCAGCTGATCGTGCCCGCCTCCTCGCCGGTCCACCGGACGGCCGACCTGAAGGGCCTGCGGGTCGGCGTCGGCCAGCAGTTGTCCGGGGTGAACCTGGTGACCCGGCGGCTGCTCGCCTCGGCCGGGCTCGACCCCGACCACGACATCCGGCCGGCCATGCTCGGCGTCGGCGACGCCGCCGAGAAGCTGCGCGAGGGCGGGCTGGACGCCTTCTTCTGGTCCGGCGGGCTGCCGACCGGCGCGCTCACCAGCCTCTCCGAACGCTTCCCCATCAGGATCGTGCCGCTCGGCGACCTCGCCGAGGCCGTCCACCGGGTCGAGGGCGGCGGCACCGACGCCTACCGGGCGGCCACCATGCCCAAGGGCACCTACCCGAACGCGCAGCCCGAGGACGCCGTCGCCACCGTGGCCGTGCCCAACCTGCTGATCACCCGGGACGACGTGGACATCGACCTGGTCCAGGGCATGACCCGGGCGGTGATAGACAGCCGTGACCAGATCGGTTCCGAGGTGCACGCGGCCCAGTTGGTCGACCTGCGCACCGCCGTCTACACCAACCCGCTCCCGCTGCACGAGGGCGCGGCACGCTACTACCGCTCGGTGAAGCCCTGAGTCCCTGAAGCCCCCTGCACCACCGGTGAGGCCCCCGGAACACCCGTGAGGCCCCGGCACCGTCGGCGAGGCCCCCGTACGCGCCGTACCCCCCTACGCGCCGTACCCCCGTACGCGCCGTACCCCGGCGCCGCCGGGCCGGCGGGAGGCCGGGGCCTAGGCCCCGCCCTTCTTCTCCGCCCGCGGCACCGCCAGCGTCACCGCGAGCCCGGTCGGCTGCACCGGGGCGAAGGCGAGCGAGCCGCCGCCGGCCTGGAGCAGGGTGCGGGCGATGGAGAGCCCGAGGCCGGAGCCGTCCACGTTCTGGTGACGCGTGCTGCGCCAGAACCGGTCGCCGGCCCGGACCAGCTCCTCCTCGGTGAGGCCGGGCCCGGCGTCGGAGACGGTCACCGCGACCTCGCTGCGCCGCACCGCGACCAGCACCCGCACCCGGCTGCCGGCCGGGCCGAACTTGAGCGCGTTGTCGATCACCGCGTCCAGCGCGCTGCCGAAGCCGATCGGGTCGGCCATGCCGAGCGCCAGCGCCGGGCCCTCCCAGCCGAGCTCGATCCCGCGCTGCCCGGCCACCGGCCGCCAGGCGTCCGTCCGGGCCAGGGTGAGCGCGGCCAGGTCGGTCGGCCCGGTCTCCGGGCGGGCGTGTTCGGCGGTGGCCAGCCCGAGCAGGTCGTCGAGCACCCGGGCGAGCCGGACGCCCTCCTCGCGGACCCCGCCGAGCTCCTCGTCGTGGCCCTCGGGCAGCTCCAGGCCCAGCACCTCGACCCGCAGCATCAGCGCCGCCAGCGGGTTGCGCAGCTGGTGCGAGGCGTCCGCGACGAAGGCCTTCTGCTGGTCCAGGGCAAGCACCACGTGGTCCGCCATCTCGTTGAACGAGCGGGCCAGGCGCTGGAGTTCGGGCGGGCCGCCGCCGGGGGCCACCCGGGCGTTCATCCGGCCGGTGGCGATGTCGTGGGTGGCCCGGTCGAGCGTCCTGACCGGGCGCAGCACCCATTCGGTGAGCCGGACGGCGAGCAGCACCGCGACGATCATGGCGGCCGCCTCGCCGGCCCCGATCACCAGCCAGCGGTGCAGCATCCGGGTGCGCAGCGCGCCGGTCGGGGACTCGCTGAGCACCACCGCCACCACGTCGCCGTCCCGGACCACCGGCGTGGCGATGGTCAGCGTCCGGTCGGAGGTCCACGGCCAGACCTGCGGCGGGTTGTGGCTGCGCCGGCCGTCCAGCGCCTCCTGGAAGGCCTGCGCACCGTAGCCGCCGACCGGCACCCGCCAGTCGGCCGGGGCGGTGGCGATCGGGATGCCGTCGCGCTGGAAGATGCCGAGCCGGACGCCGTACAGCTCGTGGTAGCGGGCCACCTCGGCGTCCAGCGCGCGGCGCCGGCTGAGGTCGCCGGGTGCCGGCTCCAGGTCCCCCTTGAGGGCGGAGTCCAGGGCGGAGACGCCCGAAGTGGGCAGGTCCTGGGCGAACCGGGCCGCGTCGTCGAGCCGGTCGACCACCACCCGGCTCTGCTCGGCGGCCGCGACCGCCGCGGCGAGCGGCAGCCCCAGGGCTGCCAGGACGCAGAGCATCAGCGCGATCAGGATGCCGAGCAGGCGGGTACGCACGTACGGTCAGCGCTCCGCGCGGGCCTGGGGGGCGTCCGCGGCGGCGGCCGGGCACTCGGGGATCAGGCGGTAGCCGACGCCCCGGACGGCCTCGACCAGGCCGGGCAGGGCGAGCTTGGTGCGCAGCGAGCCGATGTGCACCTCCAGGGTGCGGCCGTTGCCCTCCCAGCCGCTGCGCCAGACCTCGCTGAAGATCTGCTCGCGGCGGTAGACCACGCCGGGGCTCTGTGCGAGCAGCGCCAGCAGGTCGAACTCCTTGCGGGTGAGCGGGACGTCCCGGCCGTCGACGCTGACGCGGCGGCGTTCGCGGTCGATCGTGATGCCGCGCGACTCCAGTGGCCCCCGCTGCTGCGGCACGGTGTCGGGCGTGGGCACCGCGACGGCGGCGGGCGCGGCGCCGCGCCGGGCCACCGCGTGGATCCGGGCGAGCAGTTCGCCCATGTCGTAGGGCTTGGTGACGTAGTCGTCGGCGCCGAGGTTGAGCCCGTGGATCCGGGAGCGGATGTCGGCGCGCGCGGTCACCATGATCACCGGTACGCCGCTGCCGGCCCGGATCCGGCTGCAGACCTCGAAGCCGTCGCGGTCGGGCAGCCCGAGGTCGAGCAGGACCACCCGGTACGGCTCGTTGCCGTCCGGCACCAGCGCGTCGAGCGCCTCGTGCCCGCTACGGGCGTGCCTGACCTGGAAGCCGTGGCGTCCCAGCACCGCGACCAGCGCGGCGGCCACGCGTTCGTCGTCCTCGACGAGCAGTAGTCGCATCGTTCCTCCTCTCCCGGACGTTCCCCGGGGTGTTGCGTGATGTTCACGGGCCCCACCGGGCAGGTCCCGGTCCTGCGCAGTATGGGCCAGCCGGGCGCCGGACGCCAGGCTCGGCCACGCCCCGGGACCCCGCGGGACGCCGCGCGGCGGGGCGGATGCCCGCTGTGACCGTGCCCTCGGCGGGCCTCGTGAACACGCCGCGCGCGGCGTGTGGCCGGATCGTGATCCTCAAGTTCCGCTCAGATCGGCTGACGTGACATCGTCAGCGCTCCTATGGTCACCCCACCGGGGGCCGCGGCTCCGCCGGCCTCGGCCCCCGGCTCATCTATCACCATTGCCGCCCAAGGGAGTTCAGCTCTCGGGCTGATCTCCAGGAAGCAGGCCGCGATGACCGAGAGCCTCGTCAAGGACTCCAGCGCCGCAGCCGCCCCCCTGGTGGTGATGCGCGGGGTGAACAAGCACTTCGGCGCCCTGCACGTGCTCCAGGACATCGACCTGGAGATCGCTCAGGGCGAGGTGGTGGTCCTGATCGGCCCGTCCGGGTCGGGCAAGTCCACGCTCTGCCGGACGATCAACCGGCTGGAGACCGTCGACTCCGGCACGATCACCATCGACGGCCGTCCGCTGCCCGCCGAGGGCCGCGAACTGGCCCGGCTGCGCGCCGAGGTCGGCATGGTGTTCCAGAGCTTCAACCTCTTCGCGCACAAGACGGTGCTGGAGAACGTGGTGCTCGGCCAGGTCAAGGTCCGCGGGATCGCCCGTGACAAGGCCGTGGCGACCGCCAGGGAACTGCTGGAGCGCGTCGGTGTCGGCGCGCAGGCCGCGAAGTTCCCGGCCCAGCTCTCCGGCGGTCAGCAGCAGCGCGTCGCGATCGCACGAGCACTGGCGATGAACCCGAAGGTGATGCTCTTCGACGAGCCCACCTCGGCGCTCGACCCGGAGATGATCAACGAGGTGCTGGAGGTCATGCGCCAGCTGGCCGCGGACGGCATGACGATGGTCGTCGTCACCCACGAGATGGGCTTCGCCCGCTCCGCCGCCAACCGCGTGCTCTTCATGGCGGACGGCCGGATCGTCGAGCAGAACACCCCCGAGGCCTTCTTCACCGCGCCGCGCAGCGACCGCGCGAAGGACTTCCTCTCCAAGATCCTGCACCACTGACCGTCCCGGGCCCGCCGGGCCCTCCCGGACGTCCCGGAGCCTCCGGGTCTTCCCGACCCACCGGGCCGGCACCTGGTGGGCGGCGGCAAGGACGCCGCCGCCGACCCCGCCGACCCGGCCAACTTCCTGCCGCCAGAGCCCGGTTGCCCGTGGCCCAGCCCGAGGAGAGCTACCCCTCATGAAGACCCGTCGCACCCTCGCCGTCGCACTCTGCGCCGTCGCGCTGACCGCCACCGCCGCCTGCGGCAAGGACGGCACGCCCGGCGCCGCCTCGACCCCCAGCAACGCCCCGCAGCTGCCCACGTACACGGTCAAGACCGACGCCAAGGTCGACTCGACGGTGTTCACCGAGGCCAAGAAGCGCGGCCAGCTGATCATCGGTGCCAAGGCCGACCAGCCCTTCCTCGGCTTCGAGGACGTCGCCAGCGGCGACCGCAGCGGCTTCGACATCGAGATCGCCAAGATGATCGCCGCCGACCTCGGCTTCACCCCGCAGCAGATCAAGTGGGTGACCCTGGTCTCCTCGCAGCGCGAGCCGGCCATCTCCAAGGGCCAGATCGACTTCTACGTCGGCACCTACAGCATCAACGACGAGCGCAAGAAGTCGGTCTCCTTCGCCGGCCCGTACTACATCGCCGGCCAGGACCTGCTGGTGAAGTCGGACAACACCGCCATCACCGGCCCGGAGTCGGTCAACGGCAAGAACGTCTGCACCGCCACCGGCTCCACCTCGATCAAGAACATCCAGCAGTACTCGCCGAAGATCACCCAGTTCGACACCTACTCGGCCTGCGTCGAGAAGCTGATGTCCGGCGAGGTCGACGCCGTCACGACCGACGACGCCATCCTCAAGGGCTACGCCTCCAAGTTCGCGCCCAAGCTCAAGGTGGTCGGCAAGCCGTTCACCAAGGAGAACTACGGCGTCGGCCTGAACAAGGACGACGCGGCGCTGCGGACCGCGATCAGCGACGCGATCAAGGCCCACCAGGACAACGGCGACTGGAAGAAGGCGTACGACGCCACCCTCGGCCTCTCCGGCTCGGCTGCGCCCACGCCGCCGGCCCTGGAGCGGTACTGACCTCCGCCTGACCATCATTCCTGACCACTCCTGAGAGGAGGGCCGCCGGATGGGTTTCCTGTTCGAGGACGGCAACTTCGCGCTGTTCCGCGACGGCTTCCTGCAGACGATCGAGCTGAGCGCGCTCAGCGCACTGCTCGCCCTGCTGCTGGGCACCCTGCTGGCGGCCTTCCGGGTCTCCCCCGTCCCGGTGCTGCGCGGCTTCGGCACCGCCTGGGTGACGCTCTTCCGCAACACCCCGCTGACCGTGCTGTTCTTCGCCGTCGTCTTCGGACTGCCTCCGCTCGGCGTGCACCTCAGCTACCTCACCTACGCGACGTTGGCGCTCGGCAGCTACACCGCGTCCTTCGTCTGCGAGGTCTTGCGCTCGGGCATCAACACCGTGCCACTGGGCCAGGCCGAGGCGGCCCGCAGCCTCGGCATGACCTTCGGCCAGACGCTCACCCAGATAGTCCTGCCGCAGGCCGCCCGGACGGTGCTGGCGCCGATGAGCAGCGTCTTCATCGCCCTGCCGAGGAACTCGGCGATCGCCGGCGCGTTCAGCGTCACCGAGCTGTACAGCTTTCAGCAGACGATGTCCGAGCGCGGCTACTCGATCTTCGCGATCTTCTTCTGGGTGGCCTGCGCCTACCTGGTGATCAGCGCCACCGTCGCGCTGCTGTTCCGCTTCCTGGAAGACCGACTGGCGGTGGCCCGATGAACAGCCTCTTCACCCGGCCCTCCACGGCCAGCGTCCTGTACGACGCCCCTGGCCCGCGGGCCCGCACGCGGAACCGGCTGTTCGGGGTGCTGTCGCTCGTCGGCGTCGCCGGACTGGTCTGGTACGTCTTCGCCACGCTCGCCGACAACGGTCAGTTCGACGCCCAGCTCTGGGACGTCTTCCAGTACAGCACCGTCCAGCAGCGCATCGTCGACGGTCTGCTCTCCACCCTGGAGGCCTTCGGGCTGGCGGCGCTCTTCTCGCTCGTCCTGGGCGCCCTGCTCGCCGCCGGGCAGCTCTCCGACCACAAGCCGGTGCGGTGGGCGGCCGTCTCCTTCGTCCAGTTCTTCCGGGCGATGCCGCTGCTGATCCTGATCGTCGCGCTCTACTACGCGTTCTTCGCCAAGGAGCCGATGTGGGCCCTGGTGCTCGGGCTCACCCTCTACAACGGGTCCGTCCAGGCGGAGATCATCCGCAGCGGGGTCAACGCCGTCCCGCGCGGCCAGGGCGAGGCGGCGTACGCACTCGGCCTGCGCAAGACCCAGGTGATGACCACCATCCTGGTGCCGCAGGCGGTCCGCTCGATGCTGCCCTCGATGATCGGCCAGCTGGTCGTCACCCTGAAGGACACCTCGCTCGGCTTCATCATCACCTACCACGAGCTGCTGTTCATCGGTAAGGCCATCGCGACCCAGCCGATCAACGCGGCGGGCTTCCCCTACATCCCCGTCGTGCTGGTGATCGGGCCGATCTACATCGCGCTGTGCCTGCTCCTCACGGCGCTCGCCCGGTGGATCGAAGCACGCGGCCGTCGCGGCGCGAACCGGCGCACATCGGCTGCTGCTTGACGGACACGCAGGTGAACTGTTGCATTGCTCTTCGTGACACCATCCGGGACCATCCTCGCGGCATATGACGCCACCCCGTCGGCCCGCCCATGCCCGGAGGTCCCCGACGGCTCCGCACCGGTCCGCGGCCACCGCGCGCCGGCCCGCCCGCGACCGGAGGTCCCGGCATGGACCCGGTGATCGTGGTCGGGGCCGGGCCGGTCGGCCTGGCGCTGGCCCTCGCACTCGCCCGGCACGAGGTGCCGACGATAGTCCTGGACGAGGGTTCCGGACTCTGCCCCGAGGGCCCGCGCAGCGTCGTCCTCGGGGCGGACACCGCCGCCTTCCTGACCCGGATCGGCTATCCGCGGGCCGTCTCGGACGCCGCCCGGTGGGACGCGTTCACCATCTGGCGCCGCCGCCAGGAGGTGCTCCGGATCGACCTCGCCGACACCCCCGTCCTGCACCTGCCCCAGCACCGGCTCCAGCGCGGCCTGCGCGACGCGCTCACCGGCACCCCGCTGGTCCGGCTGGTCCCGCTGAACCGGGTCACCGAGCTCGAACAGGACCGCGACGGCGTCAGCGTCCGCACCCGCAACCCGCAGGACGGCACCGAGACCTGGTGGCGCGGCAGCCACCTGGTCGGCTGCGACGGCGCCCGTTCCACCGTCCGCAAGCTGCTGAAGATCCGCTTCCCCGGGCGGCCGGCCGTGGACCGCAACGCGATCGCCACCGTCCGCGTCGACCTGCCCTTCACCGAGGCCCGGCTGCACCGCGAGCCGCCGTGGCGCGGCGACCGGGAGGCCTCCGCCCGCCCGCTCCCGGACGGCGTCTGGCGCCTCGACTGGCGGCTGCCCCCGGGCAGACCCGCGCCCACCGAGCCGGTCGACCCGCACGCCACCTGGCCCGGCATCGTCACCGGCGGCACCCTGCTCACCCGGGTCACCGCCACCCTCACCGGCTGGTGCGGCGAGCTCCCCCGCTACGAGCTGCTCGCCGCCGCCGACCACACCGCCCAGCAGCGCCTCGCGGCCCGGTTCCGCAACGGCCGCTGCTTCCTCGCCGGCGACGCCGCCCACCTGCACGGCGCCCTCGGCATGCAGAACCTCGCCGACGGGCTGCGCGACGCCGACAACCTCGCCTGGCGGCTGGCCCTCGCCTGGCACCTCCACTCCGGCGGCCCCCAGCCCGGCGGCTCCCTGCTCGACGGGTACGAGGCCGAACGGCGCGGCGCGGTCGGCGCCCGGCTGCGCGCCGTCGACCAGGCCATGCCGCTGCTGCGCCCGCTGCGCGGCTGGCAGGCCACCCGCCGCTCGCTGATCAGCGGCTCGTTCCGCAAGCACGCGCCGCTGCTCTCCGACGGCCAGCTCGGCACCGGCCGCTTCGGCGGTGCCCCCGCCTACCCGGCCGCCCCCTCCGGCGTCCCCGGGCGGGTGCCCGTCCAGCGCGGCGCACGCGGCACCACCTCGCTCAGCGAGCTGCTGCCCGCCACCGCCCCCGGCGTCCTCGTCCCGGACCTGCCGGTGCTCGCCACCGACGGCACGCCGGACCAGCTGCACGCCCGGCTCGGCTCGACCTTCCTCCTGCTGCTGGTCGCCCCCGGCACCGCGGTCTGGTCCGCCGAGCACTGGCTGGGCGCCGGGCTGATGCCCCGGCTCGCCGAGGTCGCCGCGGCGCTGCCGGTGCCGGCCGAGGTGCTGGTCACCGAGGAATACCCGGGTGCCGGGCCGCACACCGTGCTGCTGATCCGGCCCGACGGCCACCTGGTCGGCGTCACCCAGGGCGCGGCCGCCGAGGACCTCCAGGCGCTGGCCGACGGTGCCCGGGGCGGGCCGCAGCCGCTGACCGGCGCCGCGGAGTCCGGGCCGGAGCCCTCCGCCGAGCCCGCCGTCCGGCCGGTGGACTCGCCTAGCGGGCCACCTCGGTGACCCGGCTCTCCCGGACCACCGTGACCCGGATCTGCCCCGGGTAGGTCAGCTCCTCCGCCACCTGCTTGGCGACCTCGCGGGCGATCACCTGCGCCCCGAGGTCGTCCACCTCCTCCGGCCGCACCATCACCCGCACCTCGCGGCCGGCCTGCATCGCGTACACCTTGGCCACCCCGTCGTGCGCCCGGGCGATCTCCTCCAGCCGCTCCAGCCGCCGGACGTACAGCTCCAGCGACTCCTTGCGCGCGCCCGGCCGACCGCCCGAGCAGGCGTCGGCCGCCTGGGTCAGCACCGCCTCGACCGTCCGCGGCTCCACCTCGCCGTGGTGCGCCGCGATCGCGTGCACCACGTCCGCCGGCTCGCCGTGCCGTCGCGCGAACTCCGCCCCCACCGCCGCATGGCTGCCCTCGGCCTCGTGCGTCATCGCCTTGCCGATGTCGTGCAGCAGCGCCGCACGGCGTACCGGCTCCGGGTCCACCCCGAGCTCGGCAGCCATCATGCCGCCCAGGTGCGCCGACTCCACCAGGTGCCCGAGCACGTTCTGCCCGTACGAGGCCCGGTAGCGCAGGGTGCCGAGGGTGCGGACCAGCTCCGGGTGCATCGCGCCGACCTTCACCGCCAGCAGCGCGTCCTCGCCGGCCCGGACGCAGCGCCGCGCGACCTCCTCGCGGCTGCGCTCGTGGACGTGCTCGATCCGCAGCGGGTGGATCCGGCCGTCCTCGACCAGTTGTTCCAGGGCCAGCCGGGCCGTCTCCCGCCGGACCGGGTCGAAGCACGAGAGCTGCACCGAGGCCGGGGTGTCGTCGATGATCAGGTTGACGCCGGTGACCGCCTCGAAGGCGCGGATGTTGCGGCCCTCGCGGCCGATGATCCGGCCCTTCATCTCCTCGTTCGGCAGCCGGAACACCGACACCGCCGTCTCGGCGGTCTGCTCGGCCGCCAGCCGCTGGACGGCCCCGGCGACGATCCCCCGGGCCCGCTCCTCGCCCTCCTCCTTGGCCGCCCGCTCGATCTCCCGGACGGTGACGGCGGCCTCGCGCCGGGCCTGCGCCTCGGCCTCCCGGACGAGTTGGGCCCTGGCCTGGTCGGCCGAGAGCCCGGCGGCCTGCTCCAGCGCCGTCGAACGGCGCCGCACCAGCTCGGCCGCCTCACGCCCGGCCTGCTCCAACGCGGCCGACCGTTCGGCGAGTTCGCCCTCCCGCGCGGCGAGCCGGCGCAGCTCCTCGGTCAACCGCTGCTCGCGCCGGTCGAGTTCGGCCCGCAGCCGCCCGGCCTGTTCCTCGGCCCAGCGCCGGGCCCGTTCGGTCTCGGCCGCGGCGCGCCGCTGCGCGCCCTGGAGGCGTCTGACCATCAGCCAGGCCGACACGACGACGGTGACCAGCACCACCGCCGAGAGCAGGGAGGCGACCGTTGCGGTGCTCAGCGCGATCCTCATCCTGGCCACTCCCCGTCCCTGCACGGCACGCCGTCCGGGACCAACCGCGACCGGGCGCGGGCATGCCTGCCCGCGGCGCGACCGGGGCGTGATCGACGCGCTCCCGCACTGAGTGCGAGGCTAAGCGCAGGTTACGAAACGGTCAAGACTGGCCTGGGACTTGGCGAACTCCCCCACCGCGCGGCCCTCACTCCCAGCCGTCGGCGGATGCTCCGTCCACGTCCTCTTCCTCCGGGCCCGCCACGGAGGCCTCGTCGTCCAGCGCCTCCCGGACCACCCGGAAGGCGAGGCCCTCCGAGTAGCCGCGCCGGGCCAGCACGCCGACCAGCCGGCGCATCCGGGCCTGCCGCTCCAGCCCGCGGGTCGCCCGGAGCTTGCGCTCGACCAGCGCCCGGGCCGCCTCGGTCTCGTCGTCGTGGTCGAGCTGCGCCACGGCCTGTTCGACCAGCTCGCCGGCCACGCCCTTGGTCCGCAGCTCCTGGGCCAGCGCCCGCCGGGAGAGGCCCCGGACGGCGTGCCGGGACTCCACCCAAGCCCGGGCGAAGGCCGCGTCGTCGATCAGCCCGACCTCCTCCAGCCGGGTCAGCACCTGCTCGGCGACCTCGTCCGGGATCTCCCGCTTGCGCAGGGCGTCGGCGAGCTGCTTGCGGCTCTTGGCCGCCCCGGTGAGCAGCCGCAGGCAGATGTCCCGCGCACGGGCCTCGGGGTCGGCCGGCTCCTCGGCCATGGCCCCACGCGCGGCCCGGCGCGGCTTCTCCGCCGTGCCGTCGCCGCCCGGATCCCACGCCTCCCCAGGCGCCGCCGCGTCCGTCCGGGCCCGTGTCCGGGCGCGACGACCGCGTGGCCCGGCGGCGGAGGAGGCGGGGGCGGCCGCACCCCCGTGACCGGCCGCCCCTTCCCCGGCCCGGTGGCCGGGGGGCTCCTCCTCCGCGAGCGCCGAGCGACGCCGGCGCCGCCCGGTGGGCAGCTCGGACGCGGACACCAGGCCGAGCCCGTCGACCGGCTCCCCCGGACCCGCCGACCGCTCGGGCCGCTCCCGCCGCGCGGGACGCTCCGACCGCTCGGGACGCACCGACCACGAGACCGGCTCCGGCTCCGGCTCCGCCACCGCGGCGAACCAGTCCGGCGGGCCGTAGTCGTCGTCCTCAGGGCCCGCCGGGCCTCCGCTCACCATGTCGTCCTGCATCAACGGCTCAGGCCTTGGCGGCCGCCGCCGTCTTCTTCGCCGCGGCCGTCTTGGCGGCGGTCGCGGTGATCGGTGCCTCGCCCTCGGCGGCCGGCTCCTCCGTCTTCGGGCCGATGCCCAGCTTGCCCTTGATCTTCCGCTCGATCTCGTCGGCCAGCTGCGGGTTGTCCCGCAGGAAGTTGCGGGCGTTCTCCTTGCCCTGGCCGAGCTGGTCGCCCTCGTAGGTGTACCAGGCGCCCGACTTGCGGATGAACCCGTGCTCGACGCCCATGTCGATCAGGCCGCCCTCGCGGCTGATGCCCACGCCGTAGAGGATGTCGAACTCGGCCTGCTTGAACGGCGCCGCGACCTTGTTCTTGACGACCTTGACCCGGGTGCGGTTGCCGACCGCCTCGGTGCCGTCCTTCAGGGTCTCGATCCGGCGGATGTCCAGGCGGACGGAGGCGTAGAACTTCAGCGCCCGGCCACCGGTCGTGGTCTCCGGCGAGCCGAACATGACGCCGATCTTCTCGCGGAGCTGGTTGATGAACACCGCGGTGGTGTTCGACTGGTTCAGCGCACCGGCGATCTTGCGCAGCGCCTGGCTCATCAGCCGGGCCTGCAGACCGACGTGCGAGTCGCCCATCTCGCCCTCGATCTCCGCACGCGGGACCAGTGCCGCCACGGAGTCGATGATCACCAGGTCGATCGCGCCGGAGCGGATCAGCATGTCGGTGATCTCCAGGGCCTGCTCACCGGTGTCCGGCTGGCTGACCAGCAGGGCGTCGGTGTCCACGCCGAGCTTCTTGGCGTACTCGGGGTCGAGCGCGTGCTCCGCGTCGACGAAGGCGACCGTGCCGCCGGCCCGCTGGGCGTTGGCCGCCAGGTGCAGGGTCAGCGTGGTCTTGCCGGAGGACTCGGGGCCGTAGATCTCGACCACCCGGCCACGCGGGATGCCGCCGACCCCGAGGGCGACGTCCAGTGCGGTGGATCCGGTGGAGATCACGTCGATCGGCTCGTTGGCCTTCTCGCCCAGGCGCATCACCGAGCCCTTGCCGAACTGCCGCTCGATCTGAGCGAGTGCGGTCTCAAGGGCCTTCTCGCGGTCCGTACCTGCCATGGCTTCCACCCTCGGGTTCTGTGCTGTGCGCTTCATCGTCCTCGACGCTAGCGCGTCCCACTGACAAACGGCCCAGACCGGGCTCGGCCTGTGGAAAACTCCTCGCCGGAGAGTACAAAGAACATCTGTTCGATTCAACCTCGCCCGTTCGACCTACCGCTCCCCGGCCCCGCCCTCCGGCCCCCGGTCGGCGCCCGGCCGCTGGTCGGAGGCCTGGTCCGTGTCGTCCGGGCCCGCCCCGGCCCCGACCATCCGCCGCAGCCGGCGCGCCGCCTCCCGGCGCAGCTCCCGCCGCGCGCGCCGCTGCGCCCCCCGGTCGATCCGCGGGTCGGTCGCCACCTCGTACCGGCGCACGTACGTTCCGACGAACCCCTGGAGGGTGGCCGCCGCCGGGATGGCGATCAGCGCCCCCACCGCTCCGAGCAACGCCGCCCCGGCGATCACCGCGCCGAACGCCACCGCCGGGTGCACGTCCACCGTCCTGGCGGTGATCCGTGGGTGCAGCAGGTAGTTCTCGACCTGCTGGTAGACGACCACGAACACCAGCACCCAGAGCGCGTCCACCGGCTCCACCGTGAGCGCGACCAGCACCGGCAGCGCACCCGCCAGGTACGTCCCGATGGTGGGCACGAACTGCGACATGACGCCGACCCAGACCGCCAGCGCCACCGAGTAGGGCAGGTCCAGCGCGGCGAACATCACCCAGTGCGCGAGCGCCGACGCCACCGCGAGCAGCGCCCGGGAGTAGAGGTAGCCGCCGGTCTTGGCCAGCGCGATCTCCCAGGCCCGCAGCACCTCGCCCTGCTTGGCGGGCGGCAGCAGCGAGCAGACCGTGCGGCGCACCCGGGGGCCCTCGGCGGTGAAGTAGAAGGTGAAGAGGCCGACCGTGAAGGCCTGGAAGAGCCCGCCGATCAGCGTGGAGGAGACGCCCCAGACGTTGTCGGCCGCCTGCTGGGCGTAGGTCTCGATGGCACCGGAGTCCTTGAGCAGCTTCTTCTGCAGCTCGTCCAGCGAGAGGTCCTGCTGGAAGGTCCGGTTGATCCAGTTGATCAGGTTGTCGAGCAGGTGCGGGAGGTCCACCGCGATCTTCGCCACCTGGTCGACCAACAGGGTGCCGAGCGCGGCCAGGAAGCCCGCGACCGCGACCGCGAGCGCGACGAAGACCAGGAAGGTGCCGACCCCCCTGCGCACCCCGCGGGCCGCCATCCGGTCCACGGCCGGCTCCAGGGCCAGCGAGAGGAAGAAGGCGACCAGCAGCATCACGAAGAGGTCGATCAGCTGGTGGAAGGCCCAGTCGGCGAGCTGGAACAGTCCGACCAGGAGCAGCGCCAGCACCATCGCACGGGGCAGCCAGCGCGGCATCCCGGTGCCCCAGAGCCCGTCGGCCACTCCCCGGGCCGGGTCCGCCGCGGGTGCGGTGGCGGGCGGCGGGCCCGCGGCCTCGTCGACGGCGCGCGCCGACCTGTCCGAATTCTGTGCTTCTGGGCTGCTTGTCACCCGGACAGTCTGTCCCATCCCCGACACCCGTCCGAGCACCGGGCACCGGTCACCCGTTCAGCGCAGCAGCGCCGACACCCCCTGGGTGTCGCAGACCACCCGCCAGACGTCCTTGGCCTCCCAGCCCGCCTCCAGCGCCTGACGCACCGTCCGCCCGCCCAGCTCGGTCATCACGTGATCGGCGGCGAAGGACTCCGCGTACACCTCACCGAAGTGCTCGTACATCCGTCGCCAGAACTCCGTCAGCCTCATGCCCACCAGTATCCCGGACCGGGCTCCGCAGGCTCAGGCCTTCCAGTCGCCCGCCTCCAGCGCGTACTCGACCTCGCCGTGCTCGCTGCCGGGGATCCGCTCGGGGTAGTCCTCGTGGAACGTCCGGACGTAGCGCAGCCCGCTCTTCTCCATCACCCGCCGCGAGCCGCTGTTGACCGCCATCGTGTAGGCCACCACCCGTCGCACGCCGAGTTCGGTGAAGCCGTGGCGGACCAGCGCCCGCGCCCCCTCGGTGGCGTACCCGTGCCCCCAGGCCGGCCGGCGCAGCCGGTAGCCGAGCTCGACCTCGCTCCGGCCCGTCGGGTCCTGGGGATCCGTCGGGCGGAACTCGAACCAGCCCAGGAAGGCCCCGCCGTCGCGCTCCTCGGCCGCCCACCAGCTGAGGTCGCCGTACCGCTCGTAGTGCGCGAGGTAGAGCGGCAGCACCTTCTCCTCGACCACCTCGCGCGGGGTGGCCCGGCCGCCGGTGAGGTAGCGCATCACCTCGGGGTCGCCGTCGAGCTCCACCAGGCGGTCGGTGTCGGCGGAGGTGAAGCGGCGCAGGACCAGCCGCTCGGTGGCGAGGTATACGGTCATCCCCCGATCCTCGCCCGGCGTGCCCCGCCCGTCACCTGGTTTTCCACCGGCCGTCCGCACCCGCACTCAGTGCGCAGCACGGGCCCGGTGCGGCAGGGCGGGCTCAGTGCGGCAGGGCGAGCATGCCCGCGCCGTAGTACTGGCGGTCGCCGCAGCCGAGCGGCCCGGGCGGGCAGGCGGCCGCCGCGGTGGCGGCCAGCAGGGACGCGAGCTGGTCCGAGCCCCAGTCCGGGTGGAGTGCGGCGGCCACCGCGACCGCGCCGGTGACGTGCGCCGCGGACATCGAGGTGCCCGCCAGCGCCGCGTACTGCCCGCCGGGCCAGTCCGAGACGATCGCGCCGTGCGCCCCGGCGTCCGGGTCCCCGCCGGGGGCGGCCAGGGAGACCTTGCCGCGCCCGTAGTTGGAGTACGCCGACGGGCCGCCGTCGCGGTCGACGGCGGTCACCGTGACCACCCCGGGCAGCTCGCCGGGCAGCCGGATGCACTCGGTGCCGAGGTACCGGGACTGCGCCGGGCCGGAGACGCGGTCGTTGGGGCTGCGGTCGTCGGCGCGGGGGGCGCCGAGGTCCTGTCCGTCGTTGCCGGCCGAGGCCACCACGACCGCGCCCTGCCGCCGGGCGTAGCCGACCGCCCGGTCCACCGCCGCGGTCAGCGCGGCCTGGTCGGGGTCCTGCGGGCAGTTGTACTTCCACGGGTCGGCGAAGTAGCTGTTGTTGATCGCCTTGGCGCCGTGGTCGGCGGCCCAGAGCATGCCGCAGACGATGTTCTCCGCGTAGTACTGGCCGAGCGGGCCGAGCAGCCGGACGGCGGCGATCCGGACGCCCGGGGCCACGCCGCTGACGCCGTGGCCGTCCCGGGCGGCGCCGACGATCCCGGCGACGTGGGTGCCGTGGCCGCTCTCGCCGACGCCGGGGTCGGGCCGCCAGGCGCCGGTCCGGGCGTCGGGGCGGCCGTCGGCGCAGGAGGCGGAGCTCTTCGGGTCGACGGCGGCGCGCAGGTCCGGGTGGCTGTCGTCGACGCCGGAGTCGAGCACCGCCACCAGCACCTTGCGCAGCGCGTCCGCGGAGGGCTCCCCCGGGCTCGGGGAGGGGGTGCGCAGCAGGGTGGGCGGGGTGTCGCCGGCCGAGCCGACGGGCGCGCCGAGCATGGCGAGGTTCCAGGCGTCGTGCTCGCCCGGGTCTGCCACGGTGGCGGTGGCGTCGTCCCCGAGGTCGGCGCTCCGGCGCCCGCCCGTTCCGGGGCCGCCGTCGGCGCTGCGGTCGCCGCCGGCCCGGTCGGCGCCGGTCCCCGCGCCGAAGTCCCCCGCGCCGTCCAGCGGCCGGGGCGGGCTCGGTACCGGCGCGGTCCGGGTGGCACCGGCCGCGGCCACCCCCGGCCGGGCCCGGACCTTGTCGGCGAAGCCGCCGGGGGCGTACGCGAGCACGGCCCCGATCTGCGGGTACTCCTGGACGACCTGTCCGCCGGCGGCCCGCGCCTCGGCCCCCGCCCTGGCGGCGCCCGCGGCGTCCTCCTGCTCGGCCAGCACCAGGTAGCTGAGGTAGGACCGGCCGGGTCCGGCCACGTACGGGACGGCGCCGCCGGCCACCAGCGCGGTGAGCAGCATGGCGAGCAGTGCCCGCAGGGGGCCGCGGGCCCGGTGCGGTCCGGCCTGGGCGGGACCGCTGCCGGACGGGTGCGCCTGCGCCATGGCACGGTCTCCGCTCGTCGGTCCCGGTCGGTCACGGGAGGCCCGGTGGTCACGGGGGTGTGGCTGTCCTCGAAGAGCCCTCTGTCCGAATCATCACCATATGAGTTGATAGTCTTCTTTGCCTTTTTTAACTCCACCGGACGGCGCGCGGACGACGCCCCGGCCGCCCACCGCCCGCCGGCCCGCCCGTTGTCAGTGCCACCCGGCACCATGGGGGCATGGCGCCGCAGACCCACCCCCAGCCGCCCGCCGACCCCCTGGCCGGTTTCGCCCCGGCCACCCGGGCCTGGTTCACGGGGGCCTTCCACGCGCCCACCACCGCCCAGGCCGAGGCCTGGCACGCCATCGGGCAGGGGACGGACGTCCTGGTGGTCGCCCCCACCGGCTCCGGGAAGACGCTCGCCGCCTTCCTCTCCGCCCTGGACCGCCTCAGCAGCACCCCGGTGCCCGCCGAGCCGAAGCGCCGCTGCCGCGTCCTCTACATCTCGCCGCTCAAGGCCCTCGCCGTCGACGTCGAGCGCAACCTCCGCGCCCCGTTGGCCGGCCTGCGCCAGGCCTCCGTCCGGCTCGGCCTGCCCGAGCCCGACGTCCAGGTCGGCATCCGTTCCGGCGACACCCCGGCCGCCGACCGCCGCCGCTTCGCCACCCACCCGCCGGACATCCTGATCACCACCCCCGAGTCGCTCTTCCTGCTGCTCACCTCCGCGTCCCGCGAAGCCCTGCGCGGCATCGACACCGTGATCCTGGACGAGGTGCACGCCGTCGCCGGGACCAAGCGCGGCGCCCACCTCGCGCTCTCGCTGGAGCGGCTGGACGAGCTGCTGGAGCGCCCGGCCCGCCGGATCGGCCTCTCCGCCACCGTCCGCCCGGTCGAGGAGGTGGCCCGCTTCCTCAGCCCGCAGCGCGGCGCCACCGTCGTCCAGCCCGCCTCCGCCAAGGAGTTCGACCTCTCGGTGGTCGTCCCCGTCCCCGACCTGGACGACCTCCCGGCCGCCCCCGGCGTCGGCGGCGCCCCCGACGGCGACCCGGCCCGGCTGGGGGTACCTCCCGGCCGCCAGGCTGGGGGCACGTCGATCTGGCCGCACGTCGAGGAGCGGATCGTCGACCTGGTCCAGGCCCACCGCTCGACCATCGTCTTCGCCAACTCCCGCCGCCTCGCCGAGCGGCTCTGCAACCGCCTCAACGAGATCGCCGTCGAACGGGCCACCGGCACCGCCCCCGCCGAGGCGCACGCGCCCGCCCAGCTGATGGGCGGCTCCGGCGCGGCCAGGGGCGCCCCGCCGGTGATCGCCCGCGCCCACCACGGCTCGGTCTCCAAGGAGCAGCGCACCCTGGTCGAGGAGGAGCTCAAGGCCGGCCGGCTGCCCGCCGTGGTCGCCACCTCAAGCCTGGAGCTGGGCATCGACATGGGCGCCGTCGAGCTGGTCGTCCAGGTCGAGTCGCCGCCCTCGGTCGCCTCCGGCCTCCAACGGGTCGGCCGGGCCGGCCACCAGGTCGGCGCGGTCTCCACCGGCGTCTTCTTCCCCAAGTACCGGGGGGACCTCGTCCAGTCCGCCGTGGTCACCGAACGGATGCGGGCCGGCCGGATCGAGGCGCTGCGCATCCCGCGCAACCCGCTGGACGTGCTGGCCCAGCAGCTGGTCGCGATGACGGCGCTGGACACCTGGCCGGTGGACGACCTGCTCGCCGTGGTCCGCCGGGCCGCGCCGTTCGCCGGCCTGCCGCAGTCCGCCTTCGACGCCGTGCTCGACATGCTGGCCGGCCGCTACCCCTCGGACGCCTTCGCCGAGCTGCGCCCCCGCCTGGTCTGGGACCGCGTGGCCGGCACCGTCACCGGCCGCCCCGGCGCCCAGCGGCTCGCCGTCACCTCCGGCGGCACCATCCCCGACCGCGGCCTGTTCGGCGTCTTCATCGCCGGCTCGACCGCGGCCGACTCGACGACGGGGCGCAAGGGCGGCGGAAGGGTCGGGGAGCTCGACGAGGAGATGGTCTACGAGTCCCGGGTCGGCGACGTCTTCACCCTCGGCACCACCTCCTGGCGGATCGAGGAGATCACCCACGACAAGGTGCTGGTCACCCCGGCCCCCGGCATCCCCGGCCGGCTCCCGTTCTGGAAGGGCGACACCCTCGGCCGCCCGCTCGAACTCGGCCGCGCCCTCGGCGCGTTCACCCGCGAGCTGGGCTCCATGGAGCCCGCGGCCGCCACCGCCCGGCTCCGGCAGGCCGGTCTGGACGACTGGGCCGCCGGCAACCTGCTCGACTACCTCACCGAGCAGCGCACGGCCTGCGGCCACCTCCCGGACGACCGCACCATCGTGGTCGAGCGCTTCCGGGACGAACTGGGCGACTGGCGGATCGTCATCCACTCCCCCTTCGGCGCCCAGGTGCACGCCCCCTGGGCCCTCGCCCTCGCCGCCCGGCTGCGCGAGAAGCACGGCCTCGACCCGCAGGTCATGCACGCCGACGACGGCATCGTGCTCCGCCTGCCCGACGCCGACCTGCTGGCCCCCGACTTCGACTTCGGGAGCCCGGGCGGCGGGGCGGCCTCCGACGACGCCCCGGTCGGCGCCGACGCCGCCCTGTTCGACCCGGGCGAGATCGAACAGCTCGTCACCGACCAGGTCGGCGGCTCGGCCCTGTTCGCCTCCCGCTTCCGCGAGTGCGCCGGCCGGGCCCTGCTGCTCCCCCGCCGCAGCCCCGGCCGCCGCACCCCGCTCTGGCAGCAGCGCCAGCGCGCCGCCCAGCTCCTGGAGGTCGCCTCCGAGTACGGCTCCTTCCCGATCGTGCTGGAGGCCGTCCGCGAATGCCTCCAGGACGTCTTCGACGTGCCCGGACTGGTCGAGCTGATGGGGGACCTCGAATCCCGCGCCGTACGCCTGGTCGAGGTCACCACCCCCGAGCCGTCCCCGTTCGCCCGATCACTGCTCTTCGGCTACGTCGCCCAGTTCCTCTACGAGGGCGACTCCCCGCTCGCCGAGCGCCGCGCCGCCGCCCTCTCGCTCGACTCCCGGCTGCTCTCCGAGCTGCTCGGCCAGGCCGAGCTGCGCGAACTGCTCGACCCGCAGGTCCTCGCCGAGCTGGAGGCCGAGCTCCAACGCCTCACCCCCGAGCGCCGGATCAGGGACGCCGAGGGCGTCGCCGACGCGCTGCGCCTGCTCGGCCCGCTCACCGAGGCCGAGCTCACCGTCCGCGGCGCCGATCCGCTCTGGGCCCTGGAGCTGGAGGCCGCCCGCCGGGTGATCGCGGTCCGGATCGCCGGCGAGCAGCGCTGGGCGGCCGTCGAGGACGCCGGCCGGCTGCGCGACGCCCTCGGCACCCCGCTGCCGGTCGGCGTGCCCGAGGCCTTCACCGAACCGGTCAAGGACCCGCTGGGCGACCTCCTCGCCCGGCACGCCCGCACGCACGGCCCGTTCACCGCCGCCGAGGCCGCCGCCCGCTTCGGGCTCGGGACGGCCGTGGTCACCGGCACCCTGCACCGGCTCACCGCCGCCGGCCGCCTCGTCCAGGGCGAGTTCAGGCCGGTGGAGGGCCACACCGCCACCGTCGAGTGGTGCGACGCCGAGGTGCTCCGCCGGCTGCGACGCCGTTCGCTCGCCGCCCTGCGCCAGGAGGTCGAGGCCGTACCGCCGCGTGCGCTGGCCGCGTTCCTCCCGCAGTGGCAGCACCTGGCCGGCCACCGGCTGCGCGGCCCCGACGGCCTGCTGCGGGTGGTCGAGCAGCTCCAGGGCACCGCCCTGCCCGCCTCCGCACTGGAGAAGCTGATCCTCCCGGCCCGGCTCGCCGACTACTCCCCGAACCTGCTGGACGAGCTGATGGCGGCCGGCGAGATCGGCTGGTCCGGCGCCGGCGCGCTGCCCGGCAAGGACGGCTGGATCAGCCTGCACCTCGCCGAGACCGCCCACCTGCTGCGCCCCGAGCCCGTCCCGCCGACCGTCACCCCCGTGCACACCGCGCTGATGGAGGCACTGGCGGGCGGCTACGGGCTCTTCTTCCGCCAGCTCGTCGCGCACCTGCCGGACACCCCCGAGGCCGAGCTCGTCGAGGCGCTCTGGGACCTCGTCTGGGCCGGGTACGTCAGCAACGACACCCTGGCCCCGCTGCGGGCCCTGCTCGGCTCCGGGCGGACGGCCGGCGCGACGGCGCACCGGGCGCCCAGGGCCACCCCGCGCGGCCGCTACGGCGGCGCCGGCCGCCCGTTCGGCCGGATCGGCGGCGCCCTGCGCAGCGGCCCGCCGACGGTGGCCGGGCGCTGGTCGGTGCTGCCCGCCTTCGAGGCCGACCCGACGGTCCGCGCCACCGCCCGGGCGCAGAACCTGCTGGACCGGCACGGCCTGCTCACCCGGGGCACCGTGGTGGCCGAACGGGTCCCGGGCGGGTTCGCCGGGGTGTACCGGGTGCTGGCCGCGATGGAGGAGCGCGGCCGGGCCCGCCGGGGCTACTTCGTGGAGGGGCTGGGCGGCGCCCAGTTCGCCATGGAGGGCGCCGCGGACCGGCTGCGGTCGGTCAACGGCCGGCTGGAGCGCGCCCGGGCCAACGAATGGTCGGCCGGCCCGGCGGCCGAGCCGCCGCAGGTGCTGGTGCTGGCCGCCGCCGACCCGGCCAACGCCTACGGTGCCGCACTGCCCTGGCCCGAGCCGCCCGGGGCAGCGGACGGGCGGGACGGGGCCGCGGAGGCCGCAGAGGGGGCCAAGGGGAGCAGGGCGGCCAAGGCGCACCGGCCCGGCCGCAAGGCGGGTGCCCTGGTGGTCCTGGTCGACGGCGAGCTGGCCCTCTACGTCGAACGCGGCGGCAAGTCGCTGCTGGCCTGGCCGGAGGACGAGGCCACCCGCGCGCTGGCCGCTTCGGCCCTCGCCTCGGCCGTCCGGGCGGGCGCGCTCGGCAGTGTCACCGTCGAACGGGCCAACGGCGAGCCCGCGCTCGGGTCGGCGCTCGGCGCCGCCCTGGAGGAGGCCGGCTTCCACGCCACCCCGCGCGGCCTGCGGCTGAGGCCCTGACGGACGGCCACCGGCGGACGGGCCCGGCGGACGGCCCCGGGGGACGGGCCGGTCCGGGACGCCCGGGCGTCCCGGACCGACGGCCCCGGACACGGCGAAGGCCGCGGGCGGGTTTCCCGCTCCGCGGCCTTCGGACCGCAACACTCAGGTACTCGTTCCGCCCGCAACGCCGGAGGGCTCCCCGGGGGATCACCCGGGCACGTCATCCGATCGGAGGCTCCGCCTCCACCGGGGCCGCCGGATCACCCGTCCGGCGCGGCGACGGTCCGGTGGCGCACCGGTCGGCGTGGACCGGGATCAGCCCGAGGCCCCAGCCGCCGGCCGCGAGCAGCCCCAGCGCGGCACCGTCGGCCGGTTGTCCCCGGACCACCAGCACCCAGCAGCCGAGCCCGCCCGCAAGGATCACCAGGCCCGCACGCAAGGGCCGGGGCACCAGGCGCCCCAGCCGTATCCGTATTCGGCCTTCGGCGTACGCCGTCGCGGTTCTCCGCACAACCGCCCTCCTTCGCTCGCCCCGGGCACCAGGCGCCCGGGCGTCGAGGCCAGGTCAGGCGGCGACCACGTCCATCGCGGCGGCCTTGGGCGAGATGTTCGCCCGGTCGGTGCCGGGGGCGGGCAGCGGTACCGGTTCGAGCACCGGCCTCAGCAGTTCACCTTCGGAGAGGGTGGCCATCGCCGCAAGTTCGGCGAGCGAGAGTTCGTCGCTGACCTCGCGCATGACCTCGGACATGCGGACATCGAGTGCGTCGCAGATCGCGGAGAGCAGCTCCGAGGAGGCCTCCTTCTGTCCCCGCTCGACCTCGGAGAGGTAACCGAGCGAAACCCTGGCGGCTGCCGACACCTCGCGGAGTGTGCGGCCCTGGCGCTGGCGCTGCCGACGCAGTACATCGCCCAGTAGGCGACGGAGCAGGATCATCGGTGCCTCCCTCCTCGGACTGCGGATCGAGATGTCACGCCCCCACCGTACCGCCTTGCCCGCTTCGCGTGCGGGGACCATGGTCGTGTTCACTCTGGGCTGCAAGGCTGTCCCCTCCCCTGTTTCGGTGTCGTACCCGGGTCGGCTGGCACCTCGTCGTACCCTCCGCGCGGCGCCCGGCCACCGCCAAGCCACTCGTTCGCCACCTGGTTTCTGCCCAACCAGGCCCTCCGATGTAACACGATCCTCCAGCCGGCCCATACCCGTACGCCAGTTCGGCAGATCTCGGTTCGGTGGAGATCTCGACGGGCGGGGCCTGCGTGACGCCTCTGCGGTGGGCGGGCGACGGCTCAGTGCGTGGACGCACCGGCCGGGAGCCGCCCGACGAGCAGCTCCAGAGCGGCGGTCACCGCTCTGCGACGGATTGTGGCACGCTCGCCCGACAACCGGGGCGAAGTGACCAGACTTCCCCCCGGACCGGCGACCGCGAGGTGTACGGTGCCCACCGGCTGTCCGTCCTGCGGATCCGGCCCGGCCACGCCGGTCGTCGCCACCCCGTAGGTGGCGCCCAGCAGCCGGCGCACGCCCTCGGCCATCTGCCGCGCCACCACCGGGTGCACCGGTCCGTGCACGGCCAGCAGGCCCTCGTCGACGCCGAGCACCGAGGCCTTCAGCTCGGTCGCGTACGCGGTGACCGAGCCGCGGAAGGTCGCGGACGCCCCCGGGACGTCCACCAGCGCCGCCGCCAGCAGCCCGCCGGTGAGCGACTCCGCCACCGCCACGGTGCTGCCCTCGCCGCGCAGCGCGGCGTGCGCCCGCTCCGCCAGCGCGTAGTCCGCAGCGGCCTGCGACCCGTGCCCCGCCCCGGCGTCCACCACGCGATCCACCCCGTCCTCCCCCGTCACCGGCCCGCGCGCTCCGCGGCCAGCCCCTCGCGGCGCAGGCGCAGCGCCTGCCCGATGTAGTCCAGCGCGGTGCCGACGGTCAGCAGCACCGCCAGCCCCATCAGCACGGCCCGCGCGGTGGCGAGCCAGCCGGTCAGCTCCAGGACGTACATGCCGACCGCGATGCCCTGGGTGAGCGTCTTCAGCTTGCCGCCCCGGCTGGCCGGGATGACCCCGTACCGGATCACCCAGAACCGCATCAGGGTGATGCCGAGCTCGCGGGCCAGGATGACCGCCGTGACCCACCACGGCAGGTCGCCCAGCACCGAGAGGCCGATCAGTGCCGAGCCCATGATCGCCTTGTCGGCGATCGGGTCGGCGATCTTTCCGAAGTCGGTGACCAGGCCCTTGCGCCGGGCCAGCTCGCCGTCGAACAGATCGGTGATCATCGCGACCGCGAACGACGCCCAGGCCACCGCCCGCCACTTGGGGTCGTGGCCGCCGTCGGCGAAGAGCAGCGCCACGAAGACCGGCACCAGCAGCAGCCGGAGCATCGTGAGCATGTTGGCGATGTTCCAGATCCCCGGCGCCGGCGGCGCCGCGGCCGCCGGTCTGCCCGGGTGGGCCGCGGCCGGGGCGCCGGGCCCCTTGGTCATTCCCCGGCTCCCGGGGCCTGGCCGACCCGCACCTGCTCCAGTGCCTCGGCGACCAGGTCGACGCCCTCGCTGGCGACCACCCGGGCCCGGTAGAACCGGCCGACCTGCGGGTCCTCCACGCCGGTGAGCGTGGTGAGGCCGTCCGTCTCGGGCGCCTGGTGGGCGGCGCGGCCCTCGACCAGGTCGCCCTCCACGGACTCGACCAGCACCTCGACCTCGGTGCCGATCCGCTGCTCGGCCCGCTGGGCGGTCATCTCCTCGGCGAGCCGGGTGAGCCGGTCGAGCCGGTCCGCCACCACGTCCTCGGGCAGCTTGCCGTCGTAGGTCGCGGCCTCGGTGCCGTCCTCGTCGGAGTAGCCGAAGACGCCGATCGCGTCCAGGCCGGCGTGCGTGACGAAGCGCTCCAGCTCGGCGAAGTCCTCCTCGGTCTCGCCGGGGAAGCCGACGATGAAGTTGGAGCGGGCGCCGGCCTGCGGGGCCTTGCCGCGGATCGTCCCGAGCAGCTCCAGGAACTGGTCGGTGGAGCCGAAGCGGCGCATCCGGCGCAGCACCGCGGGCGCCGAGTGCTGGAAGGAGAGGTCGAAGTAGGGCACCACGTCGGCGGTGCCGGTCATCGCGTCGATCAGGCCCGGCCGCATCTCGGCCGGCTGGAGGTAGGAGACCCGGACCCGCTCGACGCCCTCGATCGCGGCGATCTCGCCGAGCAGCGTCTCCAGCAGCCGGATGTCGCCGAGGTCCTTGCCGTACGAGGTGTTGTTCTCGCTGACCAGCACCACCTCGCGGACGCCCTGCGAGGCCAGCCAGCGGGCCTCCTGGAGCACGTCGGAAGGGCGGCGCGAGATGAACGAGCCGCGGAAGGCCGGGATGGCGCAGAAGGAACACCGCCGGTCGCAGCCGGAGGCGAGCTTCACGGAGGCCACCGGGCTGTCGTCCAGCCGCTTGCGCAGGGTGCGCGGCCCGGAGGCGGGCGCCACGCCCTCGGGGAGGTCCTCCGGCGCGCTCTCGGCGCCGCCGTGGCCCGGGAGGGCGACATCGGCGGCGGCGGCCTGGCGCTCGACGGGGCTCAGCGGCAGCAGCTTGCGGCGGTCACGCGGGATGTGCGGGGCGTGGTGGCCGCCCGAGAGGATGGTCTGGAGGCGGTCGGAGATGTCCGAGTAGTCGTCGAAGCCGAGCACGCCGTCCGCCTCGGGCAGCGCGTCGGCCAGCTCCTTGCCGTACCGCTCTGCCATGCAGCCGACCGCGACGACGGCCTGGGTGCGACCGTGCCCCTTGAGGTCGTTGGCCTCCAGCAGGGCGTCGACCGAGTCCTTCTTGGCGGCCTCGACGAAGCCGCAGGTGTTGACGACGGCGACGTCGGCTTCGGCGGCGTCGTCGACCAGCAACCAGCCGTCGGCCTCCAGTCGCCCGGCGAGTTCCTCGGAGTCCACCTCGTTGCGGGCGCATCCGAGCGTGACAAGGGCGACAGTACGGCGTTCAGGCATAGGGCCAAGATTAACGCGCGGCCGCCGGGGCCGTTCGCCCCGGAGGCCGCGCGCCCCGGATTACCGGATCTTCACCGGACCTTCGCCCGGTCGCAGACCGCCCGTGGTCAGCCAGCCTGCGGGTCGCCGGGGGTGTACGTGACATGCACCACCTGGCCGTTCTTGCCCGCCGGACCGAGGTCCTTGCCGTTGACGTACACGTGCACGGCACCGGCGTTGCCGATCACCAGCTTGATCTGCTTGGGGTCGGTGAAGGTCTGGTCCTGACCCTCCTCGATGTTGTTCTGGAACAGCGACTTGCCGTTGCCGTCCAGCGCCGAGACCCAGCTGGTGTCCTTCTCGGCGACCAGCTTCACGGTGACCTTGTCGGCCGGCGCGGCCGCGATCGCCGCGACGCTGGGCGCCGGGGCGGGCGGCTGCACGCTCGGCGAGGGCGCCGCGGCGACCGAGCCGGTGCCGGAGCCGCTGGGCAGCGGTGCGCTGGCCGAGCCGGTGGTCGAGCCGGTGGTCTTGCCGCTGACCAGGTTGAAGCCGATCAGTGCGACCACCGCGAAGATCGCGGCGACCATCGCGGCCGTCCAGTTCGGCCGGCCGCGGCCGGGAACCTTGATCGGCCCGCTCTCGATCAGCTGGGTCGGCCGCTTGGTGGCCGGGGCGCCGCCGTGCGCGGCGTCGTACTGGGCCACCAGCGCCTCGCCGTCCACGCCGACCGCGCGGGCGATCGAGCGGATGTGGCCGCGGGCGTAGAAGTCGCCGCCGCAGCGGCCGTAGTCGTCCTCCTCGATGGCATGCACGATCGGCACCCGCACGCGGGTGGCGCTACTGACCTGGTCCACCGTGAGTCCGGCGTCGATCCGGGCAGCGGAAAGCACCCGGCCGATGCTCACGGCATCGGCCGCCTGCTCCGCGCCGCCGGAAGGCTGGGCGGACGACGGGGCGTTCTCGCGGTCGCGGGACTTGCCGATGGTCACGGGGCACGCCTTTCGAGCGGATGGCCACCTGCTGGGGAACAGTCTAGGGGCGCGGGCGGATCGTTTCTCAAGCGGAACAGGCCCGAATGCGCACACCCACCCGGTCCCGCTCCCGAACGGCCACTGACCGGCCGTCAGGGCGTCGGCCGCCGTTCACCGGAGCCGCCGCTTTCGCCGTGTGACGCGGTGCACGTCCGATCGGTTCCGTACACCGCGCCTACCCCCCTCCGAACGGGTGAACACCCCGGAACGGGACGCTCCGTCAGCCGCGGATGCCGACGATCACGCCGTCCAGTTCGTCCGGCTTCACCAGGACGTCGCGGGCCTTGGAGCCCTCGCTCGGGCCGACGATCCCGCGCGACTCCATCAGGTCCATCAGCCTGCCGGCCTTGGCGAAGCCGACCCGCAGCTTGCGCTGGAGCATCGAGGTGGAGCCGAACTGGGTGGAGACCACCAGCTCCGCGGCCTGGATCAGCAGGTCCAGGTCGTCGCCGATCTCCTCGTCGATCTCCTTCCTGGGCCCGCCGCCGACGGTGACGTCGTCCCGGTAGACGGCGGTCAGCTGGTCCTTGCAGTGCTGGACGACCGCGGCGATCTCCGCCTCGGTGACGAACGCGCCCTGCATGCGGATCGCCTTGCTCGCGCCCATCGGCAGGAAGAGCGCGTCGCCCTTGCCGATCAGCTTCTCGGCGCCCGGCTGGTCCAGGATGACCCGCGAGTCGGCCATCGCCGAGGTCGCGAACGCCAGCCGGGACGGCACGTTGGCCTTGATCAGACCGGTGACCACGTCCACCGAGGGCCGCTGGGTCGCCAGCACCAGGTGGATGCCGGCGGCCCGGGCGAGCTGGGTGATCCGGACCACCGAGTCCTCGACGTCGCGCGGGGCGACCATCATCAGGTCGGCCAGCTCGTCGACGATCACCAGCAGGTACGGGTACGGCTTCAGCTCGCGCTCGCTGCCCAGTGGCGGGGTCACCTTCCCGGCCTTCACCGCCGCGTTGAAGTCGTCCACGTGCCGGAACCCGAACGCCGCGAGGTCGTCGTAGCGCAGGTCCATCTCGCGCACCACCCACTGGAGGGCCTCGGCGGCCTTCTTGGGGTTGGTGATGATCGGCGTGATCAGGTGCGGGATGCCCTCGTACGCGGTCAGCTCGACCCGCTTCGGGTCGACCAGGACCATCCGGACCTCGTCCGGGGTGGCCCGGGCCAGCACCGAGGTGATCAGGCAGTTGATGCAGGACGACTTGCCCGCGCCGGTCGCGCCGGCCACCAGGATGTGCGGCATCTTGGCGAGGTTGGCCATCACGGTGTGGCCCTCGACGTCCTTGCCCATGCCGACGACCATCGGGTGGGTGTCCTCGGCGGCCGTGCGCGAGCGCAGCAGGTCGCCGAGGTTGACCATCTCCCGGTCCCGGTTGGGGATCTCGATGCCGACCGCGGACTTGCCCGGGATCGGGCTGATGATCCGCACGTCCGGGCTGGCCACCGCGTACGCGATGTTCTTGGCGAGCGCGGTGATCCGCTCCACCTTCACGGCCGGGCCCAGCTCGACCTCGTACCGGGTGACCGTCGGGCCCCGGGTGAAGCCGGTGACCCTGGCGTCCACCTTGAACTCGCCGAAGGTGCTGGTGAGCTGCGCCACCACCTCGTCGTTGAGGGCACTGCGGGCCTTGGCCGGGCCGCCGCGCTCCAGCAGGTCGAGCGAGGGCAGCGCGTAGGTGATGCCCTCGGAGAGCTGGAGCTGCTCCATCCGCACCGGCGCCGGGCCGTGCTCCTCCGGTGCGCCGGGGCCGGCCCCGGCGCTGCGGGCGGCCGGGACGGCGGGCTCCTCGGGCGGGGCGGTGCGGTCCTGCACCTGGTGCATCATGTTCGCCACCGCCGAGGAGGCGGGCACGCCGTAGACCAGCGCGCCGTCCAGGTCGGCGGCGGCGCCGGCGGCGAGGTCCCGGGTGGCGTACGGGTCGGCCAGGTCCTTGACGAACGGGTCCCTGCCCGGCACGTCGGCGGCGGCGGAGTCCTGCTCCGGGTCGTCCGGCTGCTTGCGTCGGCGGCGGCGCCGGCGGGCGGCGACCTCGTCCTGCGGGGAGTCGCCGTCGGCGTCCACCGTGAACGGCAGCGCCGACGGGTCGGCGTCCTCCGGCGGCGCGGTGGAGAACTCGCGCTCCGGCGTACGCCCCCCGGTCGGCTCGTCGTCCGGACCGGGCTCGACCACGCCGAGGCGCACCCCGGCCGCGCGCAGCCGCTCGGGGATCCGGTTGACGGGGGTGGCCGTGGTGACCAGCAGGCCGAAGAAGGCCAGCAGCAGCAGGAGCGGCACCGCGAGCGGCGGTCCGGCGGCGGCCATCATCGGGGTCGAGACGGCCCAGCCGACGATGCCGCCGGCCGCCCTTATCCGGGACGCACCGCTGCCCATCATGGGCGCACCGCAGCCGATGTGGACCAGGCCGAGCACGCCGACCACCAGCGCGCTGAGGCCGATCATGATCCGCCCGTTGGCCTCGGGCAGCTCCGGATGGCGCATCAGCCGGATCGCGACGGCCGCCAGCAGGAAGGGCACCAGCACGTCCAGCCGGCCGAACAGCCCGGAGACCACGTTGGTGGCCGCCTCGCCCAGCCAGCCCTGGGGGCTGAACCAGGTGCCCGCGGCCGTGACCAGCGCCAGCGCGAGCAGCAGCAGGCCGACGCCGTCCTTGCGGTGCGCCGGGTCCAGGTTCTTGGCGCCGTCGCCGAAGCCGCGGAAGACCGCGCCGACCGCGTGTGCCAGGCCGAGCCAGACGGCCCGGACGGCGCGGAAGAGCATCGGCGGGGGCGGGGGCGGCGCCGCCGGGGCGGGCTTGGCCGGGGCCTTCTTCGCCGGGGCCGGTTTCTTGGCCGCCGCCTTCTTCGCGGGCGGCTTGGCCGGAGCCTTCGCCGCGGCCTTCTTGGACGGTCCCGGACTCGAACTGCGTGCCGCGCTTCCGGGCGTACGTGTGGCCATGGCTCAGCAGCCTACCGGGGCCGACCACCGGTGCCCATGCGCCTGGTACGGGGTGCCCGGACGTGTCGCAGACACACCGTCACGCTGATCCGGTTTCACCCGGACGGGGCAAGCGGGCGGCCGCCGTCTAGTCCGTACCGGGGCGCAGCGCGTCGAGCGCCCTGCGCAGGCCCGTCAGCTTCCGCTCCAGGTGCACCGCGGTGGCGGCGACCCCGCCGTCCTCGGTGCCGTCCAGCTGCTTGACCAGCGCCTCGGCCTGCTCCTCCACCGAGGCCAGCCGCGCCGACAGCTCGCCCAGCAGCGCGCCGCCGATGGCCGGCTGCCCGCCGCCCTCCTCCAGTTGCAGTCGCAACAGCGCGGCCTGCTCCCTGAGCTGGCAGTTCTTCATGTAGAGGTCGACGAAGACCGACACCTTGGCGCGCAGCACCCAGGGGTCGAAGGGCTTGGAGATGTAGTCCACCGCGCCGGCCGCGTAGCCGCGGAAGGTGTGGTGCGGCCCGTGGTTGATCGCGGTCAGGAAGATGATCGGGATGTCCCGGGTGCGCTCGCGCCGCTTGATGTGCGCGGCCGTCTCGAAGCCGTCCATGCCCGGCATCTGGACGTCGAGCAGGATCACCGCGAAGTCGTCGGTGAGCAGCGCCTTGAGCGCCTCCTCACCGGAGGCCGCGCGCACCAGCGTCTGGTCCAGCGCGGAGAGGATCGCCTCCAGCGCCAGCAGGTTCTCCGGCCGGTCGTCGACCAGGAGGATCTTCGCCTTCTGCATTCCGGCCCGCCCTCCTGTCGTCTGCCTGCCTGGGGAAGGCACCCGCGTACTGCCCACCACTACCCCGGTCATGCTAGCCGCACCCCCTCGCCCGGCACACCGCTCCGTCAGGACTTGATCCGGAACGACACGCAACCGGTGCCCCGGCGCACGCTCAGCAGCGAGTCGCCGTCCGGTCACTGTTCGCAACGATCGGTGACCCTACCCGGTTCCCGCCCCCGACCGCCAGAAAACTGTCCGCCCCCCGGGCGTGAACCCCGGAGCGGGCCGGGTACCGCACGCCCCCGCCGGTCCTCCCGGTCCGGCGGGGGCGTCGCGGCGGCTATCCCTTCCGGGCCGTCAGCCATTCGTGCATCACCGTCAGCAGGTGGTCGGTCTCGACCGGCTTGGTGATGTGGTCGGTGGCGCCGGCCTCCAGGGACTTCTCCCGGTCGCCCTTCATCGCCTTGGCGGTCAGCGCGATGATCGGCAGACCGGCGAACTGGGGCATCCGGCGGATCGCCTCGGTGGTCGCGTAGCCGTCCATCTCCGGCATCATGATGTCCATCAGGACCAGCGCGACGTTCTCGTGCTGCTCCAGCATCTCGATGCCCTCGCGGCCGTTCTCGGCGTAGAGGACGGTCAGGCCGTGCTGCTCCAGGACGCTGGTGAGCGCGAAGACGTTGCGGACGTCGTCGTCCACGATCAGCACCTGCTGGCCGTCGAAGCGGGCGTCCACCCGTCCGGCCGGACGGACGGCGGGGCCGACGGCCTGGGCGCGGCCCTCGGCGGAGGCGTCCAGGGCGGCGGCGCGGCGCCGTTCGACGGCGCCCCGGCGGCGCTCCTCGGCCAGCTCCCGGACCTCCTGAGCCCAGTGGTCGGCCGGGTTCTCGCCGACCGGGACGGGCGTGCCCGCCGGGGTCACGGCGACCGTGGCCCGGACCGCGGGACTGCCGGCGGCCGGCGGCTGCGCGCCCGCGGGAACGCCCGCGGCCTCGGTGCGCAGCGGCAGGTAGAGGGTGAAGGTGGAGCCCTTGCCGAGCTCGCTCTCGGCGTGGATCTCACCGCCGAGCAGCCGGGCGATCTCCCGGCTGATCGAGAGCCCGAGGCCGGTGCCGCCGTACTTGCGGCTGGTGGTGCCGTCGGCCTGCTTGAACGCCTCGAAGATCTCCCGCAGCTTGTTGCCGGGGATGCCGATGCCCGTGTCGGAGACCGAGAAGGCGATCAGCTCGTCGTCCGGGCCCTGGATCGCGCCCGCCTCCAGCAGCTGCTCCCGGACGTGCTGCGGGACCTCGGGGCCGGCCGGGCTGATCGAGAAGTCGACCGCGCCGGCGTCGGTGAACTTGACCGCGTTGGAGATCAGGTTGCGCAGCACCTGCTGGAGCCGCTGCTCGTCGGTGTGCAGGGTGACCGGCAGCGCGGGCGAGACCCGGACGGCGAAGTCGAGGCTCTTGTCCAGGGCGACCGGCTGGAAGGTGGCCTCCACGTAGTCGACCAGCTGGACCAGGGCGATCCGGGCCGGGCGGACGTCCATCTTCCCGGCCTCGACCTTGGAGAGGTCGAGGATGTCGTTGATCAGCTGGAGCAGGTCGGAGCCGGCGCCGTGGATGGTGTCGGCGAACTCGACCTGCTTGGGCGAGAGGTTGCCCTCGTTGTTGTCGGAGAGCAGCTTGGCCAGGATCAGCAGCGAGTTGAGCGGGGTGCGCAGCTCGTGCGACATGTTGGCGAGGAACTCGCTCTTGTACCGGGAGGCCAGGGCGAGCTGCTCGGCGCGCTCCTCCAGGACCTGCCGGGCCTCCTCGATCTCGCCGTTCTTGATCTCGATGTCACGGTTCTGCTGGGCGAGTTGCGAGGCCTTCTCCTGCAACTCCTCGTTGGTGCGCTCCAGCTCCTCCTGGCGCGCCTCCAACTCGGCGGAGCGCATCGAGAGTTCCGCGGTCAGCCGCTGGGACTCCAGCAGCAGGCCCTCGGTCTTGGTGTTGACGCTGATGGTGTTGACGGTGACGCCGATCAGGTCGGCGATCTGGTTGAGGAAGTCCAGTGCCACGGTGGTGAAGGAGCTGAACGTGGCCAGCTCGATCACGCCCAGCAGCCGGCCCTCGAACAGCACCGGCAGCACCACGATGTGGGCCGGCGAGGCCTCCCCGAGGCCCGAGGCGATCTTGAGGTACCCGGGCGGCGCCTCCTTGAGGATGATCGCCCGCTTCTCCACCGCGGCCTGGCCGATCAGCGACTCGCCGGGCCGGAAGATGGTCGGCATCGCCCGCCGCTGGTAGCCGTAGCTGCCGATCAACCGCAGCACGGTGTCGTTCTCGTCGTCGTCCTCGGTGATCAGCTCGGCGGTGCGGCCGGCCGGCTGGGCGAGGAAGAACGCGCCGTGCTGGGCGGAGACCACCGGCGTCAGCTCGGTCATGATCAGCGACGCGACCGCCTCCAGGTCCCGGCGGCCCTGCAGCAGGCCGGAGATCCGGGCCAGGTTGGTCTTCAGCCAGTCCTGTTCCTGGTTGGTGCGGGTGGTCTCGCGCAGGTTGGCGATCATCTGGTTGATGTTGTCCTTGAGCTCGTCGAGCTCGCCCGCGGCGTCCACGTCGATCCGCAGGCTCAGGTCGCCCCTGGTCACGGCGGTGGCGACCTGGGCGATCGCGCGCACCTGCCGGGTCAGGTTGTTGGCCAGCTCGTTCACCGACTCGGTGAGGTCCTGCCAGGTGCCGTCCACGCCGGGGACCCTGGCCTGGCCGCCGAGACGGCCGTCGGTGCCCACCTCGCGGGCCACCCGGGTCACCTCGTCCGCGAACGACCCCAGCTGGTCGACCATGGTGTTGATGCTGGTCTTGAGCTCCAGGATCTCGCCCCGCGCGTCCACGTCGATCTTCTGCGAGAGGTCGCCGCGGGCCACCGCGGTGATCACCAGCGCGATGTTGCGGACCTGGCCGGTGAGGTTGTTGGCCATCAGGTTGACGTTGTCGGTCAGGTCCTTCCAGATGCCGGCCACGCCCGGCACGCTCGCCTGGCCGCCCAGGGTGCCGTCGGTGCCGACCTCGCGGGCCACCCGGGTCACCTCCACCGCGAAGGAGGAGAGCTGGTCGACCATCGTGTTCAGGGTGCCGGCGAGCGCCGCGACCTCGCCCTGCGCGTCGATGGCGATCTTCTTGGAGAGGTCGCCGCGGGCCACCGCGCCGGCCACCTCGGCGATGTTGCGGACCTGGCCGGTGAGGTTGTTGGCCATCAGGTTGACGTTGTCGGTCAGGTCCTTCCAGATGCCCGACACCCCGCGCACCCGGGCCTGGCCGCCGAGGATGCCCTCGGTGCCCACCTCGCGGGCCACCCGGGTCACCTCGTCGGCGAACGCCGACAGCTGGTCGACCATCGTGTTGACGGTCGTCACCAGCTCCAGGATCTCGCCCCGGGCGTCGACGGTGATCTTCTTCGACACGTCGCCGCGGGCCACCGCGGTGGTCACCTCGGCGATGTTGCGGACCTGACTGGTCAGGTTGTTGGCCATCAGGTTGACGCTGTTCGTCAGGTCCTTCCAGGTGCCGGAGACCCCCGGCACGCTCGCCTGGCCGCCGAGGATCCCCTCGGTGCCGACGTCCCGGGCGACCCTGGTCACCTCGTCCGCGAAGGCGCCCAGCTGGTCCACCATCGTGTTGATGGTGTTCTTCAGCTCCAGCATCTCGCCGCGCGCGTCCACCTCGATCTTCTGCGAGAGGTCCCCGCGCGCCACCGCCGTCGTCACCTGGGCGATGTTGCGCACCTGGCCGGTCAGGTTGTCGGCCATGAAGTTGACCGAGTCGGTGAGGTCCCGCCAGACGCCGGCGACACCCGGCACCTGCGCCTGACCGCCGAGACGGCCCTCGGTCCCCACGTCCCGGGCCACCCTGGTCACCTGCGCGGCGAAGCCGTTGAGCTGGTCCACCATCGTGTTGACGGTGTTCTTCAGCTCCAGCATCTCGCCGGCCACCTCGACCGTGACCTTGCGCGACAGGTCGCCCTTGGCCACCGCGGTTGTCACCTGGGCGATGTTGCGCACCTGCGCGGTCAGCCGGCCGGCCATGGTGTTGACCGAGTCCGCCAGGTCCTTCCAACTGCCCGAGACGCTGCGCACCTTGGCCTGGCCGCCGAGCTTGCCCTCGGTGCCGACCTCGATGGCGACCCTGGTCACCTCGTCCGTGAACTCGGAGAGCTGGTCCACCAGGCCGTTGACCGTCCGGCCGATCTTCAGGTACTCGCCGCGCAACGGGTGGCTCACCCCGTTGCCGTGCAGCGAGCGCAGCTCCATCTTCTGGTCCAGGTCGCCCTCGGCGATCGAGGCCAGCACCCGGCCCACGTCGGCCATCGGCCGGGCCAGGTCGTCGATCAGCGCGTTGCAGTTGTCGACGGCGGCCATCCAGGCGCCCTCGCCGGCGCCGGTCTCCAGCCGCTCGTTCAGCCGGCCCTCGCGGCCCACCGCCCGCCGCACCCGGGCCAGCTCGCCGGTCAGGTGCTGGTTGCGCTCGGCGACCTCGTTGAACACCGCGGCGATCTCGGCCAGCGGCCCGTCGCCCGGCACGGTCAGCCGGCGCCGGAAGTTGCCGTCCCGCATGGCGGTCAGCGCGGCCAGCAGCTTGCGCAGCTCGGCCGGCTCGGCTCCCCGGTTGTGGTTCGCTCGCCGGCCGGCCGCGCTCCGCGGCGCGGCCCCGGACCGCGCACCACGCTGAGCGGGCGGCGTCGTACCGGTTGCGTCCTTGGTGGCCGAACTCAACGGGCCCCTCCCAGATCGTGAACTGTCCGGTGACCGGCCGCGCCCCTTCCGGGGCCCGCAACCGGACACCGGCCCGGCGCAACTGCGTCCCCGCGGGCCTCGCGGCCCACCGGAACCCACACGACCGTACTGCTCCGACCGGCCGTCGCGGACCCCCCAGTCTGGCAGCACGGGCGCCGGGTATACGGCCGGTTGCGCTCGGTTGTTACCGCCCCGGCCGAAACAGGTGGGCAGAATCACCCTCAGGTGCCTGTTTCGGCGCCCCGCCCCCACGGGGAACCAACCGGAAAGTAGGGTGGAGCGCTGCACCGGGCCACGCCCCCGCCCAGCGCCGCCGCTCACCCCGCCGGCGCGTACGGGGAGTCGGCGCCGCACCCGGACAGCCAGGGCCAGAGCAGAGGAGAAGTGGCAACGTGGTCACCGCGCGCGCAGCCGCCACCTTCGAACCCGTCGGCCGGTCGGCCGGAGCCGCCCGCTCGTTCGTCCGGGACGCCCTGCTGGGGTGGGGCCTGCCCGAGGTCGTCGACGACGCCGTCGTGCTGGTCAGCGAACTCGTCACCAACGCCGTCGTGCACGCGGGCACCGCCGCCGAGGTCTGCTGCCTGCGCGAGGACGGGACCGTCCGGATCGAGGTCACCGACCACCACCCCGAACGCGGACTGCCGTCCTTCGCCGACGTCCCCGTCACCGCCTCCGACCGCTACGCCGACCCCGACGGCGAGGGCGGCCGCGGCCTGCTGATGTGCTCCGCCCTCGCCGAACGCTGGGGCGTCGAGTACGCGGCCGGCCGCAAGACCGTCTGGTTCCGCCTCGCCCTGCCCGCCCACGTCGCCGGGACCCGCTACGCCGTCCCCGCCACCCCGGGCGGCGAACTGCCCAGCAGCAGCGGCCCGGTGCACGTAGCCGTGGTCCAACTCGACGACGACGGCCGCGTGCTCGCCTGGAACGCCGACGCCGAGGCCCTCTTCCGCCACCCCGCCGACGCCGTCCTCGGCAGCCCCTGGGCCGACCTCGCCGTCTGGCCGCAGGGCCCCGGCCTCGGCCTGGCCGCGACGCTCCGGCTGGCCCGCTGGGAGGGCGGCTACGGCCTGCGCCACGCCGACGGCCGCACCGTCGACGTGTACGGCCTCCAGGTCCGGATCCGCGACACCGACGGCACCCCGTCCACCCTCTGTCTGCTCGTGCTCGATTCCGACCGGGCGGTGCTCCGCTCCCCCGCCCGTGCCCTGCCCGGCGACAGGTCCGACCAGGCCGCCGGCCGGCTCGACCTGCTCGCCGGCCCCACCGCCTCCGACGACCTCGACACCCTGCTCCAGCGCACCGTCGAACGCGCCCGCGACCTGCTCGACGCCGACGCCGCCTACGTCCTGCTCACCACCGAGGACGAGACCGAGTTCGAGGTCCGCGCCGCCACCGGCCTCACCACCGGCCACCGCCGGCACAGCCGCTTCCCGGTCGAGACCGGCAACCGCTACGACTCCGCCCGGCTGCCCTCCGTCCACGAGGACCTCGCCACCCGCCCGAACGGCCCCGCGCTGCTCACCGGCAGCGGCCTGCGCTCCCTGCTCACCGTCCCGCTCAAGGTCGAGGGCCGGCTGATCGGCTCCCTCGGCATCGCCGCCGCCGCCCCCGGCCGGTACGACAACGAGGACGCGCTGCGCCTCCAGTTCGCCGCCGACCGCGTCGCGCTCGCCATCGAGAGCACCCGGCTCACCGAACTCGACCGGCTGCGCCGCGGCTCGCTCTCCTTCCTCGTCGAGGCCTCCGACCTGCTGGCCGGCACCCTGGAACACGAGCAGACGCTCGCCCTGATGGCCCAGATGGCCGTCCCCACCCTCGCCTCCTGGTGCGCCGTCTACACCAACGGCGACCACGGCGCCCCGGCCTCGCTCGCCTTCGTCCTCCACGAGGACGAGGACCGCATCGACCCGCTGCGCGCCCTGCTCGACAAGACCCCGGCCCCGGAGTCCGGCCCCACCCACGGCGTCCGCTTCTGGACCGCCCCGGTCGACACCGCCCGGGCCGGCGGACTGACCGACAGCCCCGAACTCTCCGGCCTGCTCGGCGAGACCGTCGTCCTGCCGCTCACCGCCCGCAACCGCGTGATCGGCCTGCTCGTCCTCGGCGCCCCGGCCGGCGTCCGGTTCCGCCAGGAGATCCTGGAGCTCGCCGAGGACCTCTCCCGCCGGGCGGCCCTCGCACTCGACAACTCCCGCCTCTACTCCGAGCGCACCGCCACCAGCCAGGCCCTCCAGCGCAGCCTGCTGCCGCCGGACCTGCCCGAGATCCCCGGCGTCGAGGTCGACGTCTACTACCAGGCGGCCGGCGAGGGCAACGAGGTCGGCGGCGACTTCTACGACCTGTTCACCATCCGCGAGGGCACCTACGGCTTCGCCATCGGCGACGTCTGCGGCACCGGCCCCGAGGCGGCGTCCGTCACCGGCCTCGCCCGGCACTCGCTGCGCCTGCTCGCCCGCGAGGGCCTGGACGCCCCGCAGGTCCTCAGCCGGCTCAACGCCGCCATCCTCGACGAGGGTTCGCGCAGCCGCTTCCTCACCCTGCTGTACGGCGAGCTGACGCCGCGCCCGGACGGCAGCACCGAGCTGTCGCTGGTCTGCGCCGGCCACCCGCTGCCGCTGCGGCTGCGCACCGACGGCCAGGTGGACCGGGCCGCCACCCCGCAGCCGCTGCTCGGGGTGATGGACGAACTCGACCTCACCGCGGAGCACTTGGTGCTCGCCCCCGGCGAGGTACTGCTCTGCGTCACCGACGGCGTCACCGAACGCCGGGAGGGGCTGCGGATGCTGGGCGACGACGGCCTCGCCGAGGTGCTGACCGGCTGCACCGGACTGACCGCGGGTGCGGTGGCCCTGCGGGTGCAGCGGGCCGTCGAGCGGTTCGCCCCGGAGCCCCCGTCCGACGACATGGCCATCCTGACCCTGCGGGTGCCCGCCCAGCGCGTGGGCTGACCGGTGCCGGCTGCGGGCCGGGCCCTGCCGCACGCGGGCCGGGCCCTGCCTCACGAGGTTTGACCACTGCCGCACGTGAGTTGAGCGCGGCTGTCCGAAGTCTGAGCGCTGCTGCCCGTACCGGGGCGACTCGGAAGCCAACCGTGAGCGTTCGACAGCTGACGACGGCACAAATTGTACGATTCACAAGGGTACAAGCTCTGCCGACCGGGTACACCGATCTCACCGGGGAATCCCCCGGCGGGGACACGACCAGCGGTTCCTCCGCTGGGCCGTCATTCTGACCGCAGCCGTCGCACGCTCCAGCCGTGCGCCCTCGGCGCGGTCGCGCGCATCCACCTCATCGAACATCCCACCTGCGGTCGACCGCGCCCTGCGCGCGCCCAAACCGAAAGGAGCCTCCGGTGAGCAACGAAGCTTCCGGGGCACAGAACGCCCGTTCAACCGGTGCCGACGCCGTCAACCTCGGCTACCTCGCCCTCGGCCTGACACTCCTCGCCTACGGTCTCCTCTCCACCGGGATCCTCAGCGGCACCGGGGTCGGGGACTCGGCACATCTCGCCCACCTCCTCGGCGGAGTCACCCTCTTCATCGCCGGTCTCTGGCAGCTCCGCGGCGGCGAGGGCTTCACCGGCACGGCCTTCACCAGCCTCGGCGCCTTCTGGGCCACCTGGTCCGCGGCCGGCGGGGCCGGAAAGAACGCGGCGGGCCTGTTCCTGCTGCTGTGGGCCCTGCTCGCCCTCACCCTCACCGCCGCCGGCTGGAACGCGGGTCTGTTCAGCCGCCTCGTCTACGGTCTGCTGACCGTCTCGCTGGTGCTCTCCGCCTTCGCCACCTTCAACACCTCCGGCGGCCTCGCCAAGTTCGCCGGCTGGGTCGCCGCGGCCTCCGGGCTCGTCGCCTGGTACTGGGCCACCTCGTCGCTGACCAACAGCGCCTGGGGCCGGGCCGTACTGCCGGTCAAGTAAGGGCCTGGCCAAGGATCCGACGGCAGGCACGCACAGGGGCCGGCCTCCCCCGGGTGGGAAGGCCGGCCCGACGGCGCGTCCGTCCGGCTAGCGCCGGCTGCCCGCCCGTTCCGCGGCCGGTGCGTCGACCGCCGCCGACACCGCACGGGAGGCCCGGCGGGCCCGCCAACGGGCGAAGGCCGCCTGGGCGGCGTACGCGAAGAGCAGGATCGCCACCGCGACCAGGCCGTCCGCCCAGAAGTGGTTCGCCGTGACCACCACGACCGCGACGGTCAGCATCGGGTGCAGCACCGCCAGCCAGCGCAGCGAACTCGTCGACACCCGGATCACCGCCACCGCCGCCAGTACGCACCAGGCCACGTGCACCGACGGCATGGCCGAGAGCTGTGCGGCGACCACCACCCCGCCGACCGCGCCCCCGTACACCGACTGGCCGTACTCGGCGGCCACGTCGACGAACCCGCTCTGCGGCAGCATCCGGGGCGGCGCCACCGGGATGAACTGGACGGCGAGGCAGATCGCCGTCGTGATCACCACCGTGTTCCGCACCCAGGCGTACCGCTCGCGGTGCCGCACGAAGACCCAGACCAGGACGGCGATCATCACCGCGAAGTGCATCACGGCGTAGTAGTAGTTCGCGGCCTTCACCGCCACCGGGTACGGCGTGACCGCCGCCTGCCAGGACGCCTCGTCCGGCAACCCGACCGCCAGCTCCGCCCGGTGGATCCAACGCGCCCGGTCCAGCGCGTGCTCGCTGCTCATCAGGGAGAGGTGTCCGACCAACTGCCAGAGCGCGAACAGCGCCAGCAGCGTTCCGGCCTCGCGCAGCAGCGACGACAGCGGGGCACGCCGCCACCTCGACGCCGCGTACGAACCGCCGTAGAGAGCGACCGCGGTGCCCCCGGCGGACTGCCAGGTAAGGGTCAGGTTCTGCAACGGTTCGTGCCTTCCGCCGGCCGGGGTGTGCTGGCAGAGACGTTAACGCAAAAAGACCCCCTTCCGTCCGGAAGGGGGTCTTTTTGGAATGATTGTTCGGCGGCGTCCTACTCTCCCACAGGGTCCCCCCTGCAGTACCATCGGCGCTGTGAGGCTTAGCTTCCGGGTTCGGAATGTAACCGGGCGTTTCCCTCACGCTATGACCACCG